>JALRGY010000070.1:0-3831 GCA_023253325.1 Candidatus Nanopelagicales bacterium | reverse complement strand
CAAAAATAAATCAGCTGCAATTTTTTTATTAGACCAACCACTCGCCATACGTGCTAAGACATCTAACTGACGGGGAGTGAGGCCCGCGAGTGGTGTTTCATGAGCCATAGACATGGCCCCGACGAGAGAGTCGTCGACCATGACACCGCCTTGATGCGCGACCAATAGTGCGCAACCCACTTGGTCAACGTTGGATGCACTGGTTTTCAAGAGGTATCCCCAGCCGTCCGAGACGTCTTCGGGGACATCGGGGATAACATTGGGCAAAGCTAGGTTAGAAAGTAGAACGACCCCGCGAATACCTGTAGTCCGTCGAATTTCCACTCCTAGGGACACCCCGTTCATTCCAGGGCCGAGGTCAATATCAGTGAGTAGTACGTCTGCATCAAGATTCTTTGCCTCCTTCAAGCACTCCTCAGCGGTGCCAAAAGTTCCCACGACGGTGGCAATCTGGATTTTTGAGACAATGGCGCTTGACAGGAGGTCCCGAAATAGTGGTTCATCCTCGACGATAATAACCCGGAGGGGCGCCAAGTTGCCTGACTCGCTCGGAGAACTCATAGGTTGAGATTAGAGGACAAGACAACTGACTCATACCGTATTTCCACGGTATTCATTCCCCAACATCTATGGGAAACTTCTTTTGTGTCCAAAGAAATTGAGGATTTCATCACCTACCTTCGCAATAATGCCGAATTCAGGGAGTTGATGGGCTCTGCAGGTTCCATGGCCGATTGCCTAATTTTGACCAAAAATCATGGATTCGACTTAACAAGCGAAATGATTCGGGCGGCTCTGCAAGTACCCCTTGAAAGCGACGACCTCAGTGATGACGAGTTGGGCCTGGCTTCCGATGGATTTTCTGGCTCAGATTGGTGAACGAACCCCATTTAGTTGCCGGTGCCTGTGCTCGTGTTCGTCACAACCCACTTGGAGCTAACGGGACCGCCACGCGCATTCATGTGCGAGGATCGAGAGACATGGAAAGTTATCCACTTCTCAATTTCAACAATGAAGTACACGGCCAAACCCAATGCCAAAATGACAACCCACTGCTCCCATGAAAGTGGCGAGGATTGAAAGACGTAATTCATTGCGGGCAGGTATGTGTATGCGATCTGTAGGATCGCCATGCTTAAAACCCCCATGATCAGTAAACGGTTACTGAAAAAGTTAACGGCCGTAACGGGTCCATTCAATACCCTGCAATTGAAAACATAACCGATTTCCATTGCCACAAATGCGTTGACCGTAATAGTGCGCGCTTGGTCTAATTCAGCCCCCTGATTAAGAAACCACTCAAAGAGCCCGAATGTCCCCACCAACATGATGGCAGCTACCGTCACCATTCGGCGAATTAAGACGGCGGTAAGAATCGGCTTATTCGGACGCCGCGGCGGACGGTTCATGATGTCCGGCTCGGCTGCTTCGAATGCCAGCATCAACCCAAGTAAAATTGCAGTGGTCATATTGATCCACAGAATCTGGACTGGAATTATCGGCAGCGCGATACCTGCCACAATCGCGGCAAGGACCACCAACCCTTCCCCCATATTTGTGGGCAAGGTCCATGTCAAGAACTTGGTGAGGTTGTCAAAAATACTGCGACCCTCTTCAATGGCAGCCTCAATAGTGGCAAAGTTGTCATCTGTGAGCACCATGTCTGATGCCTCTTTGGCAACCTCCGTCCCCCCAAAACCCATTGCAATACCGATGTCTGCCTGTCTCAGCGCTGGGGCATCGTTAATCCCATCACCAGTCATTGCAACAACATGACCGCCTGCCTGCAATGTGCGCACAATAAGTAGTTTTTGCTCAGCGGAAACCCGTGCGAAGACGTCAACTGCTTCCAACTGGGTGGACGAGATCAAGGGCCCGAATTGCGCGAGTTCCTCACCCGTCATGACTACACAGTCGTCTTGTTTATCGCCGTTGAGTCCCATTTGTCTTGCAATTGCGCTCGCTGTTCCCACATGATCACCGGTGATCATCTTTACTTGAATACCCGCCGAATGACAGGCCGCAATTGCTCGGATTGCTTCAGGTCTCGGCGGGTCTGACATGGCTTGTAACCCGAGGAAAGTCATTGGGTGATCCCCGAGATTGCCTGAGACAAACCGCCAGTTTCGAGGTACCTCGCAGCTAGCAAAAGCGAGTACTCGCAATGCTTCTTCACCAAATGACGCTACTTGTGACTCCACCAAAGACCGTTCTAGTGGCTCCTGATCACCTGACTCACTGCGCTGACTTTGACACAAATCAAGTACGGCCTCTGCAGCTCCTTTGACCACCAGAAAATTCTTGTCTCCATCGGGTGCCACATGCAAAGTAGCCATGAGACGTGACTCAGAAGTGAATGGGAGTTCGTCAATTCGAACCCCATGCGATTGCTCCAAACGGGCACCCATTCCCACTTCTTGAGCCGCGACAAGAAGGGCAATCTCAGTTGGGTCTCCAAAAGTCGCGAGTTCCCCCATCTCATCTATGTCGATAGAAGCGTTATTGCAGAGAGCTCCAGCGATCAAACACGAACTCAACTGATCCCGTTGTGAAACATGAACAGGGTGAACCAGACCATGAGCAAACACGTATTGCACGACCATCCGATTCTGGGTCAGAGTGCCGGTCTTATCCGTGCAAATCACCGTCGTGCTCCCCAGAGTCTCTGCTGCGGGAAGTTTTCGGACTATCGCATTTCTTCGCGCCATGCGAGATGCGCCAATGGCCAGGGTGATCGTGAGCGCAGCTGGAAGCCCCTCAGGAATTGCACCAACAGCGAGTGCCACCGCCGCGGTAATCATGTCGGCCGGAGTCTCACCTCGAAGAATCCCGACAACTAAAGTGACTGCGGCCAACAACAGAATCACGATAGTGAGCCATTTGCTGAAGGAGATTAGGCGTTTAGTGAGAGGTGTGACAACCCCCTCTGCTTCATCCGTGAGACGGTGAATGCGCCCAATCTCCGTATCCATGCCTGTGGCAACGACAAGTCCCCGTCCGATTCCTCGTATTACCAGAGTCCCGCAAAATGCCATGTTTACTCGATCACCCAGCGCGGTGCTCCCATCCAATTCGCCGGTTGACTTACTGACAGACATTGATTCACCGGTCAGCGCCGATTCATCTGTGCTCATTTCCTGAGCAGCAATCAAGCGCAGGTCTGCAGGCACTTTTTCTCCAGCCTCAATCACGACGAGGTCGCCCGGGACTAATTCCTGGGCATTGATGCGGCACTTCTCTCCCGAGCGCACGACTGTTGCATCGGACTTCACCGCCGTGGCGAGCGCATTTAACGCCTCCCCTGCTCGCCGTTCTTGTACAAACCCCACAAAAGCATTGATGAGAACGACGGCAGCGATAACCAAACCGTCAATGATCTTTCCAACGGCAAAAGTTATCAACATTGCCACGATGAGGACATAAATGAGAGGGCTGTGGAACTGGGCCAGCAGGCGCAGGAGAGGTCCTTGCCGCCGACCTGATGGAAGTAAGTTCGGTCCATATTGTTCGAGCCGCTCCGCTGCCATCTTATGGGAAAGTCCATCGTGGGGATGTGACGCAAATGAGCGAACCAATTCATCCTGAGGTGTCCCATGGCTCTCAGAGTCGAAAGCAAGGTTGGGAGCAAGACCACTTGTCTTAGCGGTACCGGACTCGATCATGACCGACCTCCCCATTGAAAAACACAGAAGTTGATGGGATTCTGCATTCTTTGTTTCATCAGGAGGGCTCTCAACATGGTCTGCCTTCCGCGTTTATGACTGAGATAGTTGGCGATTTTGAGGCACTTTCGTGCCAACAATTCCAAGGCCTCAAACTGGATGTTGCAAT
>JALRGY010000006.1:35606-36774 GCA_023253325.1 Candidatus Nanopelagicales bacterium | reverse complement strand
GAAAAAGCACCTTTGACCAATGGCAGCTCAGCCATTGCCGCGGCTTCCAACGAAAGATCTGGGTGAGCGGCAAGGAGTGCGGAGAGAATCTCCGTGTCGGTGGTGGCATTGACGCCTGAACTCAGGGGCAGTTCGCCGGAATTTGATTGCAATTCAATAATTCGATTGCGCAGCTCCGCTGTATTTGTCAGGTTGCCGTTGTGTCCCAGGGCCAAGTGTCCGGTGGCCGTTGTTCGGAATGTCGGTTGCGCGTTCTCCCACACACTCGCACCGGTCGTTGAGTACCGCGTGTGTCCAATCGCGACATAACCTTGCAGTGATTCCAGCGCACCCTCGTTGAAGACCTGAGAGACCAAACCCATGTCTTTGTACACGACAATTCGTGAGCCATCACTGACCGCAATACCGGCAGATTCCTGACCGCGATGTTGCAGTGCATAAAGTCCGAAATAAGTAAGTTTTGAAACTTCCTCACCCGGCGCCCAGACGCCAAAAACGCCGCAGGCATCTTGCGGGCCCTTCTCTCCAGGGAGGAGATCGTGGGTCAGTAGACCATCACCGCGGGACACACCCTCAGCCTACGCGATCGATGGCACCTCGAGAACATTGGCGAACCCTTTTGCGGAGATTTCGGGGAAGGAAATTTTAGATCTGGGGGTGCAAATGAGTTTGAATCCAAGCAGCGAGTTCAGGAACGTCAAGATTCCCGTCAGACACGTTCACCACAGTTTCATAGATCTCGTCCTGCGTGCCCCGAAGATCGAAATAGTTGATCCGAGCGAAAGCAACCGCACACATCCAACTCAAGCCCATATTTCCATCAACCATGGGGTGCTCTTGGTTGATCCCATGAAGAAGTGCCGCGATTTTATGGTGGAGGGTAGGGAAAATATCCTCACCCAATGCGGTCATCGCGGGTTGGTCAACACAAAAAGCCAACAGCCCCAAATCCCTCGGGCACAGACCCATCCGTTCAGCAAGGACCACCGCATCTTCTTTATCTAAATATCGCATTTTGCGCGCTCTACTCGGCTAGGCGGCGAAAAGTTTCAGAATCGCGCACCATGATTTCAGACGCAATGTCCCTCATGAGGGCCGTGCGCTCAGATCGGTCAAGACGATCAAGGACCGCTAAACGAGCAACTTCCTGCATTGATCGGTGCTCCCG
>JALRGY010000006.1:0-35580 GCA_023253325.1 Candidatus Nanopelagicales bacterium | reverse complement strand
CCTCAGTGAGGCGCACTGTCACGGCCATATCAAAATGATGACACCGTGACACCCTTTTGGTTTCACGTTAGCGCTAATCGTGACCGATCTCTGTCAGGCGAGAGGGAAAAGCCTTGATATATCTGACCTCTCCCCACCCGCGATCAAGGTACCTGCCGCAACCGCTGCCTGCCAGGTGAGATCTCCCACTGCTAGGGCAATGAGGGTCTGGGCATTTGTCTCGACAACGGCCGATGGCGTGCCACGCCTGTGGGTGTGACCGGCAACCAACTGGATTGCGGCATAGGGCGGGATGCGCAGTTCAACGCTCCGACCGGGTTCGAGTTCTGATAACCGCGCCAAGATCGCTTTCACAACCAGGCGCTCGTCATTTGGGTCGGGTTTCTCACCTCGGACATATGCAGCCGCGATGGTGTGCAGCAACTGCTGGTCATGCGAAGACAACATGATTAGGAATTAAAAATACCCGGCAAGGTCGCTTCATGGACCTGGCGCAATTGATCAATGGTGAATGTGAATAACTCACCCATGACAATGACTTGCTCGCCGTGGTGGCCTGCATCTGCTCCCAAGCCTGAGTCGACAACCCCAACCCGATAGGCCGGTAACCCTCGAGCCGCGCACATTTCAGTGAACCGAAGTTCCTCACTGCGTGGAATGACCACGACTGCTCGAGCAGTGCTCTCTGCGAAAAGGAAGACAAAAGGCTCGATGTCATCTTGCACCCAGAAGCGCGCGCCAATATTTGCACGCATCGCCATCTCAGCAATTGCAATGGCAATGCCGCCATCGGAGACATCGTGAGCTGCAGTGATCATGCCATCGCGTGATGCAGCAACAAGAATTTCACTGAGAAGTTTCTCGCGTTGCAAATCGACGCGAGGTGGTAAGCCACCCAAATGACCATGAATATGCGCCCACTCGCTGCCACCGAATTCATCTGAGGTGTCGCCGAGAACGTAAATCAACTCACCATCAGAATCTGTATTCCAGGTCATTGGTGTTCTGCGTTCAACGTCGTCGATCACTCCGAGTACCCCGACAACAGGTGTCGGGTGGATGGCGGTGTCCGCGGTTTGGTTGTAGAAGGACACGTTGCCACCGGTCACGGGAACGCCGAGTTCCAAGCAGCCATCAGCCAATCCTCGAGTGGCTTCAGCGAACTGCCACATGACCTCGGGGTCTTCAGGGGAACCGAAATTCAGACAGTTGGTGACAGCAAGTGGAATCGCTCCGCTGACACTGACATTGCGATAGGACTCCGCCAAAGCAAGTTTGGCCCCGTTATACGGATCGAGTTTGGCAAATCGAGCATTGCAATCTGTAGCAATGGCAACGCCTAATCCGGATTCCTCATCAATACGGATCATCCCGGTGTCTTCTGGTTGCGCAAGAATTGTGTTGCCCAAAACATAACGGTCATACTGCGAGGTCACCCACGACTTTGACGCAAGGTTGGGTGAGCCAATCAGATCAAGCAGGGTCTGCTTGAGGGCATCGCCAGAATCGGGTCGTGCAATCACCTGAGCGGTTGGAGCATTCGCTTGCAATGCATCCTGCCACTCGGGTCGGTGGTACGGACGCTCGTAAACAGGGCCTTCATGTGCGACCGTGCGCGGTGGGACATTAACAATTTGCTCGCCATGCCAATCAACAACCAGGCGGCCCGTGTTGGTGACTTCACCGATCACGATTGCTTCGACATCCCACTTCTTACAAATCTCCATGAATGCATCGATATGTTCCGGTGTGACAATTGCGCACATGCGTTCCTGTGATTCACTCATCAGGATTTCTTCAGGTGAGAGTGATGCATCACGTAACGGAACCCGATCGAGCCATACGCGCATGCCACCCTCGCCATTGGATGCAAGCTCACTGGTTGCACATGAAATTCCAGCGCCACCAAGATCCTGGATACCTTCGACCAACCCTGCATGTAGAACTTCAAGAGTTGCCTCAATCAGGAGTTTCTCCATGAATGGGTCGCCCACCTGAACGCTGGGACGCTTGGCGGGTCCGTCAGCATCAAATGTTTCTGAGGCAAGAACCGAAACTCCACCGATGCCATCGCCACCCGTGCGAGCGCCATAAAGAACCACAAGGTTGCCAATGCCTTTTGCGCTGGCAAGGTGAATATCTTCATGGCGCATGGAGCCAACACACAGTGCATTGACCAGTGGATTGCCCAAATAACTGTCATCAAAAACTAGTTCGCCGCCAATGTTGGGCAAGCCCAGACAGTTGCCGTAGCCACCCACGCCAGCAACAACTCCGGGCAGAACGCGCCTAGTGTCGGGGGCATCAGCGGCTCCAAAACGCAGCGGATCCATTACTGCGAGCGGTCGAGCACCCATGGAAATAATGTCGCGAACAATGCCACCCACGCCGGTCGCAGCCCCTTGATAAGGCTCGACGTAAGACGGGTGATTGTGGCTCTCAACTTTGAAGGTAACGGCCCAACCCTGCCCAATGTCAACAACGCCCGCGTTCTCACCGATTCCCACGAGAAGTGCATCGGTCTTGGGGGCTTTCTCCCCAAATTGGCGCAAGTGGACTTTGCTGGATTTGTAGGAGCAGTGCTCACTCCACATGACGCTATACATGGCCAGCTCACTGCTGGTTGGTCTGCGGCCGAGGATTTCCTTGATGCGGTCGTACTCATCAGGCTTGAGGCCCAATTCAGCGAATGGTTGCTGAGTGTCGGGTTGCTGCTCGGCGTTGGAAACGGAATCAATCATTATGCATTCACCAACGAACTGATCGCGCTGGTAAAGAAACCGAGACCATCAAGGCTTGGTCCAGTGAGAGCCTCCACGGCATGTTCCGGGTGGGGCATGAGACCAACAACGTTGCCCCGGGAATTAGTAATTCCCGCGATGTCACGGTAGCTGCCATTGGGATTTCCATCTTGATACGTGGCGATCACTCGTCCCTCAGCAAAGAGTTCATCGAGGGTTTTTTCATCTGCGACATAGCCGCCCTCACCATTTTTCAATGGAATGACAATTTCCTGTCCCATTGAGTAATCGCGCGTCCAGTACGAGTCAGTATTTTCAATGCGAAGTTTTTGATCACGGCAAATGAAATGTTGATGGTCGTTACGTGTCAATGCTCCTGGGAGCAAATGACTCTCGCACAGAATTTGGAAACCATTACAAATGCCTAGTACGGGAAGCCCCTGATGGGCTTTTTCAATGATGAGGGACATGACCGGAGCAAACTTCGCAATAGCGCCGCAACGCAGGTAGTCGCCATAAGAAAAGCCGCCCGGCAAAACAACGGCGTCCACATTTTTCAGGTCAGCATCGCCGTGCCAGAGAGACACAGCCTCTCCGCCAGCAATGGAAATGGCCCTCGCTGCGTCCCTGTCATCAAGGGAACCTGGAAAAGTCACAACACCAATGCGCGCGCTCATGTCCCTATCCCCTAATCAACAACTGTGAGGGTGAAGTCTTCGATGACCGGGTTGCTCAGGAGTTCACCCGCGAGTTCTTCGAGTTTCGCGGAACGAGCCGCATCCAGGTCACCCTCAAGATCAATGACAAACTGCTTGCCCTGTCGAACATCTGAGACCCCTGTGAGCCCTAGCCGGCCTAGTGCGCCTTGAACAGCACGGCCCTGGGGGTCAAGGATTTCGGGTTTAAGCATGACGTTCACAACGACGCGGGCCACTAGCTCTCCTGTTTTTGGTGGGTTCAACAATCCTATCGGTGCGCTGTGTTAACGGACCGACTGCCAAGCCGACCAAGCTGAAGACACAATGGCAGACAAATCCTTGCTCGCACTCCACCCCAGTACACGGCGACTGAGGTCCACGTTGGCATAGGTCTCCGCGGGGTCACCATCGCGACGACCCACTACCTCCGCATTCACATTGCGGCCAATGACTTCGCTGACCACATCCATCACTTCACGCACGCTGACACCTTGCCCACGGCCCACGTTGACCGCGATCCCAACGGTTGGATCGACAGAGCCGATGCCTCGCTCGCACAGGCCAACGGCGGCCACGTGCGCGGCGGCAAGGTCCTGTACGTGGATGTAGTCACGGATACAGGTGCCATCGGGCGTTGAGTAGTCGTCACCAAAGATTTGGGGGCGCTCACCGTTCTCCAGGGCGCGAAACACCATGGGAATCAAATTATTCACGCTGTTGTCGCCGAGTTCATCAGCCGCGGCGCCTGCCACATTGAAATACCTCAGAGCCACCCAGTTCATGCCCGAACTCTTGGCCAGATCTCGGGATAACCATTCACCGATCACTTTTGTTTCCCCGTAAGGCGACTCAGGTAGCAGTGGCTCATCCTCCTTCACGGGATTGGACCGCGGAGTTCCGTAAACCGCAGCGGATGATGAATAGACAAAATTTTTGACTCCCACGACCTGCATACTTTCCAACAGCGAGACCAGTCCCGCCACATTCTCGCGGTAGTAGTACAGCGGCATATCCACAGATTCCCCGGCAGCTTTTTTGGCGGCTAGGTGAATTACCCCAGTGACATTGAATCCGCGCAGAGCATTTTGAACTGCTCCACCGTTGGAAACATCGGCTTCGACAACCGGCACACCCCCAGGGATTCGCGAGCGAAGTCCAGCGGAAAAGTCATCAAGGATCACGACGTCAATGCCTTGATCGATCAGTTCACGCACAACATGCGCGCCGATGTATCCAGCCCCACCTGTCACCAGCCAGGTACTCATTCGAATTTTTCACCTGTGATGCGCAAATATGCCTCGACGTATTTAGCCCGAGTTTTTTCAACGATTTCATCGGGCAGTGGTGGTGGTGCCTCACCCGAGTTCTTGTCCCACCCTGACGCAGATGAGGTGAGCCAATCGCGCACAAATTGCTTGTCAAAAGATGGTTGCGCTCCACCCGGGCTCCATTCATCGCGTTCCCAGTAACGCGATGAATCCGGGGTGAGAACTTCGTCTCCCAAAACAATGCGGCCCTTGTACTTGCCGCCGAGAGCCGTGCCAAATTCAAACTTTGTGTCCGCGAGAATCAACCCGCGACGCGCAACTTTCTCTGCCGCGTATTCGTACACAGCAAGAGACATTCGCTTTAACTCTTGAGCTTCTTCTTGACCCAGCTCAACGATGACTTCGTCGTAGGTGATGTTGACATCATGCTCGCCGATCGCGGCTTTAGTCGCCGGGGTAAAAAGTGGCTTGGGAAGTAGGGCGCCGTCCTTGAGTCCCGGTGGCAGTCCTTGGCCACAGATTTTGCGCTCACGTTGGTAGTCGGCGAAACCTGAACCTGCGAGGTAACCGCGGACCACGCACTCCACGGGGAACATTTCCAAGGGTTCACAAACAACCGCGCGCCCTGCAACAGATTTGGGCACCTTGGAGGTCGTTGTGTGATTTGGTACTAACCCTTCAAGGGCAGCGAACCACCACTGGGAAATCCCGTTAAGAATCTTGCCTTTGTCTGGGATCTCCGTCGGGAGCACCCAGTCATACGCGGAAATGCGATCACTGGTCACAAGCAGAAAACGGCCTTGGGTGTTGCGGTAGATATCGCGCACCTTGCCCGAGTAAACATGTTCATATTCCTCGGGGAGGTCATATTGATTGGTCACAGAATTCCGCCCGGTGAGTAAGTTGCCGCTTGAGGGTATTGCAGGGATATTTGTTCAACACGATCTGCCAGCATGCGAACCTGATCGCGGGCCGCGCCCGTAAATTCAATGGGCTCTGCCAACAGCGCCTGAAGTTCGGCGAGGTTGAAATTTAACCGGGAATCTAATGCAAGTTTTTCAAGAAGGTCGTTGTCGGCGTCAGGTGTTTCGCGCATGCGCAGCGCTGTGGCCACTGCGTGCTCCTTGATTGCTTCATGAGCGGTTTCGCGGCCAATGCCTGACCGTACGGCTGCCATCAAGATCTTGGTTGTGGCGAGGAACGGCAGGAATCGATCCAACTCGCGGTCAATCATTGCCGGGAACGCACCAAAGGCATCGAGCACCGTCAAGAAGGTTTCAAACAATCCATCAATGGCAAAAAATGAGTCAGGTAAGGCAACGCGACGAACAACGGAACAGGCAACATCGCCTTCATTCCATTGTTGTCCTGCAAGATCCGCGGTCATGTTCATGTACCCGCGAAGGAGGACGTGGAACCCATTGATGCGTTCACATGAACGCGCATTCATTTTGTGAGGCATGGCTGACGACCCAACCTGGCCGGGCAGGAATCCCTCTGTTGCCAACTCTTGCCCTGCCATCAGTCTTACCGTGGTGGCGAAATTGGATGGACCCGAAGCGAGTTGGACAAGTAGTGCGCTCACTTCAAAATCAAGGGAGCGTGGGTATACCTGACCCACGCTAATGAATGTTTGATCAAAACCCAGATGAGTTGCAATGCGTTGCTCCAGTTGGGCCAAGGTTTCTGGGTTGCCCTCGAGCAGAGTCAACATATCCTGCGCAGTTCCCACAGGACCTTTAATTCCTCGGAGCGGGTAACTGGCAAGTAGTTCTTCCAAGCGATTAAAAGCAATGAGAAGTTCTTCGGCGAAAGTCCCCATTCGTTTGCCCAGTGTTGTGATCTGAGCCGCAACATTGTGCGAACGCCCCGCCATTGCGACCTCTGAGTAAACAACGGCTAACCCCGAGAGTCGATCAAGAGCAGCAACACATTTATCCCTGGTCAATTCCAGACTGGATCGAATTTGCAGTTGCTCAACATTTTCGGTCAAATCGCGTGAGGTCATTCCCAGATGGACAAACTCGGCACCGGCAAGCGCATTGAACTCTTCAATGCGGGCCTTCACGTCATGTTTGGTGACCCGCTCACGCGCATCAATGGATGCTAGGTCGATCTGATCGAGCACGGACACATAACGATCAATTGCATCCTGAGGAATATCAACACCGAACTCCAATTGAGCGCGCATGACGGCGATCCAGAGTTGGCGTTCCATTCGGATTTTGGCCTCGGGTGACCAAATGTCAACCATCGCGCCCGATGCGTAGCGAGCGGCCAGAACGTTATGCGGAGTGCCTGTCACCCCCCTATCCTTCCACCTGCGAACGCGCCCAGGGTCGCCTAGGTGATGGAGATGCCTCCTTGCGCCGCCAACTGCGCAATATCGCCTCGATAATGGGAGCCTTCAATGGCAATCATGGCGGTCGCCGCGAGCGCGCGTTCCCGGGCCTGGACCAACGTGTCGCCCTCTGCCGTAACCGACAGAACGCGCCCACCGGAGGTGACCAGGACACCGTCTATTGCACTGGTTCCGGCATGGAACACCTTCGCATTGCCCTGGGACTCGGCCATTTCAATACCCCCAACTGGGGTTCCCGTGACGGGGGCGGCTGGGTAACCCTCAGCAGCGACGACCACCGTGACGGCAAATCCCGGCTTCCACTCCAGCGCTCGGAAATCATCAAGTTTGCCCGTTGCGGCTGCGAGAAGGAACTCACCGAGTGGGGTCACCAATCGTTCAAGAACGACCTGGGTTTCAGGGTCGCCAAAACGTGCATTGAATTCAATGACGCGGATCCCCCTGGAGGTCATGGCTAGCCCGGCATAAAGAACACCTATGAACGGTGTTCCACGCTCACGCATGGCGGTCGCCATGGGTTGCAACACTCGTTCGGTTACTTCCGTGACCACGGAGTCCGGCACCCATGGCAATGGTGAATACGCACCCATTCCCCCCGTGTTCGGGCCAACGTCACCCTCGCCCACTCGTTTGAAGTCCTGAGCCGGCTGCATGGCAACAACCGTGGTGCCATCGGAAATACCAAAAAGTGATACCTCTGGGCCATCGAGATATTCCTCGATCACGACAGTGCCGCCGACTGCAAAGCAATCGCGCGCGTGGCCGAGCGCCTCAGCGCGATCGGATGCAACAACAACACCTTTACCCGCCGCTAGCCCATCATCTTTGACAACGTATGGGGCACCAAATGCGTCAAGGGCATCAGCCGCCTGCGAATCGGTTGAGCAGATCCGAGCCATTGCGGTGGGGATTCCAGCCTCCGCCATCACCTCTTTGCAAAAGGCTTTGCTTCCCTCAATCAGCGCAGCAGCCTTGGATGGGCCAAAGCACGGGATACCCCGTTCACGCAGGGCATCCCCAGCACCCGCCATTAAAGGAACTTCTGGTCCAACGACAACGAGATCAACATCCCGCTCAGTTGCGAGATCAGCAATTGCTTGCGGGTTCTTAACGTCAATGGATACGCAGTCAACAACTTGAGCGATTCCAGCATTGCCCGGAGCGACGACGACCGAACTCACACTCGGATCACGTAGCAACGATTCAGTGATCGCGTGCTCTCGTGCACCCGATCCAATGACTAAAACCTTCAACGTGGCTCAGCCTTCGTAGTACGAGCCGATGGCGCTGAGTGCTTGATCAATGATGGCCAAGCCCTCCTTCGCCTCAGCTTCGGTGACCACGCACGGTGGCACCACGTGCATTCGGTTGAAGTGCACGAAAGGCATCAACCCGCGGTTCTTGCATTCCACAACGAGCTGCTGCATGGCTGGTGAAGTTCCAGCGAATGGAGCAAGTGGCGCCCGGGTCGCACGGTCAGTCACCAGATCCATGGCCCAGAAAACTCCTAGTCCGCGAACTTCACCGATCAGCATGTGCTTCTCTGCCAATTCGCGCAGGCCCGGGCCAATGACGTTCTCACCGATTGATGCAGCGTTCTCAATAATTTTTTCCTCTTTCATTGCATCAATTGATCCAACGATCGAGGCGGCCGCAAGTGGGTGACCGGAGTAAGTGAGGCCACCGGGGAATACGCGCTCATCAAATGTCGCTGCGATTTCACCAGAGATGATTACCCCACCAACGGGCACGTAGCCAGAGTTTGAACCTTTGGCAAACACAACAAGGTCGGGCTGAACATCCCAGTTTTGATACGCGAACCATTTGCCCGTGCGGCCGAAGCCCGACATGGTTTCGTCCAGGATCATGACGATCTCGTACTTGTCACACAAAGCGCGCACGCCTTCGAGGTAACCGGGGGGTGGGACCAAAATTCCATTTGTCCCCACAACCGTCTCCATCAGGATTGCACCAACCGTTGATGGGCCTTCAAACTGAATGACATGCTCGAGGTGCGTCAATGCACGCTCTGATTCCTCTTCGGGAGTTGTTGCCCAAAATTCACTGCGATACAGGTATGGACCAAAGAAGTGCAGTTGCTGAGCCGAGTACTCATTGGGCCACCTGCGAGGATCACCCGTTGCTTGGATCGCGGCACCCGTGTTGCCGTGGTAAGAGCGGTACTGCGAGAGCACCTTGTGCTTGTGGGTGTGTATGCGAGCCATGCGTATCGCGTTCTCAACTGCGTCGGCTCCGCCGTTGGTGAAAAACACTTTCTCTGCCTTGCCGCCGGCGAGCTCAACAATTCGTTGGGCGGCCTCACCGCGCTTGTCATTGGCATGCTGTGGTGCGACCGTTGCCAGCACTGCCGCTTGCTCTTGAATCGCGGCGATCACTTTAGGGTGCTGGTGACCAATGTTGACGTTGACCAGCTGCGAGGAAAAGTCGAGGAACTTGTTGCCGTCGTAGTCCCAAAAGTGACTGCCCTCGGCGCCCGCAACAACCATGGGCTTGAGTGCCTTTTGAGCGCTCCAGGAATGGAACACGTATTCGCGGTCGAGGTCATAAACACGCTTGCCTTCGTCAGGATTCGCATTAGTCATAGCAGCACTTTAGAGAGTTCGACACGGACCGTGGCATCGGGGGATCCTTGGCCCCAGGCGCCCTGATCTGATTCACCCAAGTCGTGCGGGACTAGCGTGCCCATTCTTGAAAGTCATCATTCTTGAGAGTCATCTTTCTTTTCCAGATTGCAATGCAGTCAGTTGGTTTCCGTTCCCGTCAAAATTCCCAGCATCGAGCCAACGCTCAAACTTGACTTTCATTTCCGGCCATTCGGAATCCAGAATTGAGAACCAGGCGGTGTCGCGATTGCGTCCCTTGACAACGGTGGCCTGACGGAATGTTCCTTCATAGGTCATGCCAAGTCGCAGCGCCGCATTCCGTGATACCGAGTTAAGGGCATTGCATTTCCATTCATAACGGCGGTAACCCAAATCGAAAGCATTACGCATCATGACAAACATGGCATCGGTGGCAATGCGCGAGCGCTTCAATTGGGGGGAATAGGTGATCCAACCCACTTCAATACTTCGCGCTGCAGGATCAATTCTCAGATAACTAGCAACTCCCAGTGCTTTGCCAGAGGACTTATCGATGATCGAATAAAAGTACGGGTCTTGCCCGCCTTCCCTTGACTCAACCCAAGCGCGATATTCCGCCTCAGCTCTAAAGGGTCCCTGCGGCATGTATGTCCAGAGGTCATCGTGACCCTCAAAGACCGAGTAAAGATCAGTCGCGTGCGCACTCGCACTGAGTGGCTCGAGCCTGCAATAGGTGCCTTCCAAAACGCCACCTGGCAACGCAGGGGTGGCATCAGAATCAACGGGGAAACCAATCGGATTCCCGTCGGAATCTAATTCAAAATCAGGAACATAAACCGCGGTGAGCTTTTCAGGCTCCATCACGAGATCAGATCATTGATCGCAATCGTTGCATTGCGATCTTGACCAACGCCAATGGCGCTAATACGCGTACCGGAGATTTCCTCCAAGAATTCAACGTAGGCACGAGCATTCTTAGGTAGTTCTGCCAAAGTTGTTGCTCCAGAAATATCCTCGCTCCAACCGGGAATCATCTGATAAACCGGCGTGGCGTGATGGAACTCTGTTTGCGTCATGGGGATTTCAGTGGTGCGCTCACCATCAACGTCATAAGCAACACAGACTGGGATTTCATCCCACCCGGTCAAAACATCAAGTTTCGTTAGAAAGGTGTCCGTTAAGCCATTAACTCGTGTGGCAAAGCGAGCGATCGGCGCATCAAACCAGCCGCAACGTCGCGCACGCCCTGTTGTGACACCGCGCTCGCCACCGATCGTGCGGAGCTTTTCACCGTCTTCATCGAAAAGTTCTGTTGGGAAAGGCCCTGAACCAACGCGGGTCGTGTACGCCTTGAGAATTCCAACCACCCGATCAATCCGAGTTGGGCCGATTCCGCTACCCGTGCATGCGCCACCTGCCGTGGGATTACTTGAAGTCACAAAAGGATATGTGCCATGGTCAACATCGAGCAGCGTTCCTTGCCCACCCTCGAGCAAAACAACCTTGCCCTGGTCCAGAGCTTGATTGAGCAGCAGGGATGTGTCACGTACCAAGGGACGCAGTGCATCGGCGTATTGCAACAGGTCCTCAACTACTGCATCAACTTCAATCGCACGACGATTGAATACTTTGACCAGCACTTGATTCTTATTCGCCAGTGCGCCTTCAACTTTTTGGCGCAAAATGGATTCATCAAAAAGATCTTGTACGCGGATACCAACGCGCGCAATTTTGTCGCTGTAGGTCGGACCGATTCCGCGTCCTGTTGTACCAATTTGTGCTTTACCCAGAAAACGTTCGGTGACTTTGTCCAGTGTCACGTGATAACTGGTGATCAAATGAGCGTTAGCACTGATTAACAACTTTGAAGTGTCAACGCCCTGCGCATTAAGCCCTGCGATTTCCTCTAATAAGACCGCAGGATCAATAACCACGCCATTACCAATAACGGGAATAACTTCAGGTGTCAGAATTCCACTGGGCAGCAAATGGAGCGCAAACTTCTTGTCACCGATGACCACCGTATGTCCGGCGTTGTTTCCACCTTGGTATCGAACAACGTAATCAACTCGATCTCCCAAGAGATCCGTTGCTTTTCCTTTTCCTTCATCGCCCCACTGGGAGCCAAGGAGAACTATTGCTGGCACTGCGAAAGGCTATCGGAGTCTTATGAAAATTTTTGAGCGAGGTTGCGACCGAGGTCCCGGCCGGAAAGCCATGCTGCTTCAACCCGAGGCTTTTCTGAGAATTCATCACCTGCAAGAGAGATTTGTCCCACGTGACTCAACGGCAATGCGGATGTACTGCCTTCAAGGGGTTTTGCAAAGGTCCAACGGTGAGCATGCGACCAAATTGGCGTCTCAATGAAGCCAAGAGTCCGCTGCACGGCTCGCAGTGCGAATGGGATAACCGCTTGCGGGTCCATCAAGTGGTGTGAGGCCAAAACAGGGTGGACATGTGCCACGAGTGCAGGTGCGTGGTCCCCACGTCGAGTTCCGTCATTAGCAATCCAGGTGATTTCGTTGTCCCCGTTGACAAAGACCCCATCGAAGTCACGCCAAATTTTCTCAGCGAAAAGAAAAGACACGGCAATTACCGGCTCCCATTGCGCAGGAGAAATGGTTGCAGCCTCCGGGTAAATCTTTGCTGCTTGCGGCGTTGGCATGCATAGGGCAATCGAGGAATATTGCTCCCGCAAAACTATTTCGTCGAGGTCAGTGACTTCACCTTCTGTGATTTCTAAATCCTGGGCTAAGTACTCAACAACACTGCGGATTCCCTTTCGCGCGGTGTAGCGCATGGGTCCGACCTTGACACCCCCGAGTCCCTGGGAATCAGCAACGTGAAAGGTGTCTGTCCAGTCGGCAACAACACCAGCGTTGAGCATTGAGTCAGTGAGTTCCATAAAACCCGGATCACTCACCGTGAAGTACGACGCACCAATATCAAAAACTCGACCGTCGTACTGAGTTCCCGAGTCGCGCACGCTCTTGGAGGCCATGCGGCCTCCGATTTTCATACCCTTATTGATGATCTTGAAAGGAACACCGTGATCACGCAATTCACGAGCACATGCAATTCCACTAATACCAGCACCGACGATCAAGACAGGTTTAGTCCGATCAGAATTATCCAAGAGTCGGATCACAGTCCACAAGAAACTCTTTGATACGAACGGTTTCATCGACTTCACCGATTGCTTCAGCCGCGCGACCTAGGTCCTGCAAGCAGCGCAAGAAACCTTGATTCGGAACATGGCTCCAGGGAACTGGTCCGTGTCCCTTCCATCCATTGCGGCGCAATGCATCAAGACCCCGGTGATAACCAACACGGGCATAGGCGTAGGAGGCAATCACATCGCCCGAATCCCAGGCGGCCTCACTCAATATTGCCCACGCCAATGAACTAGTTGGATATTTCTTGGCGATCGCCTGAGCGTCATCGCCAGAGGCGAGCGCGGCTTGCGCTGCATCTCCCTCTGGCAGAAACGTTGGATCAGGCCCACCTAGCAGATTGACACCTGACATCACTTCATCTTCGTTCCGACAGAGCGAAGATCCTCGCATGCGAGTTTCACTCGATCGGCCATTCCCTTTTCAGCGGCTTTGCCATAGGAACGTGGGTCATACTGCTTCTTGATACCAACCTCGCCGTCGATCCTGAGCACTCCGTTGTAGTTCACAAACATGTGATCAGCAATCGGGCGGGTGAATGCATACTGGGTGTCCGTATCGATATTCATTTTCACGACACCGTAATCGAGGGACTCGCGAATTTCACTGAGCAGTGATCCGGAACCACCGTGGAATACCAAGTCAAATGGCTTGTCCACGCCATATTCCTTGCCCACGGCCGTTTGAATGTCGTCCAAGATCGAGGGTGTCAAAACAACATTACCTGGCTTATAAACACCATGAACGTTGCCGAATGTTGCAGCGACCATGTAGCGACCGCGCTCACCCAAACCGAGCTTCTTGGCAGTTGCTAGACCATCTTCGACTGTTGAGAAGAGCTTCGCATCATGCTTTGCCTCGATACCGTCTTCTTCGCCGCCAACAACACCAATTTCGATTTCAAGGATGATGTGTGCTTTGACGCATTCGTCGAGCATGCGCTCAGCAATATCAAGATTCTCCTTGAGAGGGACCGCGGAGCCGTCCCACATATGTGACTGGAACAGTGGCTCAAGACCCTTGGCCACTCGCTCTTGAGAAATTGCGATGAGTGGTTCCATGAAGCCGGGGAGCTTGTCCAGCGGGCAGTGATCGGTGTGTAGGGCAATGTTGACGTCATACTTTGCAGCGACTACGTGAGCAAATTCGGCGAGGGCAACCGCTCCTGTGACCATGTCCTTGACATTCTGGCCTGAGGCAAATTCCGCGCCACCCCATGACACCTGCACGATTCCATCACTCTCAGCTTCTGCGAATCCGCGGATGGCTGCATTGATGGTTTGCGAGGATGACGTATTAATCGCGGGATAGGCGAACTTGCCGGCTTTAGCCCGATCGAGCATTTCGGCATAAACCTCTGGTGATGCGATTGGCATGTAATTTCCCCTTCTCAGTGAATACTTCGGGCCTAGCCTTCCATTGCTGCGTTAACAACATATTAACTGGTTAAACGGCCCATTGACGGATCCAGCCGTGCATCGCTATTGCGGCAGCAGCGGAAACATTTATTGAGCGAGTGGATCCAAATTGGCTGATTTCTATGAGGGATTCACAAGCTGCCCGCATGGGCTCAGAAAGCCCCGTGCCCTCCTGCCCCACAACCAGTACGCATTTCTTGGGGTAACTAAAAGTCTCCACGGGGACTGATCCCTCCATGTTGTCCACCCCGATGATGGAAATCCCCGATTCCTGAGCCCACTGGGCGAAGACTTCAGCATTCTCGTGGTAGTGGACATGCTGGTATCGATCGGTGACCATGGCGCCGCGGCGATTCCAGCGCTTTTTACCCACAATGTGAACTTCACTCACCAGGAATGCGTTGGCGGTGCGAACGATGGTTCCAATGTTGAAATCGTGGCCAAGGTTCTCAATGGCCATGTGCATCGAGTGCCGTTTGGTGTCCAAGTCTGCAACAATCGCCTCGAGTTTCCAATACCGATACTGATCGGTGACATTGCGTTTATCACCATCGCGCAAGAGTTCCGGATCATAAAAATCCTCAGTGGGCCAGATGCCTTCCCATGGTCCAACACCAATGACGGTGAAAGGCTCCCCAGCAGGTTCTTCATCATTAGCCCGTGACTCGACGGGCCCGCCTGCTTGCTCCATGGGTAGCAACTTAACCACTACCCTGTCCGTGTGCTGAAAACTCTTGCCAATCTTGTTCGCGGTGGACTCATGGGTGCCGCCGAAGTCGTTCCTGGTGTGAGTGGCGGAACCCTCGCATTGATTGTGGGCATCTATGAAACTCTGATCAATGCGATTGCAAATGTTGTTCTCGCCGGCCGGCAATTCCTTGGACTCTCTGGGGGCAAGCCATCGACTGCGCGCGGGACTGCAACCCTGAAAGCCCTGCCATGGTCGCTATTAATACCTGTTGCAATCGGCATGGGTGCGATGGTGGTTCTCGGGGCGAAAATCATTGAACCGCTGCTCGAAGAACAACCCATTGCCATGAAGGCTCTCTTTTTCGGACTAGTAATCGCTGGTACTTATGTTCCAGCGCATATGGTCACCAAAGTGGGTGGATGGAATCCTGTCTACGCTCTTGTCGGACTCGCTGCGGCGGTCGTTTTGTTCATCTTGACAGGACTACCCCAAGGCAACATCACTCATCCGAGTTTGATCCTTGTGTTTTTCTCGGCAGCAATTGCAATTTGTGCCTTGGTTTTGCCTGGGGTTTCCGGGTCCTTCTTACTTCTCACCGTTGGAATGTACGACCCGACAATCGCAGCTGTAAATGACCGTAACGTTGCTTACCTCGCGGTGTTTGCTCTCGGAGCAATTCTTGGCCTCGCGCTGTTCGTATCGCTTTTGAAATGGTTGCTCGAGAACCGAGCCCGCATAACTCTCGTGATTATTACCGGCCTGATGGTCGGTTCATTGCGGGCACTATGGCCATGGCAAGGATCTGACCGGGAACTCCTCGCACCGGGTGATCAGGTGAGCACCGCCATAATTATGTTTCTGATCGGGGCGCTCTTTGTGTCAGTGCTGTTGATTATTGAACGCCGACTGGGCGCTAGCGAAGAACAGGTAGATTTACTCGAGTCCTAGGTCCTGCAAGGAGTAGGCCGCGGTGTATTCATAGCCGCGCTCGACCACTGTTGCACGAGCACCACGATCAACAATCACACTGACTCCCGCAATAACAGCTTTATCTGCCAGGAGAGCATCGACCGCGGTGAGCACGGATGAACCCGTTGTTGAAGTATCTTCAACGGCAAGCACCCGAACACCTGAAACATCCGGGCCTTCAATTCTCCGCTGCAATCCATGTTGTTTTTCGGCTTTGCGGACCACAAATGAATTCAATAGCACACCATCCTGTGCAGCATCATGCATCATGGCTGTAGCTACCGGGTCCGCACCGAGGGTCAGTCCACCGACCGCTGAATAATCAAATTGTTGGTTCACCTGTCTCATAACGGCTCCCACCAATGGGGCCGCGACCGCATCAAGAGTCACACGGCGCAGGTCAATGTAGTAGTCCGCTTCTCGGCCACTCGACAAAATAACCTTGCCTCGAACAACTGCTTTGTCCAGGATCTGTTGGCGGAGTTGCAGCCATTCTTTTGTGTGAGACATGACGGAGAACTTAGCAGACCTAATGGGGTCAAACCCTAGAGTTGTATGCATGCTCACCGTGATCCACCTCATCAGCCCCAACACACCAGTTGGATTGACCACTGAATTACAGCGACTTGGTGTGTTTGTCACGGAGATCACTGCGAGTCGTCCTGTCCCACAAATTTGCAGGGAACTCATTGCAGTGGATATTCACGGCCCAATGGTCTTCATTGCAACTGACTCAGGTTGTCGTGATCTTCCCGCCCTCGCCCTGGCTCAAGCGGCAGCGCACCGGTCGGTCATCTCCTACGCATTGATTGACCCTGACTACCCGGTCAGCACCGATGCATGGCCCAATGCGCCAGTGAACGCTTATTTGTCATCACCTGATCACGTTGGTTCCAGAACGATTTCCCTGCGCGGAGTCGAGGTAGAGCATTTCACGACAGTCAAGGACCTCGCTTGCTTAATCAAAGTTCAGGTTGATGCCGCACAGTGAGAAATCGCGCTAAAAGTTGGCGTAGATTAGAGGCGTGAACAGGTTTACGAGGGGGAATTCTCACGGATTTGCTGCGTTTAGGTTCCACTTTCAATCCGCAGGGACTTTGATAATTGCTAGTTTGCTGTTCCTGGGGCTTGAGACATCGGTTCCCTCGGCCCAAGCGATCATGCCGAAAGTCGTGAACGGCGTTGAAAGTCTGGCAGGAGAGGTCCCATTTCTGGTCGCATTGCTCGACCCCACGGACCTTGCATCAAAGGATGCATTTCAAGCGCAATTTTGTGCTGCAAGTTTGGTTGCTCCCACAAAGTTGATCACGGCCGCTCATTGCGTGGTCAACCAGAAATCTGGAGTCACGGACAAACCTGGCAACATTGTTGCGGGGTTCGCCCGGGATCTCGATGCCCGCAATGTTCCAACGATCAACGTTTCCGCTATTGACGTTCACCCTGATTACGCAATCCGATCGTCACGAAATGACATCGCGGTGTTGACTCTTGCCTCACCGGCGACAAACATTCCTCTAATTTCGGTTCTGACTCCGGAATTGGCCAGTGAGTACACAGCACCCGGACATCCCACAGACGTCGCAGGATGGGGAAATACAAGCACCTCAGGCAATCGGTATCCACCAATTTTTCATAAAGGAAACCTTGTTGTCTTTCCTGATACGACATGCGGGGGTGGTAAATCCTATGAAGTCAACGGCGTGAGATTTGACGGATTCAACCCACGAGAAGTAGATACCGAGGTCATGCTTTGTGCCGGTGGAGCAACGCCCGCAGGGAAAATTATCGATGCCTGCCAAGGAGATTCCGGTGGACCCCTCATTGCCTCAGGCTCTGCAGGGCCCATGCTCATTGGAATTGTTAGTTGGGGCGAGGATTGCGCCAGCCGTTACCCTGGGGTCTACACGCGAATCAGCGCCGAGTTCGAATTCCTGAACAAGGCCGGGGCTATCCTGACGTTGGCACCTACTTTGGCACCTCAATTATCTGTGGTGCCTCTCAAGAATTCACTGCAATTCACAATCTCCCCGGGTGCCGACGGCATCTCGGTGACGCAATACGCGGTGAGCGTTCTCGGACCAACACAGGCGAGTCCGGATACTCAAAATTCACTGAGTTGCTTTGCTGCCCCGACCGAGAAAAACGTCTCTGGCGGGTGCACCATTGACGGACTCATTAATGGCGCCGAGTACACCGTCACAGCTATCTCGGCGAACACAACTGGAAATTCACCACCGTCAGCACCCGTCATCACTTCCCCCAGCGATCTCCCTATTGCTGGAACGATTCGTAAAGTTAAATTCTCTGGCGCCAAAGCAGTCTTTAATCTCACTTCTTCGAATGCCAATTCAGCAGAGGTTCTCAGCGAGCGAGTGGTGTGTGTACCCATTGGCCCTGGGCAAACGCGGACAGGATCAATCGATCGAAAAAAGGCGACGGTCACCAAAATGACCAAGAAGAATTATCGATGCTCAGTTCAAATCACCACCACCGCAGGCGATGCTGTATCGGCTCAGCGTCGTGTGAAACGCTAATCGCCGTCGATTAATTCGTTCAGTGCCGCATGACGAGTCTCATTAGTTTGGGCCTGCACCTGCAAGAACATGGCCTCTCGCACTCGCCGCTCAGCGGAACGACCCGTCATCATGGCAGCTCCTGCTTGGGCGATGATCACAGCTTCTGTGCAGATCCGCGCCAGTTGCAATATCTCGACTCGGCAAGTTATTGCCTCATCACGGCTAAAGCCTTGGGGTGAATCAAGAATTGCATAGGCTCTCGCACGCAGGTGCATGAACTTCTCTGCCAAGAATGACGCGGTAGCCCGAACAACTTCGCTGCTGCGCTTCTCCCCTGTCACAATAAGTTCGTTAATCGCCGCACGTGCCACCCCTAACCCGGCAGGGTTTGGCAATATTGTTTTCATGGCATCCGCTGCTAACCACTCATTCATTGATTGCACGGAGAATACATACTCGGTTGGGACGATCGAGTGATCAAAATGCACTGGACGGGTATGCGTGCCACCCATTGCAAGAAGTTTAAGTGGTGCATCAACTCGCGAACCCAAGATTTTTTTTTCGAAGTCCTTGATCGGCATGAAGAATGTAACAATCGAATCTTTGTCTTCGGTTGCCGCCATAACCATCACGACGTCAGCGATATCCCAACTCGTCACCCAATCCAGGGTGCCATGAAGTTCCCACTTTCCATTCACCTCAAGGGCAACCGGGTTCGCTGGTCCCGGACGGCGAATATGAGCAAATGCAACAGCAGCCAGGAACTCACCGCTTTCCAAACCCGGTAACCAGCGGGTCCTGATGTCCTCAGAATCAGACTGATTCCCCCCTGCCTGGAGAGTCCTCAACGGTGTTTGATGCTGGGCCCAACAAAACCACGTGCTGGCATCAGCGCCGGCAATGCGTTCAGTGAGTTCGCGTTGCAGACTCGATTCATTGGGCGCACCGTGGGCTCCGACTTTGGCGAGTTCATCGAAATGACTGCGAGGAACCCCGCGACCATCAGAATCTGCAGCAGATTGAGCAATCATTTCAATCACTTTGTCCCACTCGTGGGGCATCTGCACTGATGACTCGATCACGGGATCACCTAACCACGGTTTATGACCCGGAGCGAATCCGGTGCAGCAGGACATGGTTTCAGCTTGTCAAGTCAGTCGGCCCGAGTCGAGAGGATTAGACGCTTTTCCACAATGCGGCACTACGCTTAACTCGTGATTGACAGCCCGCTGGTCCCCCGAATGCAGCCACATGCGCTATCCATTTTTGGCGAGATGTCACGTCGGGCTCTCGAAACAGACTCAATTAACCTGGGCCAGGGCTTTCCTGATACGGATGGACCCACTGAACTCAAAGAGGAAGTAATTCGGTGTTTAACGGAGGGAATTGGAAACCAATATCCGCCTGCACACGGGTTCCCGCAATTACGCGAGGCCATTTGCGAACATCAAGCACGCTTTTATAGCTTGCAACTCAATCCTGATACGGACGTCGTTGTCACCACGGGTGCGTCCGAGGCGATTTCCGCTTCCCTACTCGCTCTCGTTGAATCCGGGGACGAAGTTGTCATGTGTGATCCAGCATTCGATGTTTATCGCGCAGCGGTTGACCTCGCGGGCGCCACACCTGTTGGCGTTCCAATGACTACGACCGACCTGAGGCCAGACATCGAGGCAATCGCGCTAGCTATTACACCTCGAACCAAAGTCCTGCTGCTCAATTCACCACACAACCCGACCGGTGTGGTGTTCACACGGGCAGAAATGATCGCGCTGGCAAATTTAGCCATGAGCCATGACCTGATTGTTATATCGGATGAAGCGTACGAACACCTCTGGTTCGGCAACCACCAACACATACCAATGGCCACCTTGCCCGGAATGTTTGAGCGCACAATCACAATTGGCTCGGGTGGAAAAAGTTTCTCATTCACCGGCTGGAAAGTTGGGTGGGCAACAGGACCCGCGAATTTGATCCATGCGGTGAGAACGGTGCGCCAACACTTGAGTTTTGTTTCCGGCGGGCCATTTCAATTGGCCATTGCTCAAGGGCTTCGTTTCCCAGGAACATATTTCGACGGCTTCCGCCAAGACCTGAGTGACAAGCGGGATCAACTTGTCGCGGGACTTGTTAGCGCTGGGTTTTC
Source organism: Candidatus Nanopelagicales bacterium (assembly GCA_023253325.1). GTDB lineage: Bacteria > Actinomycetota > Actinomycetes > S36-B12 > S36-B12 > UBA4592. Next base: position 14,995 of record JALRGY010000006.1, on the reverse strand, counting down.
CGTATTACCCACCGAGGGGACCTATTTCATTACCACGGATATTTCAGGTCTTGGGTTTACCGACGGTCTGGATTTCTGTCGTCAAGTACCCGAACTCTGCCGTGTAGTCGCCATTCCACACCAAGTTTTCTATGGCGATCCAAGTAACGGCACAAATCACGTGCGGTGGGCTTTCTGCAAGAAACCAGAAGTTCTCGCAGAAGCCACCGAACGACTACAGGTACTACTTCAACGTTAGGTTGAACTTCATGGCAACGGGGCTACCCAGTGCCGAAGCTCGAGTCCCCGTCATCGTTCCAATTCCTTGGGCATTCTTATATTTGCCAGATCCGCCGATAATCGTGATGGATCCACTGAAGCGAGCATCCGCTGTTGATGAGTCTGCTGCCAAAGACAGCCCACGTCCAGAGACGCTGAGACCCAACTTGTCGCCGCCAACGGTTGTGACGGTGATGAACCCGTTGAACGGTCCAGAGCCATCAACATAATTAACCGAGCCAAGAAACTCAACGGTCGCAGATTGCTTGCTAATTCGCGTTGGGCTCGTCAACCTGTTCCAGCCGTAAACAATTCCACCGGGCAGCGTGGTGAGGGATGTATCTTGGCTTACAAAGACGGTTTTGAACGCAATTTTCTCACCCTTGGGGGCAGCTTGCGCCGATCCCGCGAATACGAGTGAAAAGACTGCAATGAGACTGACAAGAACTCCGGTTTTTTTCATGCCCGCAGTGTAAGGGAGTCCCCATCCTCCGCGACACCGATGTGCACGGTGTCACCATCGCGCACGGTGCCATCAAGGATCGCCATGGCCAACTTGTCGCCAACAGCTGTTTGCACCAGACGGCGCAGTGGCCGTGCGCCATAGACGGGATCGAAGCCGTGATCAACCAGCCAGCCTCGAGCCCCCTGGTCCAGATCTAGTTGAATGCGTCGATCAACGAGGCGCTTTTGCAATTGCTCGATTTGAATTCCCGCAATCCGCGACAATTCTTCTTTGTCCAGTGGATCAAAGGTGACCATTGCATCAAGGCGGTTCAAGAACTCAGGCCGGAACTGTTGGCGCACCACTTCCATGACCTTCACCTTGCGCTCTTCAAAGGGCATTTCGGTGTCAATGAGGTACTGCGAACCCATGTTTGACGTCAGAATCAGGATCACGTTGCGGAAATCCACTGTCCGGCCGTGGCCGTCGGTCAATCGACCGTCGTCCAAGACCTGAAGCAAAATATCAAACACTTCTGGGTTTGCTTTCTCAACTTCATCGAGCAAAACCACCGAATAAGGCCTACGACGCACTGCTTCCGTGAGTTGTCCGCCTTCTTCATAACCAACATAGCCCGGAGGAGCACCGACTAAGCGTGATACCGAATGCTTTTCTGAATACTCACTCATGTCGATGCGAATCATTGCGCGCTGGTCATCAAAAAGGAACTCAGCAAGCGCCTTTGCGAGTTCTGTCTTTCCAACACCGGTTGGACCAAGGAACATGAATGAACCCGTGGGACGGTCGGGATCTGAGATTCCAGCACGTGATCGGCGAACAGCATCGCTGACTTCACGGACCGCCTCTTTTTGCCCGATCACGCGATGGCCCAGTTCCTCTTCCATGCGAATGAGTTTCTCGGTTTCACCTTCGAGCAACCGGCCTGCGGGGATACCTGTCCACGCCGCGACTACCTCGGCGATGTCATCAGCCGTGACTTCCTCTTTGACCATTGCCGACTCACGCGCATTGGTTTCAGCCGTGACGCGAACAAGTTCCTCTTCGAAGGTGGGCAGCTCGGAGTACAAAATGCGAGATGCTTGCTCAAAGTCACCTTCACGCTGGGCTTTGTCCGCCACCGCTCGAAGATCATCGATGAGTACTTTGATTTCACCGATTCGATCAAGACCCTACTTCTCGGCATCCCATCGGGTTCGCAATCCTCGTAGCTCTTCGTCTTTGTCTGCAATTTCTGAACGAATTTTTGACAACCGTGCTTGCGATGCCTCATCAGTTTCTTTTGCAACAGCAAGTTCCTCCATGCGAAGGCGATCAACCTGACGCTGCAAAACATCAATCTCAACAGGGGACGAATCAATTTCCATGCGCAGGCGACTTGCTGATTCATCCATCAAGTCAATTGCCTTGTCTGGCAGAAAGCGACTCGTTATATAACGGTCAGACATTGTTGCTGCGGCAACAAGAGCTGAATCCGAGATAACAACCTTGTGGTGTGCCTCATATTTTTCTTTGATGCCACGCAAGATTGCAATAGTGTCTTCAACCGAAGGTTGATCAACAAAGACCTGCTGGAAACGACGCTCAAGAGCGGGATCTTTTTCGATGTATTCGCGGAATTCATCAAGGGTTGTGGCACCAATCATGCGCAGTTCGCCACGCGCGAGCATCGGCTTGAGCATATTTCCAGCGTCCATGGCCGAGTCACCGCTACTACCCGCACCAACAACAGTGTGAAGTTCATCGATAAACGTGATGATCTGGCCATCACTTGCTTTAATTTCATCGAGAACAGCCTTGAGGCGTTCTTCAAATTCGCCTCGAAACTTTGCGCCCGCGACCATGGAACTCATGTCGAGAGATATCAAAGTCTTGCCGGCAAGCGAAGTTGGTACATCGCCTTCAACAATTCGACGGGCAAGACCTTCAACCACCGCAGTTTTTCCAACGCCCGGCTCACCAATGAGAACAGGGTTGTTTTTTGTGCGCCGCGACAGCACCTGGATCGTGCGGCGGACTTCTTCGTCACGACCGATAACAGGGTCGATCTTGCCCTCGCGAGCGAGTGCGGTGAGATCCACACCATATTTTTCCAACGCCTGGAATGTGCCCTCGGGCTCCTGTGTGGTCACGCGTGCGCTTCCTCTCGTTTCCTGTAGTGCTGCGAGTAATGCTTGTGGAGTTGCACCCACTGATGCAAGTCGATCGGCAACATTGGGGCCGCCAACTTCAGCGAGCCCAATCAATATGTGCTCGGTACTGACGTATTCGTCACCACGCTCCTTGGCCAAATTTTCAGCCGCCGTCAACACCTTGAAACTCAGTTGACTCAACTGGGGCGCGGCAACCGTGCTGCCCGAGGCGGATGGCAAAGACTGCATGGCCTCACGAACGGAGGTTGTCAGTTCAGCGATATTGACTCCGAGGTTTTCTAGGAGCGCTGTGGCAATTCCCGGGCCCTGCTGCAAGAGTGAATCGAGCAAGTGAATTGGCTCGACCGAAGGATTACCCTGCGCAGCAGCGATTCGGACGGACGCTCCCAGAGCATCCTGACTTTTACTGGTGAATTGAATATCCATTTGCTGCCTCCCCTGTTGAATCTCTAGGACTTTTTACGTTGCGGCCGCCACACAACTAGCGCACGTGATGAACGTTCGCGATGGAACTCATCAAGTCGACCACGCAACTGCATAATTTCACTTTCCAATTCGAGCACTCGACGGATACCTTCGATGCTCAGTCCCTCGGCGGACAGCTGTGCGACATAGCGCAGCCGCTGGACGTCCCGCGCACTGTAAAGTCGATTACGTCCTCCAACGCGCTGCGCGACAACGAGCCCCACGCGGTCATACTGGCGCAAAGTTTGCGGGTGAAGGCCAGCAAGTTGAGCAGCAATCGAGATTGCATAGACCGGTGTATCACTGGCAACAATGACTTCTTCATAGGGAGAATTCATGACGTTGCAGCCTTAGTATGAGCCGCGAAAGCTTTTTCCCGTGGATCGTGTTCTGTGGTCGCCGCGGCAAATGCATCAAGTGCAACCCGGGCTTCCTCGGAGAGGTTCTCTGGGACAGAGACTTCAACCACCGCTAACACGTCATGGTTCACACCATTCTTACCGCGGATTCCTTTGCCTTTAATGCGGAATGCGCGACCATTTGCTGTTCCAGCAGGAATGCGAACTTTTACCGTGCCACCGCGAGGAACAGGAACTGAAATATCCGCACCGAGTGCAGCTTCATGGAAAGTCACTGGGACCTCGATGGACAGGTTGTCACCCTTGCGCGTGAACAACTTGTCCGGAGTCACGCTCACTTTAATGAACAGGTCACCGCTGGGGCCACCGTTTTCCCCGGGACCACCTTTGCCTTTTAAGCGAATCTTGCTTCCATCCTTGACACCGGCCGGGATGCGCGCTTGGACGGTGCGCGTCTTTTTGCCGCGACCTGAACCGTGGCACAGCGTGCAGGGATCATCAACATAAAGCCCACGGCCGTGGCACGTGGGGCACGGCTCAGCGAATGCGAAACCACCCGCATTGCGGGACACCTGACCATTTCCACCACAAGTGGGGCACACCGAAGGAGTGCTTCCCGCCTTGGCGCCTGTTCCGTGGCACATGGTGCACGGCGCGTCCTCTGACAATCGCAACGGCAGGGTTACACCGTCCAGGGAATCCGAGAATGAGAGAGTTGCCGAGGATTCAATGTCCGCGCCACGGCGGGGCTGCGGTGATCGTCTGCCACCCGAGCGCCCCCGATTAAACATGCCGCCGAGGAAATCGCCAAAGCCACCTTGGTCTCCGCCAAAGAGATCTTCGTAGTTGACGTTATAGCCGCCACCACCAAAACCTCCACCGCCGAAACCTCCACCGCCTTGGGAGTAGCCACCTGATGCGAAGAGTTCGCGCGCTTCGTCGTATTCCTTGCGCTTGGCTGGATCGGACAACACGTCGTAGGCCTCGGACATTTCCTTGAACTTGTCCTCAGCTTTTTTATCACCCGGATTCTTATCAGGGTGGAGTTCGCGTGCGAGTTTGCGGTACTTCTTTTTCATCTCATCAGGTGTTGCATCTTTAGCAACACCGAGAGAGGCATAGAAGTCCTTCTCGAGCCAGTCCTTATTCATTCACTTTCTGCCTTCATGGTTTCACGTTGTAGCAACGTGTCACGTACCTGCAACGCTGACGCGTGCAGGCCTCAAAATTCGCTCACCTTGACGGTAGCCAGGCTGGAACACCGCAACAACGGTCGGCTCAGTAACACCTTCAGCTTCAACGCTGGCAAGTGCTTCATGCATATTTGGATCGAATGGTTCATTCTCGGACCCAAATCGCTCGAGACCGAGTTTGGTCAGAGCTGCGTCAAGATTGTCGCCTACTGTTTTGAAAGTTCCAACGAGCTCGTCATGTTCGCGAGCCCGATCAATGTCATCGAGGATTGGCAAAAGTTCAACAAAGACTGATCCCATTGCCACCTGACGATTAATGTCACGATCACGCTCAATGCGCTTGCGATAGTTTGCGTATTCCGCGTGCACGCGCTGTAAGTCTGACGTTAGTTCGGCAACCTTCGACTCGATCTCGCCGACCTCACCCTCGATCACATCGGCTTCAACTGAAGCCGCATCTGCATCGTCCTGGTCACCTTGTGCCGAGGAGCCGTCAGCCCAGCTTTCACTGGGCTGACGGACCTCAAAAGTGTCGGGGTCGATGCGGCGCTTGTCGTTCACGCGCACTCCCTCTTCACTCGGATCGAATTCCTGTGTCACTTGGTGTCGTCCTCGCTGGTTGTTTCTTCGTCGATTATCTCGGCGTCAACAACATCGTCTTCAGACATATCTGCTGCTTCGCCAGCTGTATCTGCTGAAGCGCTGGTGCCATCTTGTTCTGCTTGCGCATACATTGCGGCGCCAAGTGCCTGGCTTGCGGCTGCAACCTTGTCAGTTGCCGTACGCATGCCTGCTGCATCGTTCTCTTCAACTGCCTTTTTGAGTTCGTTCAAAGGCTCTTCAACATTGGCTTTCGCTTCTGCTGGAACCTTGTCGGCATTGTCTGCCAGGAACTTCTCGGTCTGGTAGATGAGTGCTTCAGCGTTGTTGCGAACTTCGGCTTCCTCGCGGCGTGCCTTGTCCTCTTCAGCGTGCTGCTCAGCATCGCGCATCATGCGGTCAATGTCTTCCTTGTTCAAGGATGATCCACCGGAGATGGTCATTGACTGCTCTTTGCCCGTTGCGTTGTCCTTTGCGGAAACGTGGACGATTCCGTTGGCATCGATGTCGAAGGTGACCTCGATCTGTGGGATGCCCCGTGGTGCTGGTGGCAATCCGGTCAGCTCAAATGTTCCCAGTTGCTTGTTGTAAGCAGCCATTTCACGCTCACCCTGATAGACCTGGATCAACACGGAAGGCTGATTGTCTTCAGCGGTGGTAAACGTCTCGGAACGCTTGGTGGGGATCGTTGTATTGCGCTCGATTAGCTTGGTCATCACGCCGCCCTTGGTCTCAATGCCGAGGGACAGTGGTGTGACGTCAAGGAGAAGAACGTCTTTAACATCTCCGCGCAGCACGCCTGCTTGAAGTGCAGCACCGATGGCAACGACCTCATCAGGGTTAACACCCTTGTTTGCGTCTTTGCCCGTCATTTCTTTGACGAGTTCTGCAACTGCGGGCATGCGGGTTGACCCACCAACCAGAACAACCTGATCAATGTCTGAAACCTTGACGCCTGCGTCCTTAACAACAGCCTCGAAAGGTGCCTTGGTGCGCTTGAGCAAGTCTGCGGTCAATGACTCAAACTTGCTGCGACTCAATGTCTCTTCGAGGTGAAGGGGGCCATCAGCACTTGCGGTGATGTAAGGCAGGTTGATGCTGGTTTCGGTTGAACTGGACAGTTCAATCTTTGCCTTTTCTGCTGCCTCACGCAGACGCTGCATTGCCATTTTGTCCTTGGACAAATCAACACCATGTGCGTTCTTGAACTGCGTGACCATCCAGTCAACGACTGCGTTGTCCCAATCGTCGCCACCGAGGTTGTTGTCACCACTTGTTGCTTTGACTTCAACGACGCCATCGCCGATTTCAAGGAGTGACACGTCAAACGTTCCGCCACCGAGGTCAAAAACCAGAATGGTTTGCTCGGTATCGCCCTTGTCCAGGCCGTATGCCAAAGCAGCTGATGTTGGTTCGTTGATGATGCGCAACACATTCATGCCGGCAATCTCGCCAGCTTCTTTTGTTGCTTGGCGCTGTGCATCACTGAAGTACGCGGGGACGGTGATGACTGCATCGGAGACAGTGTCGCCGAGGTATGCCTCTGCATCGCGCTTGAGCTTCATGAGCGTACGAGCGCTGATTTCCTGTGAGGTGTACTTCTTGCCATCAATTTCAATATCCCAGTTCGTGCCCATGTGGCGCTTGACAGAGCTCACGGTGCGGTCAACGTTGGTGACAGCCTGACGCTTCGCGGTTTCACCAACCAGGATGTTGCCATCCTTGGTGAAGGCGACCACCGATGGGGTGGTTCTGAAGCCCTCTGCGTTTGCGATGACCTTTGGCTCGCCGGCCTCAAGTACGGTTACCGCACTGTTGGTGGTACCGAGGTCAATTCCTACTGCTCTAGCCATTATGTGGCTCCTCTTTTCCTTATATATATGTGTTTTTTCTGTGCTGACTTGTTACCCGGTCGGGCATATGTCAAAATCTTTCCTATAGTGTGACCCAAATCGACTAATAAGTCAAATTGAACTCATATTAATTGAGTCTTAACGACTCATAGCAAATTGGGCAGATTTTGTGAGGCGCCTAGCTCATACAGGGAGGTTTTCCTATGAAATTACGGGCTTTAGAGCCGCAACGGCCTGCTCGCGGTGGCTGTTTTGCGCCCTGATCAATGCTTGGGCATCACGCGCTTTGAGTGCATCGATAATTTCTCTGTGTTCTGAGTGCACCCGCTCCCGATTCACCGGATCCCGAAAATAGACCGTGCGGTAAATGTCCGAGGCATCCCAGAGTTGGCGAATCAACCGGCTGAGCCGGTTCATGCCCGAAAGCTCAATAATGGAGAAATGAAAAGCCCGATTCGCCTCGGTTAACCTTTCAACCTCACCCGACTCGGCAGCCTGTTCGACCTGTTCCAGGATCGACTCAATGTCTGCGATGTCGGCATCACTGACTTCAAGGACAGCGTGAGTGAGTGCTTCAGCCTCAAGAATCTGGCGAATTCGGTAGAGCTCAATAAGGTCATCAGCCGAAAGCTCAGTAACGAAATACCCACGATTAGCGTGATAGGTCACGTGACCCTCACCCTCGAGAATTTTGAGGGATTCTCTGATTGGCACCCGGCTAACACCCAAGTCCGCAGCGAGATCCTCCTGAACGAGTTGCTGTCCTGGCAGGAGGCGACCGGCCGCCAGCGCCGAGTGCAACTCCTGCAGCACTGATTCAGCAGCGGTCGGTCCCAGATTGGCCATGGGGACATTGTGACCCTGATCGAAAGATTTCTCCATCATGTGACAAAAATCCAGATGGAGAGTCGAACTCACCCGATCCACGCGTCACGAACCTTGCCCAATGCAGTGTGTCAAAGCACACAGTTGGCTGCAGGTCATTGCACTTATTAGTAGCCTTGCGCCATGGATCAAATGCTCCTTCGCGCCGTTGTCGGCACCATCCTTGCTGTAGTGCTCTTGGCCCTGGCTGCCAAGCGAGGCTGGTTCCTGTTCTCCCTCGCAAGTTCGGGGCGTCCCGCGGTGGGACGGTTCACCGATCCCACGATCCGGGTTGAAGCTGAGGCCACCGAGGTTCTGGGTCAAAAGAAGCTGCTCAAGTGGGTCATTCCCGGCACCGCGCACGTGTTTGCATTCTGGGGATTCTTGGTTCTTGGCCTCACGGTCATCGAAGCTTTTGGCGCGCTCTACGTTGCCGACTTCGCGGTGCCCATTATCGGTACCTGGGCAATAGTTGGTTTCGCGGAAGACCTCTTCGCCATCTTGGTCCTCGTTGGTATTTTGATGTTCGCCACCATCCGTATTTTCAACAGCCCCGGTCGAGAGGGGCGTTCATCGCGATTCTTTGGTTCACACACCAAGGGCGCATGGCTCGTCCTGTTCATGATCTTCAACGTTATTTGGACCCTGTTCCTCTACCGCGCGGCGCAGGTGAACACGGGTGTCTTCCCATTCCCCGATGGCGCATTCGCGTCCGAGTACTTTGCCACTTGGTTGCAAGGCTTCAGTGAGTCAACAAATGAATGGCTCGAAACAATTGGGCTTTGGCTCAACGTTGGTGTCATTCTTGCGTTCTTGCTGTTGGTGCTCAACAGCAAGCACCTTCACATTTTCACCGCACCGGTCAATGTGTTCACGTCACGCCGTCCCAACGGACTTGGTCCACTGCTTCCCATCTACTACGACGGCAAGCCACTTGATTTTGAAGATCCACCCGAGGATGCATCATTTGGCAAGGGACATATTTCCGAGTTCACGTGGAAGAACTACGTCGACTTCATGGCGTGCACCGAGTGCGGTCGCTGCCAGTCACAGTGCCCCGCTTGGAACACCGAGAAGCCACTCAGCCCCAAATTATTAATTATGGATCTGCGGGAAAACCTCTTTGAATCCGCTTCTTATCTGAAGGCTGCCAAGGGTTCCCGCCCTGAAATGGGTGAACTTGATACCAAGGCGTTGGAGTCGGTTTCTGAATCAGAGCGCGCACTGGTCGAGCGACAATTTATTGGTTCCCGTGAAGGTTCCGAGCATGCATCCACTGACGGCTACACAGATGACGGACACCGCAACTTCTCACTCGAACTGCCCGTCATCGCTGACGATGTTCTCTGGTCCTGCACTATGTGTGGGGCGTGTGTGAACCAGTGCCCCGTTGACATTGAGCACATTGATCACATCGCTGACATGCGCCGTAATCAGGTCATGGTCACGACTGACTTCCCTTCTGAACTCAACGGCATGTTCAAGAATGTTGAATCGAAGGGCAACCCTTGGGGCATGAACGCGTCAGATCGAAATGCCTGGATCTCTGAAGTTGATTTTGATGTTCGCGTGTTTGGCCGCGATGGTGAGGACGAAATTCCCGCCGATATTGATTATTTGTTCTGGGTCGGTTGCGCTGGTGCATTCGAGGACCGTGCAAAGAACACAACCAAGGCTGTCGCGCAACTGCTTGATGTTGCGGGTGTGAAGTTCATGGTCCTGGGTGACGGTGAAACCTGCACGGGTGATCCCGCACGACGCGCTGGCAACGAATTCCTCTACCAAATGCAGGCGCAACAAAACGTTGAAATGCTCAATGAAATCAAGGCAACCAAAATCGTTGTTACGTGCCCGCATTGCTTGAACACTCTCAAGCGCGAGTACCCACAAATCGGTGGCAATTACGACGTTGTTCACCACACGCAACTTTTGCGCGAACTCGTTGACACCGGTCGCCTGACACCAATAACCGAGGTCAATGAAGAAGTCACGTACCACGATCCGTGCTACCTCGGCCGTCACAACAACATCTATGTGCCACCCCGCGAACTCATTGAAGCAACAGGGGCACAAAAAGTTGAAATGCCGCGTCATGGTGACAAGTCATTCTGCTGCGGCGCCGGTGGTGCCCGCATGTGGATGGAAGAGAAAATCGGTCAACAGATCAACAAGACCCGTGGCGATGAAGCCATTGCAACCGGCGCCAAAACAATTGCCGTTGCCTGCCCATTCTGTTCAGTCATGCTCAATGACGCTGTGACTTCACGCCAACAGGAGGGCTTGGCCGAGGGTGTTCAGGTGCAGGATGTTGCGACACTGCTCTTGGAGTCAATGCGCGCTAAGAGTTAGCTTGCTTCTTTCTGCGGATAAATGGTAGAAATTTTATTCTTGTTGGGCAGAATGGTGCCGTGCTCAACATTAAGGACCCCGAAGCCCATCGGCTCGCCAAAGAATTGGCCGAGCTTGAAGGTGTATCCCTCACCGCGCTAGTGGTCTCCGCCAGAGAACTCGGCCTCACTCCTGACAGCGACCCGATCGCGGAACTCTACGACCCGCATACAGGTCTCCCTGCATGATCATTTCAGTTATCTGCAGGGACATTGTTCTCGCGATGATCAAGGCGATCAGCGATCCAGGTCTTAATGACCGCTTGGCGGGTAATTCCTAATCGCGTCGATTCAGCATCGAGGGACTCCACCATCCAGGTGGGAAAATCAACATTGACGCGCTGCACCTCGCGCTGTGGACGCCGGCTCCTAAACGGAAGAGCGACCCGCCGACTCAACCCGCAATGGTGGCACCTGAATCCAGGGGAACCGAATCCACTTACTGGTGGTGCGCCATGCAAGTTCGGGCGCATAGGTCGTCGCAGGTTTGGAATAGAGAACCGCAACCCGCACATCAGCATCGCCAGGTAATAGCTGGCGCACAAAGTGCAAGGTGGCGCCGGTGTCAGCGACATCGTCAGCAACCAAAACACGTTTGCCTGCAAGATCGGTCAGGTGCGGTGCATCGCCAATGAGAACTGGGTGCGCAAGAGTTTCCCCCGCATCGGTATAGAACTCAACATTGACGTGGCGGACGTCCTTGATGTCCAAGGCGTATGCGATGCCCGCGGCAACAAAGAGTCCACCGCGAACAACACCCAGAATTGCATCAGGGATCCAGTTTTCATCGACAAGTGTTTGTGCGAGAAATCGAATACCAACACCAAAGTCGGTGTAGTCAAATATTTCTAATTCACTCTCTGGTGGCATTGCCATGGTGCGCGCCCGCTGAACTTATTCGACCTGTTAGAGCTGGGTGCGATGGAAGTTTGCAAATGACCGGCTCGGTGTTGGCCCACGTTGGCCCTGGTAGCGCGAACCATATTTCTCTGAACCATATGGGTGATCGGCTGGACTGGAAAGTCGGAATAAACACAACTGACCGATCTTCATACCGGGGAACAACTTGATGGGCAGGGTTGCGACGTTTGAAAGTTCGAGGGTTACGTGACCTGAAAAACCTGGGTCAATAAAGCCTGCGGTGGAGTGTGTTAGCAACCCCAAACGTCCCAGGGATGACTTACCTTCCAAGCGGCCTGCAATGTCATCAGGCAGTGAGACAACTTCATAGGTTGACCCGAGAACGAATTCACCCGGGTGGAGAATGAATGGTTCATCACCCTCTGGCTCAATGAGCCTGGTGAGGTCTGCTTGCTCGATGCTGGGATCGATGTGTGGGTATCGGTGATTCTCAAACACCCTGAAGAGTCGATCAAGTCGCACGTCAATGCTGGAGGGTTGAATCATTCCGGGATCAAAAGGCTCAATGCCTACCCGTTGGGCGTCGATTTCAGCGAGCAGGTCGCGATCAGATAGCAGCACGGCACGAGATTATCGGGTTTGCTCACGCCGCGCGGCGATAGGCACCAGGTGTGAGGCCCAAAACCTTGTGAAACTGTCGAGTGAATGAGCTTTGGTCATAAAACCCGCACTCAGCCGAGATGACCCCCAAGGTGAGATTGGTCTGAGTGATCAGTGTGACGGCGTGCTCGAGTCTCAGACGCTGGAGCAACTGCTGTGGAGGCAGGCCAAGGGTCTTTCTGGCCAAACGCTCAAGGGATGTGGTCGAGATCCCGGCCACCTCGGCCATGTCCGCCACCCGCCACTGAGCGTGAATCGATTCGCGTACCGCCCGAATCACCTTGGCCAAGCCAGCGTGGGTGCTGTTCACCTGGGAGTGCAGGTCCACGGAGAGCACAGCAATGCCGACCGCGTCACCTGTCGCTGAGCGAATAACCGCTTTGCTGGTGACATACCAACCCAACCGACCGTCGGCTCGAACAATGAGTTCGAGTTGGTTCTGCATGGGACGCCCGCTCTTTAGTACCAATTCGTCCTGCTGCAAATACGACTGAGCCAGTTCCGGTCCAAAGAGTTCGGGGACCGTGCGCCCCACAACCTGTGACTCCTTGAGGCCGAGGCGAGCGCAAAAGCCTTCATTGGCATAGACATGTCGATCCCCTAGGTCCTTAACCGAACCCATTACCTGGGGCACACCTTCCACCAGTTGGCGGAAAAGAACCACGGCCGGATTTTGTATCAATTCGACATTCACGTGCACACTCTGGCACAAGACATGGGCACTTGAATAGTGGCATGACACAGATCAGTGAGTCGACCGCAATCTCCTTCGCCGACCTCCCCAACGATGCCGAGCTCATTGAACTCACCCAGGCGCGCGCCCTGACTCTGCTCGAGGCCTCACTCGCGGACACTTCGCGGGCCGAGGCTAGTTCAGCAAAACGCCTATCGAGGCTCCTTGCCGATGAAGCAGGTCGGGATCTCCTCCTTGACCTGACCGATCAAGTTCTGCGGATTCGCAATGCCAAGCGTTCGGCTCGACGTCTCGCTGACCTCACCGCCCAGGGTGTGCCCACCTCCCTCGGAGGTTTTGACAGATTCGGCCTCGCCTCCTTGGGCAAGGTTGCCCAACTGATCCCGGGGATCACTGAGAAGGCCGTGGATTGGCGGATCGCCAAAGACACCGCGGGGGTGATTCTGCCTTCTGAGGATCCATCGTTTGGTAAATACGTGCGCAACCGCACGAGTGATGGTTTCAATCTAAACATCAACGTTCTCGGTGAATCAATTTTGGGCGACGATGAAGCCGCCGCCCGAACGAACATGGTGCGCGGGCGAATTCAACGGGCCGATGTGAATTATGTGTCCGTCAAAATTTCAGCGATCTGTGCGAATCTTGACGTACTGGCCAAGCATGAATCACTCGAGCGAATTGAACAGCGTCTGGTTGATCTGTACAGCGCCGCCGCCACAACAACACCGCAAACATTTGTCAACCTGGACATGGAGGAGTACCGCGACCTCGAACTTTCGGTAGATGCATTCATGCATGTTTTGTCCAAGCCGGAGTTCACAAACCTGCGGGCCGGCATTGTTTTGCAGGCTTATATTCCTGATAGTCACGACGCTCTTGTCACTCTGATTAATTGGGCTAACGACCGCTATCGCAATGGTGGGGCACCCATCAAGATTCGGTTGGTTAAGGGTGCCAACCTTGCCATGGAATTCGTTGAAGCAGAGCTTCATGACTGGCCGCAGGCGCCTTACCCCAGCAAGCATGATGTTGATGCTTCTTATAAGGCCATGTTGGAAACCGTGCTCACGCAATCCGACCGGGGGGCTGTGCGCATCGGTGTTGCCAGTCATAACCTCTTTGAAGTTGCCTGGGCTCTCACGCTTCGTGATCTTCTCGGTGCGCACGACATCATGGAAATCGAAATGCTTGAAGGAATGGCACCCCCGCAATCCCGTGCTGTGCGCAATGATGCTGGTGAATTGCTTCTCTACTCACCCGTTGTGGCAAAAGAGGATCGCGATGCGTCGATCGCCTACCTGTCCCGCAGACTCGATGAAAACTCCGCACCAGAAAACTTCCTGCGGGCACTATTTGACATCACCCCGGGTTCAGCAGAATGGGACCGCCAGTCAGAGTGGTTCCGCAACTCGGTACATGAACGTCACACGGTCACCAAGAAATCTCGCCGCGTGCAGGATCGTCGCAACGAAATGATTCGTTACCCAGTCGATGGCACCTTTGTTCCCAGCATTGACACCGACTTCACGTTGCCGCCTAACCGCGAATGGGTTGCGCAGGCATTTGAAACAACAGTAGTTCCCACCCCGGAGATCATTGACACCATTGAACAGGTGGATGCTGCCGTCGCCCGAGCCCATGCAGCTCAACAGGAGTGGCAGTCCATGTCATTTGCTGCCCGCCGAGTTGTGCTCGCGCAGGTCGCAGAGGTCATGGAAAAGCGACGTGGACAAACACTCGTGGTCATGGCGAAAACTGTGGGCAAAACCGTGCGCGAAGGTGACCCCGAAATCTCCGAGGCCATTGACTTTGCCAATTACGCAGCCCACTCAACCCTTGCGCACCAAGACGCAATTGATTCAGGGCTGACATGGACTCCTCACCGCCTCGTGCTTGTGGCTGGTCCTTGGAACTTCCCCGCTGCAATTCCCAATAACGGTTTGGTCAGTGCAATTGCCGCGGGCAGCGCTGCAATTTTGAAGCCAGCCCCCGAAGCACGCGCGGTTGCGGCCGAGGTGGTTGATCAATTACATGAGGCTGGTGTCCCTGAAGGTCTCGTGCAACTTGTTTGCACACCTGACAACGAAGTGGGCAAACATCTTGTCACCCATCCTGGCATTGACATGGTCATGCTTACCGGCAGCCTTGAAACCGCTCAAATGTTCCAGTCTTGGAAACCCACCAT
>JALRGY010000069.1:9690-10015 GCA_023253325.1 Candidatus Nanopelagicales bacterium | reverse complement strand
CTGCAGAAGAGAAGGGGTGAACCCATGGGTCAAAAAGTTAACCCACATGGCTTCCGCCTAGGTATCACCACTGACTTCACCACACGGTGGTTTGCTGACAGCTCAAAGCAGGGCCAGCGCTACAGCGACTACGTCCAAGAGGATGTTGCGATTCGCAAGATGCTCAGCTCGGGCATGGAGCGCGCAGGTATCGCAAAGGTCGAGATTGAGCGCACACGTGATCGTGTTCGCGTTGACATCCACACCGCACGCCCAGGTATCGTCATTGGCCGTCGCGGTGCTGAGGCAGATCGCATTCGTGGAGATCTTGAAAAACTCACGGGCA
>JALRGY010000069.1:0-9680 GCA_023253325.1 Candidatus Nanopelagicales bacterium | reverse complement strand
AAGCAGGTTCAGCTGAACATCCTTGAGGTCAAGAACCCCGAGATGGAAGCACAACTTGTTGCACAGGGAATTGCTGAGCAATTGTCAAGTCGTGTTTCATTCCGCCGCGCAATGCGTAAAGGCATGCAGAGCGCAATGAAGGCTGGCGCCAAGGGCATTCGTGTTCAGGTTGGTGGACGTCTTGGAGGTGCAGAAATGTCACGCACCGAGTTCTACCGTGAAGGCCGAGTTCCATTGCACACACTTCGCGCAGACATCGACTACGGCTTCTATGAAGCCCGCACCACTTTCGGTCGTATCGGTGTCAAGGTATGGATCTACAAGGGTGAGGCACTTCCAACTCGTTCTGAGCGTGAAGCCGCCGCAGCAACCGCTCGCATGGGTCAGCAGCGCAATAAGCCAGCTGAGCGCCCACGCCGCGATGATGCTGCACCCGAGATTGCGTCACCAGAAGCCATTGCGACCGAGACGGTAGTGAACGCCTCACTCGCAGAGACCGAAGCAGCAAACGCCGGGGCGCCGGTTGTGCCTGCAGAAACCACGGAGGGCTAATCCATGTTGATTCCCCGTCGCGTTAAGCACCGTAAGCAGCACCACCCGACACGTCGTGGTGTGGCAAAGGGTGGCACCAAGGTGACTTTTGGCACCTATGGTTTGCAAGCACTCGAGCCCGCATACGTAACAAACCGTCAAATTGAGGCATCTCGTATTGCCATCACTCGTCACATTCGCCGTGGTGGCAAGGTCTGGATCAACATCTACCCAGACCGTCCCCTCACCAAGAAGCCAGCTGAAACCCGCATGGGCTCCGGTAAGGGTTCACCCGAATGGTGGGTGGCCAACGTCAAGCCAGGTCGCGTGATGTTCGAGCTCTCATACCCAGACGAGAAGATTGCTCATGAGGCACTCACTCGTGCAATGCACAAACTCCCAATGAAGTGCCGGATCGTTCGGCGCGATGAAGCAGGTGAAGACTGATGGCCGTTGGCACACCAACAGGTGAATTGCGTAATCTCGACAACGCAGAGTTGACAGAGAAGTTGCGTGAATCGAAGGAAGAACTGTTCAACCTTCGCTTCCAAGGTGCAACAGGACAATTGGAAAATCATGGTCGCTTGCGCGCAGTGCGCAAAGACATCGCGCGCATCTACACGGTGCTGCGCGAGCGTGAACTCGGCATCACCCCCCTTGAGGGTCTAGACAGCAAGGAAGGTGCCGCATGAGTGTAGGTACAAAGAACGAACGTGGCGAGCGCAAGGTCCGCGAGGGCCTCGTGGTCAGCGACAAAATGGAAAAGACCGTGGTTGTTGCAGTCGAAGACCGCTTCAAGCACCCTCTTTACGGCAAGGTTGTTCGCCGTACCAGCAAGCTCAAGGCACATGATGAAGCCAATACCGCTGGTATCGGTGATCGCGTGCTCCTCATGGAGACCCGTCCACTGTCAGCAACCAAGCGCTGGCGTGTTGTCGAAATCCTCGAAAAAGCCAAGTAACTAGTTCCGCAAGGCTCGCTGCAGCAAGTAGTGAGAACCAGCAGACGATCAGGAGAATGAAGTGATTCAGCAAGAGTCGCGACTACGGGTTGCGGATAACACGGGTGCCAAGGAAATCTTGTGCATTCGCGTACTGGGCGGTTCCGGCCGTCGGTATGCAGGTATCGGCGACGTCATCGTTGCAACGGTCAAAGATGCAATCCCTGGTGGCGGTGTCAAAAAGGGTGAGGTCATCAAAGCGGTCATTGTGCGCACTAAGAAAGAGCGCCGCCGCCCCGATGGTTCCTACATCCGTTTTGATGAGAATGCTGCAGTGATTCTCAAGGGCGACGGCGAACCCCGCGGCACCCGTATCTTTGGGCCGGTTGGCCGCGAACTGCGCGAGAAGAAGTTCATGAAGATCATCTCCCTCGCACCGGAGGTGTTGTAAATGTCGAAGCTGAACATTCGCAAGGGCGACACAGTCCAGGTCATCTCGGGCAAAGACCGCGGCGTCACTGGCAAGGTCATTGATGTTTACCCCGAGTCGGACAAAGTAATCGTTGAAGGTGTGAACCGAATCAAGAAGCACACCAAAGTTGGTCAAGACGCACGTGGCGCCCGCAGCGGTGGAATCATCACAACTGAAGCTCCAATTCACGTGTCCAATGTCATGCTGGTTGATCCAGAAGATGGCAAGGCCACTCGTGTTGGTTACACCCGTGAAAAAGTGGAAAAGCGTCGCGCCGATGGTTCGACCTACGAAGCAGAGCGCAGTGTTCGTATTTCACGTCGCACAGGCAAAGAAATCTAAGGACTGATACATATGGCAACTGCAACGGCAAATATGCCCCGCCTCAAGGCGCGCTACCGTGAAGAAATCGTTCCTGCCCTGCAGGAGGAATTCAAGTTCAAGAACATCATGCAGGTCCCCGGCCTGACCAAGATTGTCGTGAACATGGGTGTCGGTGAAGCCGCACGTGATTCCAAGTTGATCGAAGGCGCCATCCGCGACCTGACTGAGATCACGGGCCAAAAGCCTCAGGTCACCAAGGCACGCCAGTCCATCGCGCAGTTCAAACTGCGTGAAGGACAGCCCATTGGTGCACACGTCACCATGCGTGGAGATCGCATGTGGGAGTTTCTCGATCGCTTGCTGAGCGTCTCACTTCCTCGCATCCGCGACTTCCGTGGACTATCACCCAAGCAATTCGATGGCCGCGGAAACTACACCTTCGGCTTGACCGAGCAGTCGGTGTTCCATGAGATCGACCAAGACAAAATTGATCGCACACGTGGCATGGACATCACCGTTGTCACAACCGCGACCAACAACGAAGAAGGTCGAGCACTGCTCCGGCTTCTTGGATTCCCCTTTAAGGAGGCCTGAGCAATGGCTAAAAAAGCTTTGATTCAGAAGCAACAAAAAACACCAAAGTTCAAGGTACGCGCCTACACCCGCTGTAACAAGTGTGGACGCCCTCACTCGGTGTACCGCAAGTTCGGCCTGTGCCGTATCTGTGTACGCGAGATGGCACATGCAGGCGAACTACCCGGTGTAACAAAGAGTTCCTGGTAAACCACGACGCTGCAGGTCCCCACAAACGAGGGAAACCACAGCGAGGAAGGCCCAACGGCCATGACAATGACAGACCCGATCGCGGACATGCTTGCACGTCTGCGCAACGCGAATTCGGCATATCACGACTCCGTGTCGATGCCGCATTCAAAAATCAAGGGACATATCGCAGAAATTCTCAAGGAGCAGGGCTACATCGGTAGCTTTGAAGTTGTCGACGCAGAAGTTGGCAAGACACTTACCTTGAACCTTAAATATGGTCCATCACGTGAACGATCAATCGCTGGCCTGCGCCGGGTGTCAAAGCCTGGTTTGCGCGTTTATGCAAAGAGCACGAACCTCCCCAAGGTCCTCGGTGGCCTCGGCATCGCCATTTTGTCCACCTCGACCGGGTTGCTCACTGACCGCCAGGCCGCAAAGAAAGGCGTAGGTGGGGAAGTCCTCGCCTACGTTTGGTAGGAGGAGACATGTCGCGTATTGGTCGCGCCCCCGTGCCCGTTCCCGCAGGAGTCACCGCCACTATTAATGGCAATGACATTTCGGTCGCTGGCCCCAAGGGCACTCTGTCCATCAAAGTTGCTGATCCCATCGTGGTCAAGCAGGAGGGCGATGAAATCATCGTCACCCGCCCCGACGACGAACGCGCATCACGTTCACTACACGGACTCACCCGCACACTCGTTGCGAACATGGTGACAGGTGTAACCACGGGATACGAAAAAACACTTGAAATTGTTGGAACCGGTTACCGTGTGGCCGCCAATGGGAACAATCTCGAGTTCGCACTCGGATTCAGCCACCCCGTTGTCGTGGCCGCCCCTGAAGGAATCTCCTTCGTTGTCGAGTCTCCGGTCAAGTTCAAGGTTGTTGGAATTGACAAGCAAAAGGTCGGCGAAGTCGCTGCGAACATTCGCAAGCTTCGCAAGCCAGAGCCATACAAGGGCAAGGGCGTTCGCTACGAAGGCGAAGTTGTCCGCCGCAAGGCCGGAAAGGCTGGTAAGTAATGAGTTCCTTCGCCACAAAGCTTGGCTCGGGCAACAAGGTTGCCGTGGGTCGCAAGCGTCGCCACCTTCGTGTTCGCAAGAAGGTGTCAGGCACGACTATGCGTCCACGTTTGGTGGTTCGCCGCTCCGCTCGCCACATGGTTGCGCAGTTGGTGGATGACACCAAGGGTGTGACGTTGGCATCGGCGTCAACCATGGAAAGTGGCCTTCGGGGCACCGATGGTGACAAGACCGCAAAAGCCCGCAAGGTGGGTAACGAACTGGCGGCCCGCGCCAAGAAAGCCGGGATTGACACGGTGGTCTTCGACCGCGGTGGCCACAAGTACCACGGTCGCGTTGCTGCCCTCGCTGAGGGCGCTCGCGAAGGCGGTCTCACCTTCTAATGTCTCGATCGGGAAGAGGTAACAATGTCTGAAACGTCGCGCCGAACAGGCGGAGGCGAGCGTCGGGATCGCAAGGATCGTGGCCCACGCGAGGAGAAGTCGCAATTCCTTGAGCGCGTAGTCGCGATCAACCGGGTTGCCAAGGTGGTCAAGGGTGGTCGTCGCTTTAGCTTCACCGCACTTGTCGTGGTCGGAGACGGCGATGGCAACGTGGGTGTTGGTTACGGCAAGGCCAAGGAAGTCCCCGCCGCGATTGCTAAGGGCGTTGAAGAAGCCAAGCGAAGCTTTTTCAAGGTTCCACGCATCCAGGGAACGATTCCTCACCCAGTGACAGGCGAAGCTGCAGCTGGAGTTGTCATGTTGCGTCCTGCTGCACCAGGTACCGGTGTTATCGCCGGTGGACCTGTGCGTGCGGTATTGGAATGCGCTGGCATCCATGACGTACTGAGCAAGTCACTCGGCTCAGACAATGCCATCAACATCGTGCACGCAACACTGGCTGCACTCCACATGCTGGAGTCACCAGAGGCTGTTGCTGCTCGTCGCGGGCTTCCACTCGAAGCCGTAGCACCCGCCGCACTCTTGCGTGCTCGTGCAGCAGGGGCAGGTGCGTAATGGCTCAGCTCAAAGTGACTCAAATCAAGTCCGAAATCGGTGGCACCAGTAACCAGCGCAATACGCTGCGTTCCCTTGGTCTCAAGCGAATCGGCGACACCGTGATCAAAGAGGATCGACCCGAGTTCCGTGGAATGGTTAACACCGTTGCGCACCTCGTGGTTGTCGAGGAGGTCTAGTAATCATGACTCTTAAAGTTCATCACTTGCGCCCAGCACCTGGAGCCAAGACCGCAAAGACTCGTAAGGGTCGCGGTGAAGCATCCAAGGGCAAGACAGCCGGTCGTGGAACCAAGGGAACGAAAGCTCGTTACCAGGTTCCCGCGCGTTTTGAGGGTGGCCAGATGCCCCTTCACATGCGTCTGCCTAAGTTGAAGGGCTTCACAAGCCCGAACACCAAGGAGTACCAGGTCGTCAACGTGGCTGCAATCGAGAAGTTATTCCCCAAGGGTGGCGACATCACCGTTGCTGACCTCGTGGCCGCAGGCGCAGTCCGCAAGGGCGAATTGGTCAAGGTTCTTGGTCAGGGCGATATCTCGGTTAAGGTGAACGTGACGGCTGATAAGTTCTCAGGCACGGCACGTGAGAAGATCGTTGCCGCAGGCGGATCTGTAACCGAACTCTAAGCAGGAGGCTTCATGCACATCAGTGCGTTTGCAGATGCCCTGCGCACACCGGATCTTCGCAGGAAGATCCTCTTTACCCTTGGCTTGCTCGCGATCTATCGCCTAGGTTCGGTCCTACCGACCCCCGGAGTGGATTACTCAGCAATTCAACGGTGTATTGACACTGTGCAGGACAACTCTGTTTACGCGCTGATCAACCTGTTCAGCGGTGGCGCGCTTTTGCAACTCTCCGTGTTCGCTTTGGGCATCATGCCCTACATCACGGCCAGCATCATTTTGCAGTTGCTCACCGTGGTTATTCCACGCCTTGAGATGCTCAAGAAAGATGGACAGGCCGGTCAAGCAAAAATCACGCAGTACACGCGTTATGTGACCATCGGTTTAGCAATCCTGCAGTCCACAGCCATTCTGTCTCTGGCTCGCTCACCCGGCGCCCTCTTTCAAGGCTGTAATGAGGAATTGATTCCCAATCAAGCCATTTGGGTGATGTTGGTCATGATCACGGTGATGACGGCTGGAACGGCGATCATCATGTGGTTCGGTGAGTTAATCACCGAGCGCGGCCTCGGCAACGGTATGTCCGTGCTGATCTTCACCTCAATTATTGCTGTGATCCCCGCTCAGTTCGTCAACATTCTGAGCAGCAGAGGCGCGTTCACCTTCGCCCTCACTCTTCTTATTGGCCTCGTGGTTATCACCTTCGTGGTCTTTGTGGAGCAGGCGCAGCGCCGCATACCCGTGCAGTACGCCAAGCGAATGGTTGGGCGTCGCATGTACGGCGGGACATCAACCTACATTCCGCTTAAGGTCAACATGGCCGGTGTTATCCCGGTCATCTTTGCCTCCTCACTGCTCTTCCTACCGACACTTTTCGTGCAGCTCACGGGAAGTCAAGCTGAGTGGGCCCAATGGCTTCAGCGTGAGTTTGGCACAGGCAGCGGCACCTGGTACCTCGCAACGTACTTCCTGCTCATTGTCTTCTTCACCTACTTCTATGTGTCCATCACGTTCAACCCGACCGAGGTCGCGGACAACATGAAGAAGTACGGCGGGTTTATTCCAGGAATTCGTGCTGGTCGACCAACGGCCGAGTACCTCGACTATGTCCTCACCCGATTGACCGCACCCGGTTCGCTTTACCTGGGCACCATCGCGATCATTCCGGTATTCGCCTTTGACTTCTTGGGCGTTTCAACCCAGTTCATCTTCGGCGGCACCAGCCTGCTGATCATGGTGGGTGTTGGTCTTGACACGGTTAAGCAGATCCAGGCTCAGTTGCAACAGCGCAATTACGAGGGTTTCCTGAAGTAACCCCATGGGCGCGAATTCTCAAACATTTGCAGGCCGCACGGCACTCGTTACGGGCTCTACCCAAGGCTTGGGTGCGGCATTACTTCACCAGATGGCAGACCTTGGTCTTTCGACCGCGATCGTTACGGGTCGAGGTGTTGACCGCGGTCAAGCGGTGGCGGCCGAACTTCAAGCAAAAGGCTGCGATGCCTCCTACATCCCGGTGGACCTTGCCAACATGGACAGTGTCCTGGCATTGGTAGATCAGGTGCGGGAGCGCTATGGAGTAGTCCATCACCTGGCCAACTGCGCGGGTATCACTGATCGTGGTGACATCTGGGACACGACCCCGGAACTTTTTGAACGCATGATGCTGATCAACCTGCATGCCCCATTTTTCATTATTCAAGGTGTTGCCCGCATGGCGCGTGATGCGGGGGTACCTGCCTCAGTGGTGAACGTTGGCAGCGTGTCGGGCCATGGCGGGGCTCCTTTTATTACGCCCTATTGCATCTCAAAAGGTGCACTCATGACCATGACCAAGACTCTGGCTAATCAGCTCATGCGCGATCACATCCGGGTGGTTGGAGTGAACCCCGGGTGGATGGATACGCCGGCCGAGGACATGATTCAGCGCAAATATCACAATGCCCCCGACAACTGGCTCGAGTTGGCGGCGGCCACGAGACCTTTTGGGCGCTTGATTCAGCCGGAGGAGCTTGCGCGGACCATCGCATTCGTGCTCAGCGATGAAGCAGGAATGATGACGGGCTCGATTATCGATTACGACCAATCTGTGCAGGGCACGAGCGAGAGTTAGCCTCTGCGCTAAGGTTTACCCTCATGCGCATCGTTTTCATGGGGCCACCGGGGGCTGGTAAAGGGACTCAGGCAGCAATTCTGTCGAAAACTCTTGGCATTCCACATATTTCAACAGGCGATATTTTCCGAGCAAATGTCACTGAAGGCACCCCTCTTGGACTTGAAGCCAAGAAGTACATGGATGCGGGGGAGTATGTCCCCGACGGCGTGACCAATGCCATGGTTCGTGATCGCCTGACCCATGACGACGCCCGCCCAGGTTTTATCCTGGACGGCTACCCACGCACGGTGGAGCAGGTTGCTGAACTCGATGCCATGTTGCGCTCGGCCGGGACCAAACTCGACGCTGTTATTGAGCTGACCGTGGATATCGACGAGGTCATTCAACGCCTGGTGAAGCGCGCCGCCGAGCAAGGGCGCCCCGATGACACAGAGGACGTCATTCGCCGCAGGCTTCAGGTCTACGCGGAGCAAACCGCACCACTTATTGCCGTTTATGACTCCCATGGAATCCTGACTCAGGTCAACGGCCTCGGTGAGATTGACGTTGTCACGGTGGCCATTGCCCAAGCTGTAAACGCTCAATAATGGTTTTTCGCAAAAAAGAGAAAGTTCAGATCAAGACTCCTGAACAAATCGAATTAATGCGAGTTGCGGGCCAAGTTGTTGGACAAACTCTGCAAACCTTGGAGCGCGCAGTTGTCCCAGGGATCACAACAGGGCAGTTGGACCAGATCGCTCGTGAATGTATTTATGGCGCAGGAGCAACACCTTCGTTTCTTGGCTACTACGGTTTCCCCGCCGTCATTTGCACGAGTGTGAATGCTGAAGTCGTGCACGGAATCCCGGGCGACAAGGTGATCGAAGACGGCGATCTGATATCTATTGATTGTGGCGCGATTGTTGATGGTTGGCACGGTGATGCCGCGATCTCGGTGATCGCAGGGGACTCGGGTAGCAATGAATTTCTTAAACTTTCCGATGTCACAAGGAAATCGCTATTCGCAGGCATTGATGCAGCAGTTGCTGGCAACACAATCGGAGATATTGGCGCCGCCATTGAGAGTGAAATACGCAGCCACGGCAATTACGGGATCGTTGAAGACTACGTAGGTCACGGCATTGGTACTGAAATGCACATGTATCCGCCTGTACCCAACTACGGCAAAGCTGGTTCGGGTTTAGAGCTCAAGGTGGGCATGGTGTTAGCAATTGAACCCATGGTCACCATCGGTTCCCCCGTGGTACAGGTACTCGATGATGATTGGACCGTTGTCACAAGCGACGGCAACTGGGCTTCTCACTGGGAGCACAGTGTGGCAATTACCGCCAGTGGTCCACAGATCTTGACTCTGGCCTAAAAGGTCCCATCAGTTTTTGATAGAGACAAAATAAAGGCACCATTGGTGTCGACATCAATGGTCAATGCAAGGTCCTCAGAAGCATCAGTGGGCAATTCCCCTTTATCGATCGCCTTTGTGAACTCGGCATAGTCAGCATGCACTTGCTGGGAATATTCCAGGGCGAACGTGTTCATCGCACTGTCAAAGTCGTCACCGTTGCCAAGGTATTCAAAGATTTCTTGTGCGTTACCCGAACGAGCGTGTGCGCGTGCGAGGGCTCCACCGCAAATTTGAGCGTAGCCAAGAACTTCTTTGTCCTTGAGTTGGGAAATATCAGGTGACCACTTCAAGTCACGAAGTTGTCTGAGGTAGAAACTTTTGCCTCCTGCACCATCGAGCCATCCGAGGAAAGCGTCCGAGGCAGCTTGAATGAGTCGTTGACCGTTGATAACACGTTCACCGGGAGTGTCGCTCAAAGACTCAGTAACCCATGGTTCGAGCACGCTCGGGACAGCCTCTTTGACTTGAATGACGAGTAGATCGTCTTC
>JALRGY010000068.1 GCA_023253325.1 Candidatus Nanopelagicales bacterium | reverse complement strand
ATTCGGCAGGAATGGCTCAAGCACTGCATGACACGTTCGCGCTTGTCGATGATCTTGAAAAAGTCCTCGTGTTCATTGACGAGGTGGAAGAGATCGCCTCGGCCCGCGAGGGAGTGAGCAAGAGCCCGGCTCACGGGGTCACCAACGAACTGCTGAAGATCATCCCTGCATTCAGGCAACGAGATACTCGCCTACTCGTTTGCGCAACGAACTCGGTTCGCACCCTGGACCAAGCGTTCCTACGCCCAGGAAGATTCGACTACGTCATCCCGATCGGGCCACCCGATACTGCCGCGCGCGCTGCGATCTGGGCATCGTTCGTCTCGCGATCATCGCGGTACGACGTAGACATCGATGCACTCGTTGAAGCTTCCGAGCACTTCACACCCGCAGACATCGAATTCGCTTCACGATCAGCCGCGCAGGTGTCGTTTGAGCGGGAAATGAGTGGAGACATCGGCGAAATCGTCGGCGCCTCCACGTCGGACTATCTGTCCGCCATAAGTCAAACTCGTCGAACGGTCTCGGACGTTGACATCCAGCTCTTCGAGGAGGACATCGCCTTGTTCGGTCGACTGTGAGCAGGGACGTTCGTGCTAACGACGAGTCATGAGCCTTCGCAGAGCCAAATTTTTCAAGGAGTAAATGATGAAAAGATCAAAAGGCCCGGACAGGGCGAACGGAATTAGATATCGATGCACTCATCGCGTAATCCTGACCAGAACTGACTTTTATTGAAGGCGCGGAACGGCCCTCAGTGTTTCTTTCTTGTGTCGAACTCCAATAAAATTCGCTATCAAACGCATACGAGTTAGAGAGGCTCGAGTTGCGAACATAAGTGGAAAGTATGTCCAATTCGTTCTCGGAAAGTAAGAACCAATCGTTTTTTCCACCCCCATCGTAAGCCTGGGCCATCTGTGCTGCCGAGTCACTGCAAGCTTCGACTACCGCCACAGTGTTTCTCGCACCCCATCCCAATTTTTTGCCCGTGCCTGGGATGTTAACGATGGGGTCGTTGTTACACCATGGATATTGGGGGTCATTCGAACCACCAGACCATGTCCTTGGTGCCATCTCCAAATATTGTCCCCACAACTGCGCCGACCCAGCGTCGTAAAACACTAGCCCGCCACCGGGACCGATGTCACCAACAGCACAAGTACTGCTGTCAGTACAAGAATTAATGGTTCCCGCTCGATCACCGGTCGGGATCACTCCCGCAAAGACCACACCAGCGACCAGCACCAAGGCCAGTCCACCCAGCATGATCATGTTGCGGTTCCGATGATTCGAATGTGATGAACCAACAGGCTCATCGGGGCCCATACCCGTATTTGACGGTGTTTCATTCACGAAAGCCTATTGACCAAACGTAGTAGTTACGTTGAGACTAGCCCCCCACTCATTCCAACACCACTGTGTTTCCACGGTACTTTCCCCACCAGGAACCCACTCCAAGAAATATCACCCACAACCTGAACTGCCTTACATATATAGGTACCCCGGGGGTGACCAAGATCGTCGACAATGGATGTGGGTTCACGGATGCTGACGCAGGTCTCGGAACGGATCTCCAGCGACGACTGGGCGAGAACCGGACGCAGTTGGAAGTCGATCCGATGGGAACTGAGCCCATCGTGCATGTCCCTTTAGAGACTGCCAGGCAGGGGGTGGCTCGTAGATGAGCCACCCCCTGACGATGCAGTGCCAACTTGCAGTGCGCTCTGCTGATTGGTTCACACCTATTTATTTAATGGTGACTTTCCTGAGACTTGCGGCTTGAACCCCGGATCCAGCATCTGTGAACACGACACGCAAGTAGTAGGTACCTTTCTTCAGTTTCTTGTTGATGAGCTCGTAGCGCGCACCACGCATCTCTTCAACTTCGATAGATTTGAGCTTCTTGACGGACTTGGCATCTGCATCTTGCGACTTGACCAACTCAACGATTGCGGGACCAGTTCCCAAGGTGCCACCGCCTTTACCTGCCAACTTGACCGTCACCAAGAGCTTCTTTCCACGGGTGACAGATCTTTTGGCAACGACTTTCATTGTGGGTTGCTGAGGAGTCACGATCGTGCCACCGATGGATGTACCTAACGCGTCCGTAGCATCGGTAGCGTCCGTTGCTTCGGCGCTAGCGCTTGGTGACGGCTCAGGAGATGGAGTTACTCCGGCTGCTTCAGGCAAAAGCGTGGCCGTAGAGCGAACTGTGTAGAGGTAGGGCAGTCCATTACTTGTGCGAGCCACCAATGTTGAGGAAGCTACGAGGTATTTCCCGCCCATGGCCTCCGTAGTGGTCAGTGAGTGAGTGGCCAGGCGGTTTTCGGTTATTGCCGCCGTTGAATTCGTAACCTTGATCGAACTGCAATCAGAAATGCTGAAATCAGCAGATGTGCCTTGCCCAGCGTTTGCATTGGGACAGGCCCACGCTGTCAGATTGCGGCTCACGAAGGTCAGACCTGCAGGCATGGTCCACACACCGGTAAGAACTCTTGCTGTTTGACCGGCCACCACACTATTTACCCCGATAACTGGGCGAGGCGATGTGGGCACACCGAGCGGGATCACACGAAGATCCTTGTTGCGATCTGACGTGGCAACCTGCACGACGTCTTGGTTGCGAAGGACTTCCTTGCCGTAGACCTCGCCCTTGAAGGCGAGAACTTTGCCAAGGTTTGATTGGGTGACGACATATGGCACCGTTGCGTTCTTGGCCGAGACATTGCCTCCGGAGGTAACGCTCTTTACTGATGAACAGGTATCAAGGCTCTGCTTGACAGACGAACAGGCGTACCAGTTTCCGCGCCAACCCTGGGGAGTAGTGCCGGACTTATAAGTAACATCACCGAAGTTTGCGGTGACAGCCCCACCGACAGCGACTCGGTAGGACGCATCACCTGCGAGCACGAGTACTCCAGTAGTGGTGGCGTTCCCCTGGTCGGGAACACTATATGTCACCTGGGGTGTGGGCATAGTGATTCGCGTTTCGGCAGCGAAGGTTGCGGGAGCGATAGCCGTTGCACCGAGACTTGCGAGCAACGACGCAGATGCGATACCTACGACTGCCCTGCGAATTGAGCGAGTTTTTGATTGCATGAACTTCTCCTTAGTGGCTGAGTGCGTCACGCGAAGAATGCCTTTTGAAGGCTAGGGTTTCGATTTTTCATACCCTTTTGGGGGGTTAGCCACCCTCTGGGTTGCTGAAGTGACCATCGAGTGCCATCGTCGCAAGAGTTGCGGATCCGTGCTGCGTTGGTTGAGTACAAGGACAACGATGTGTAGAACTGTGGTGTCAGCCCCACCCGGAGCGATGTGCGCGCTGGCCCTTCCCCGTGAAGTAGGCAGGGGGTTTGCACCCCACTTGAGTTCGAAACGCTTCGGGAGCCTCTCGCAATTGCTACGGTGATCTCCACATGAAAGGGGAATTGCGGTGCACGCGCTGATTGTTGACGACGATGATTTCGTCCGCTTTCTCTTGACCCGGACACTTGACGATTTTGGATTCGACAGCGTCGATGATGCCGCTTCGGCCACCGAAGGTATTGCCTTGTCTGCAAAACGCAGTCCCGATCTTGCTGTTCTTGATCTTGACCTCGGCCACGGGCCGAATGGCATTGACTTGGCATATGGATTGCGCAAATCATTTCCCGCCCTGGCGGTGATCATCCTGTCTTCATATCAGGATCCCCGATTGCTGGGCGCAAATCGCGAACTGCCGGATGGAGCCATTTACCTCTCCAAGAGAGAAGTGGGAGATGTTGAAGTGTTACGTGCCGCAATCGAAGATGTGATTGGGACTCCACGAGGCAAGCGCGTTCGTTCTCCCGAATTGCGCCTGGCAGGGCGAAAGCTCAGTGACAATCAAGTGGACATCATGCGGCTAGTTGCTGAAGGTTGCTCAAATGCCGAGATTGCTCGTCGCCGTTTTCTCACCGAGGCTGCTGTTGAAAAAGCGATTGCTCGCCTAATTAAGCAATTGGAACTATCACCCACGAAAGATGAGAATGCCAGAGTACTAATCACGCAGGCTTACTATTCACTCATCGGATTCACTCAGGTGCGTCGTGAGTAGTTCTCGTGCAACTCCACCGTGGCAAGTGCGCATCGCCGGGCGATGGGCTATCTCGCTTCCGTCTTATCTTGTCGGTGTAGTACTCAATGTCACCATCCTTGCCTTGACGGGCGGACAGATTGGTGCGGAGGCGCTGCTACTTGACGATGCTCCGCGATGGTTGCTACTTGGCCTCGTTGCATCGCTCATTGTGGGCGCTTACGCATTGGCTGCCGATGCATCTTTATTTAGAAATCGGCGTGTTACACCGGTACCTGTATGGCTGGTTGTCGGTTTTCACCTTGGCGTAGGCATCATTTTCGGAATCGTCGTAGTAGTCGGAGGCGACCACTTCATTCAGGCAAGCCAACAGAATCCATATGTCCGTATCGGAGTAATCGCGCTCATTGGTTTGTGGTGGGGTATCACCGCGGCATTAGTTCTCGAAGCACGTGATCGATTCAATAGAGAACGTGAAGCGCTGTTGGACAAGGCTGTTGCTCTAGAACTTGCCTCGATCAGCGAAGCTGAAGCCGCGATGAAATTGCGTTCCACCATCTCACAACAAGTGGGTCCTGAACTGGATGAAACGCGTGACCATGTCGATGAGGTGCTCGCAGGATTTTCCACCCAAACTCAGACTCTGCTGCCCATTGAAGAGTGGTGGAAAATCTCCCAGTCCCTACGTGACACGGCTGACTCGGCCATTAGGCCTCTGAGTCACCAACTCTGGGAGGCCACCAACAAGCAGTACCCCCGGCCTCGGCTAGGCAGAGTGCTCAGCAGGCTCGTGCTCTATCAAAAGTATGCGATTTGGCCCACGATCATCATCTTCGCCATTGGCTACCTGCCTGCAGGCATTTATGACCTTGGTCCAGTCGCAGGAGTTCTCGGCACCGGGGCAATGGCGCTGGGCGCAGGTCTCATTCTCATCACGGCGAATCGCCTCATGATCTCCATGCCCCGAGCGCACTCCGAAATATTCTTTGCAGCATTTGTTCTTGTCGAGCTCTATGCCATTGGTTTCTTAGTCTTGCTGGCCAATTTTCGCGGATACTCATTCGAGTGGAATGCTGAAGTTATTGGAGGAGCGATTGTGGTAGGAAACTCAACCTTGCTGCCCGCGGCTTATGCGAGTCTCAACAGTGTTCGCGATGAAGTTCTCAATAAGTTCCGCATCGACACAAATAATGCGCAAGTTCTGCAAATGGCGAATGCGATTAAAATCGCTCAAATCACTCGTGAAGCTGCTCGCGAATTGCATGGAACGGTCCAGACCCGCCTCATTTCGTGTGCCATTGCAATCGAGCAGGCATCACGAATCGGCGATATTGAGCAATTCCGCCGCGCACTTCACACCAGCATAACAATTCTCGATGCCCCTTTGCCCAATATTGAATTTGATACTTCGCACACGCTTGCTCAAGAGATTGACGAGAGTCATGCACCGTGGCATGGCTTGTGTCAAATATCCACACATATTGATCCTGAAGTTGCGGGCATGCGCGGACCCGTTGCCATGGCCGCCGGTCGTATTGTTGAAGAAGCCGTGGGTAATGCCTGCAGACATGGGCAGGCAGAGGCCGTCTCGATTACTGTGCAGGCTGTTGATGGGCCAGCGCTCCAGTTCGATATCGACGACAACGGAACAGGTCCAATGAATGGAGCACCGGGGCTTGGAACCGCAATGCTTGCGGGAATTAGCCGGGGTCAAGTCTCCTTACTCGCTCGACCAGGAGGCGGGGCAAGGCTCACCGTGATGCTTCCCCTCGATGCCTAGTCCCGGGCATTGTGCCTAAACTCAGGGAACTGCGTATGTAGGGTCTCCCCATGCTGACGCGAGCTCGCGGCCCATGGGTTGTTGCAGGAGTTACCTTCCTCGTACTTCTCGCCTCGGCAGCATTCCGATCTTCTATGGGCGTGATGGTGGTTCCGTTCGAAGAAGATTTTGGTTGGTCGCGCTCAGCAATCTCGCTTGCGGTTTCAGTTAATTTGGTTATTTACGGGGTGACGGCACCTTTTGCCGCGGCGCTCATGGAGCGGTTCGGCATTCGTCAAGTTGTTGTTGCTGCCCTGGCGCTTATTTCACTAGGTACAGGTTTAACCCTGGTGATGAATGCTTCGTGGCAATTGGTAATTCTGTGGGGAGTATTTGTTGGATTAGGCGTTGGTTCAACTGCTCTGGTCTTTGGTGCGCTGATTGCGAATCGTTGGTTTGTTAATCGTCGTGGGCTGGTCATGGGTCTGCTCGGGGCGGCTTGGGCCACTGGGCAACTTGTGTTCCTGCCCATCATCACGCGAATCATCGAACATAGCGGTTGGCGCTACGCATCGATGCTTATCGCTCTTTTGAGTCTTGCATTGATCCCCCTAGCATGGCTTGTGTTGCGGGATCGGCCAGCGGAAATCGGTTTGCGGCCATACGGCGCTACTGGTGTCCCGAGCGAGGAAGAGCGCTCGGTCAATGCGACGCATAGCGGTTGGAAAGCTGCTCGCACTGCCGTAGATGGACTGGTTACTGGTACGCGCACGCGAGCGTTCTGGCTTCTAGCGGGAACATTCTTTGTTTGTGGTTGGACAACAAATGGAATCATCAGCACCCACTTCGTACCCGCCGCTCATGATCATGGGATGACGGCCACGACGGCAGCTGGGCTACTTGCGGTCGTGGGCATCTTCGACCTGATTGGCACAATCGGTTCCGGTTGGCTCACTGATCGTTTCGATCCGCGCTATCTCTTGGCGATCTATTACGCCCTCCGTGGGATAGCGCTCCTGGGCCTGCCACTAATTCTTGGTCCAAATATTGATCCGCCACTTGTGGTGATCATGATTCTCTTCGGACTCGATTGGGTGGCGACCGTGCCTCCCACCGCGATTTTGTGTAGCCGTATCTATGGGCGTGAGCTTGGACCCATTATTTTCGGCTGGGTGTTCGCCGCCCATATGGTCGGAGCCGCATTTGCCGCTGCAGTCTCTGGCCTCATTCGCGACACAGCTGGTGACTACGCAACCGCTTGGTATCTCGCGGGCGCCCTAGCGGTGTTCGCCGCCCTTGCCGCGCTGTGGATTCCACGCACCAAGCTCGTGAAGAGCGTCATTTAGCAGCCTAAATTGCATTGCGTTGCTCGCATTAGGAATCGTCATGTGGTTCTTTGGGTAGTGAGAAGATGAGAGAGGGTTCTCGGAAATAACTTAGCTCGCATCTTCAATCTAACCTTTCAAACTTGAATTTCTTTCAC
Organism: Candidatus Nanopelagicales bacterium; assembly: GCA_023253325.1. GTDB lineage: Bacteria > Actinomycetota > Actinomycetes > S36-B12 > S36-B12 > UBA4592. The sequence goes on along the minus strand of JALRGY010000068.1, from coordinate 2,722 downwards.
CCAAGTAACGGCTGCCAAGTCAACGCCGGAGATCACTCTCATATGCCTTGTGGTGCCGCTCTGATCCCCTCAAAAGCAAGTAGAGAACATGCTCCAGATTAAGGGCGGCGCTTTCCCTCAGGGATTCCCCGAGGTGGGCGATATTTCTTCCTGCAATTCCAACGTGTCGCGGTTGAGGTCGCGTGACAGCCAGAACATGTTCCTAGGAGGTTTTGTCCAGTGATGATGACCTGACAGCGAAACATGTAGAACCTTTTTACGCCACTAGGGCGATTGGGCCCTAGTGGCTTCGAATCCGACTACTCAATGCAATTCCCAACGGGGCGAACATGGAGGGTTCCGTTTTTTACTAGATTAACTTTCTCGCCGGTACCGCCAGCGCTCAGATCCATGTGATAGGCAAATTGGCCGTCGGTTTCCGAACTCCAGTAATTTCCGCTGACATTAAGTCCTGACCGATTGGCCAACATCGCCTCTAGTTCAGCAATCGTTGGCAATCTGCCACCATTGGCCGCAGCCGCATCCGATGCATTTTCCCAGGTCATCTCTGGATCCACCGTTCCCCCATTCCAAGAGACCTTTTGCACAACAAAGCACGAATCTCCAGTGCCGATTGACGTCACGGTCCCCGATCGACCGCCAGAAGTCAGGGAACCCACCAAGGTGGTGCCAGCCACGAGCACCAGGGCGATCGCACCGATGATCACGAGGTTTCGATTGCGATGACGTTGGCGTGATGAACCCACAGGCTCATCGGGGCCGTTACCCGCGCTATTTGGCGTCTCAGACATGCTTGATCCCTTCATGGACTGTGCGTATCTGCGCGAGTGTAGCGCCCCCCGAGCTTCAGCGACACCGTGATTCTGGGGTATTTTCCTCAGCAGGGACCTGCCCTGATTTGTAAAATAATGGTCCACTGGTACGCGGCCTGGTCCTTGTCGCATGTTGATCCGTCACGAATTTTCTGATTGTGAGGTGTTGGGACTCATGTTTAAGAACTTGCCGCCCGCTGTGACAAAGGATGAGTGGCTGGCAGCTCGACGAGCGCTCTTACAGCGGGAAAAGGCCGCAACCAAGGCTCGAGACCGATTAAACGCTGAGCGTCGAATGCTTCCAATGGTGCGTATTGACAAGACCTATGAATTTGAAGGCCCGAATGGAATCAAGAGGTTGTCGGATCTCTTTGAGGGACGGCCACAACTGATTGTTCACCACTTCATGTTCGCGCTCGAGTGGGACACGGCATGTTCTAGTTGCTCATCAGCCGCGGACGGAATCGCTGGTTTAAGGCAACTACATGCACGGAATACATCGCTTGTGGCGATATCCAGGGCTCCATATGAAAAGATCGCCGCCTATCAACAGCGCATGGGCTGGAGTTTTCCCTGGTACTCATCATCCGGGAGTGATTTCAACTACGACTTCCACGCCACACTCGATGATCGCGTGAGGCCGGTGCTCGTCCACTTCAAGGATCAAACTGAGTTAGCCGAACAGGGAATGCCGTGGGACAACGAACCGTGGAATGAATCAATGCGGGGCACCGAGATGCCAGGGATCAGCGTATTCGCCATGATTGAGGGCGAAGTGTTTCTGACATACGCGACTTTCGGCCGCGGCCTCGAAGAGTTTCATCACGGTTACCCGTATCTCGACCTCACACTTCTTGGACGCCAAGAGGAATGGGAGGAGCCAGCCGGCCGCACAACCGCATTGGGCCTTCAGGCCGGTGGCCCGAACATGCGACTCCCTGACGAATATCAAGCGTGACATCAATGTGCTGCCCACTGATGTGCCGCCCGAAATTTTTTTGACACAGCCTATGGGCGAAGTCGGGAACAAAAAAATAGTTGGGAAGTAGCCAAGAAATTGCTGGATCCGGTCTACGCTCCCGTGCACTCCCGGTTGCTCGGTGCCGTGTTTAGCGTGTACTGTGCGAGCAGACTTCGACACAGGGTTTGGGTCGCATCTCTGCGAATGGAGTCTCAATGAAGTCACGTGCAATTCACCGAGCAATGGCCGCCGCTGCAATAACCGGCTTGATGCTTGCGGTCAATGTCCCTGCGGCAACAGCGAAGGACAAGAACGGCAACGTCAAGTTGGTGGTGTATTCAAAGACTGTTGGTCTCCATACCGTGGACAGCAACGTTCCTGGGATTGACCACGGAGATCTTTTCCACCGGGAGCAGGCGATCTCTCGGACACTGGGGGGACCAATCATTGGTGTGGGCTATTCGCAAGCGGAAGTAGTCTCCCACAACGAGGAGAACAACGTCGATGTCCGACGCGTGATGATTCAGGAGAAGCTGCCCAAGGGGATGCTGTACGTCATTGGCTCAACAGAGAGCGTGCGGGGAGTTATTCCACAACCCGGATGGACCGCCACTTATGCGGTAGTGGGTGGCACCGGAAAGTACGCCGGTGCGCGTGGGACGTCGTCATTGTTGCTGATGCCTGACGGAACCACGTTCAAGGTCACCTACCGACTCTCACAATCCTGAGCAAGTGGCGCGCTCCCAGTTTCAGTGGCTAATTGACAAGAAGTTGGCGAGACCAATTAGCCGCGCAAATCTCGGCGGTTAAGCAACGGGTAACTAGAACCTATCGCAATTGCAGTGGCAACTGACAGAATGAAAAGTCCGGTGAAGTTAAAGCCGCTGATCAGCGGATCGGTTCCCGCGTACCAGTAAAAAGGTGTGTATTTTTCCCACCAGCCATTGTT
>JALRGY010000067.1 GCA_023253325.1 Candidatus Nanopelagicales bacterium | reverse complement strand
CACCCATGAACACCGTCTGGGACTTGATTTCACCGGTTTCATTGTTCGTGAACTCGGCGGTTACGAACAGCGGTGCCGAGTAGGTGAAGTCCTTCTCCTTGCACTGCTCCACCGTGTACTTGGGCGGCTCAAAGCGGTGGTCGCGGAATGAGAGGGACATCATGCCTGCGAAGTCTTCGATGGGAGAAATTTCCTCGAAGATCTCGGTCAGACCGGATACCTGTGGGATCTCGGTGTTGCCAGCGGCAAGCGCTGCGGCAACTGCCTTCTGCCACTTCTCATTGCCGAGCAGCCAGTCGAAGCTGGCGGTCTGCAACCGAAGTAGATCCGGAACCGCGAGGGGCTCACGAATCTTGGCAAATGATGCCCTGTGTAGTGATGGGGAGAGCGGGGTGACGTCGTGGGATGCCAAGACGATTCCTTCCAGTGCGCTGCGGGCCAAAGCGCTGACATTCCAAGTAAGCCCTAATTGTCAAATCTGAGAAATCAGACTCGTCAACCCTGGCTAGAGAGTGAGGAGACAGCGCAAAGCAGCAGCATACCGGATCCGGCAAGCCGCTGTCTAACGGGGTCCCCGGCAGGGGGCCGTTTGGGCTCTCAGCGCGCTGGTGAATCCCTCGATCTGAGAAACCCTGGGGGCCGACAGCAAGTCCCAGCGGTTTCGGATCATCGTTTTCACGTGCGCGATGTTCTTCAAGCACCCAAATACTGACCCCTAAATGGCGAAAGGTCAAGCCGGGCGCGGCATTTTTGCCTTTTGTAACCACTTTGTAATGCAATTTCCCATGTGAAAAGGGGCGACCAAATGGCCGCCCCTTCCCATGAATCAAGTGAGTTACTTGAGTGTGACCTTGGCGCCGGCGCCTTCGAGGGCTTCCTTTGCCTTGTCGGCTGTTTCCTTGTTGACCTTCTCAAGGATTGCCTTGGGAGCTGCTTCAACCAGGTCCTTGGCTTCTTTCAAGCCGAGGTTGGTGAGTGCGCGAACTTCCTTGATCACTGCAATCTTGTTTCCGCCGTCAGCTTCGAGAACGACATCAAATTCGTCCTGCTCCGCTGCGCCGCCGGCATCTCCGCCGCCTGCAGGTGCTGCAACGGCCATGGCCATTGGTGCAGCTGCTGTGACATCGAATGTTTCTTCGAATGCTGATACAAACTCTGAGAGTTCAAGAAGGGTCATTTCCTTGAAAGCATCCAGGAGTTGATCGGTGCTCATCTTCGCCATTGTGGCGTCCTTTCAGTAGTTGCTTGGCTCGCACCAAGCGGTTGTGAATACCGGCCGAGGGCCGGGTGGGCTTTAGCCCTCGGTGGTTTCTTCTGTTACGTCTGTTTCTTCTGCCTCAACAACGGCAGCAAGTTCTTCTGTTTCTACCTCTGCCTGAACTTCAGCCATTGGTTCGCCGTCTGTTGCGGCTGCTTCATCAGCAACGGGAGCACTTGCAACAGGTTCTGCTGCAGCTGCGCCTGGTTCTGATTCGAGCTTGCCTTGCAGTGCGGCCAATGTCCGAGCGGTCTTGGACAGTGGTGCTGCGAAGAGCGCGGCAGCTTGAGACTGCTTGGCCTTCATAGCGCCTGCCAACTTGGCCAGCAAAACTTCGCGTGGTTCAAGGTTGGCGAGCTTGGTGACATCCGCAGCAGAAAGCACTGCGCCATCCATGATTCCGCCCTTGATCACAAGTGCGGGGTTTTCCTTTGCAAAGTCGCGGATACCACGCGCAGCATCCACCGGATCGCCCGAAACGAATGCAATTGCACTCGGTCCTTCAAGCAGCGAATCGAGGCCAGTGACACCGGCATCTTTCGCAGCAATCTTGGTGAGAGTGTTCTTCACCACGGCGTAGGTGACTTCTGAGCCCAATGCGCGACGCAGTGATTTCATTTGCGCAACGCTCAAGCCACGGTATTCCGTGAGCACAGCCGCGGTGGACCCGCGGAAGTGATCAGCGATCTCAGCAACTGTGCTTGCCTTATTCGGCCGTGCCATGTTGCTCCTTTCGGTATTCCCCAATAAGAAAACGCCCCGGCGCTAGGCGCACGAGGCGTGAGGTCTCAACCGAAGCGAAGCCTTACCAATCGTTCACCTGCGCTGGCCGCCCACTTGGTGGGACCTTCAACCGGCAATTCCGTTGAGAGTTGCCGGTGACCTGCGGTCTTTGGTGAGATGAAAGATACCCGCAGGGAAAACTAGGTGCTGCGCTGGGGTACCGCAATGCCCAGTGAGAGCAGGCACTTGCGAAACTCCTCAGGCTTATCGGGCGAGAATATTGCCCACCTTCACAACACAGTGCCGTGACGGGACATGAATGTGGGGCCGACCCGAAGGTCGACCCCACAAACAGACTAACTGGTGATTTAACGAGCCCGAAGTGGCTTCTTGAGTGGATCACCCATGTACATCCGGTCGTTGTTGACGCCCGGAACTGCGAACACGATCCGCTTGGCAGAAGTCACCTTCTTGGCCGTCTTGGCGTTGACCATTGCGTTGAGTCCGCGGACTGCGCCCAGGAGTTGATCAGTTGTGTAAACACAGTGACCAACACCCGAGTTGCCCAATGCCGCGATGGAGAGTGCTGCATCTGGTCCCTTGGCGCCTGGCTGGAACTTGGTCCAGCCATCTTCCGGTGGGATGGTGTAGAAGGCAGCGGCCTTGAAGTTACCGCGGGTCTTCTTGTTCATCTTCTTGTAGGAAGCCGTCAGCTTGTTCATGAAGGCTGATGTGTTGCCTGCAGGGACAATGCCATCAAAGGTGGTGGTGATCATCAAGGTCGGAACCTTGTACACACCCTTTGGCGCTGGCAATGCATTTACAATTGCAACTGCCTTCGGGTTAGCTGCGTAGCGGACTGCGGGGTTACCCACCGAGGAATCCAATCGAGCCAGCATTGAATTCAGTGGATCAGCAATGACAGTTGTTGCATTCAGAGTGTCACCGAACTCACCACGTTGTTCGTCAGAGAGCAACTTGGAGTAAACAACGTTGACGTTGTCACTGAAGTTGGCGCTCTCGGTCGGCGCTAGTTGCCCGATCGTACGAACACGCATTTCGAGTTCGTAGCGACCAAGGATACCCAGTGCTGCAGCGCCACCAACGTTTTGGAACATCGCAACCGCTGAGCTAGCCCCGGCTGATGCTGGCTGGAAACCGCCACCAAGTGCGGCAAGAGTTCCCAACTGAGCAAACGCCGGGTTCTGGGTGAGCCCGTCATAAACATTGCTCTTGGTTGGTAGACCTGCCATCAGACCCGCAAGCAGGTTTGACTGCGCGAATGGGAAACCAGCAGGGGTCACCGGTGTTGTTGCAGCGCCACCGAGAAGGGTGAGAACTGTTCCAAGGTCGGTGAGTGCTTCGACGTAACCAGCCGCACCCGGGGTGTAGTTAGCCACCTTCAGGTTCGGGGCAACCAGTGTCTTCCACGAGTACAGAACCGTCATGGCCGAGCTATAAGCCTGCAGCGGACCTTCTAGGACACCACAGGAGGGCAGCGAACCAGCGACCTTGCCTGGGTTGCGCTCTGCGATTGTTTGAGAGATCAAACCGCCGAGTGAGTCACCCCAGACCATGATCTTTTTGGTCTTGGCAATAGCACCTGAGTTAATGTGCTTGATCAGGTTTTCGCCTGCTTCAACACCTTCCGCACTTGCCCATCCCTGCCGTGCATAGCCAGCGCCAGCAAGGGCGTAACCCTGTGCCAGCAGGTTCTGAGCAACCGTGTCACTTGGTGCCACCGCAGCCTCATTGGATGCTTGGTAGGCGACATCCGTGCCAAAGGCTGATGCAAATGCCGGGTAACTAATTGCTTTGTAGGCACCCGAGTTCAGTCCCAGCGGAGTTGCCAGAGCCGCAGGAAGCGGCGTCCCAATTCGGTATCCATGTGAGTACAGGAGAACCGTGCCATTGAAGTTCTGTGGCATTTGGATCTCAAAAGGTGAGTCCCCGAGGGAGCCCGAAAGGACTCCCTCGCAGGTCGCACCTGCAGCGCAAGCATCTGCTGCGCTTGCAGAGGCAACTACCGGTGCACCAATGGTGACCAGGCTCGCTGCCGCTACTGCCGCGACACCGCGGCGCATAAATGTGAATTTCATAGTTTTCCTTTTCACTTAAGTGCGCGTGTTACGGCAGCAACTTCTTGGTGGGAGATGCAGGACGGAAAGTAGCTTTCTTCGCGATACCGGAAGAAGAACTGGTAGCCAACATCACGTAGTTGGTGAGTCGCTGAATGTCCAGGTTCGCGTCGTACTGGCCCATGTAGTAACCCGTGAGACCCTGATGGGACTTCGAATTGATAACCATGGGAACAATCGCCGCCGAACGGAAATTCTTGGACTTGGTTTGCAGCGCATTGATCAGGCCCTTGCGGGTCAAGTTCTTGCCTGCAGCCTTGAGGGCCTGCGCCAACACGTATGCGGTGTTGATTCCGTAGTAGGTGTAGAAGTTCCATTCCAAACCTGCACGTGAGGCGATGACCTTCATCTGGCTGACGTAGGCGTTCTTGGTGTCCTGAGCGGGAACCAAGAAACTCGGTGCGTAAACACCCTTGAGCAATGGGCCTGCTGCGGCTCCGAGTGAGCCCTTGAGCACTGATGGATCGGATCCAACTGAAGTGATCATCCACGTTGGTGCGAAGCCTGACTTGGCTGCGGTACCGAGCAACTGTGCTGTTGCAGAGGTGACACCGAAGAACACGACCAGCTCACAGCCTGCAGACTTCAACTTGGAAATCTGAGCGGAGAATGGTGCGACCTGCTGGCCTGAGTAGTACGAGGTGGTCGTTGCGAACTTGGTGCCAGCGGCGTTGAAACCAACCTTGGCATTGTCGCCGAATTCACCATCTTGGTAGAACAGGCACTTGACCTTGTCCTTCAGTGCTGGGTCGTTTGCCATGTAGTAACCCATGACCTTGGACTCGACAACATAGGAAGGGAAGTACGGGAAGGTGGTGGGGTACTTCCTGGGATTGTCAAAACTAGCTCCGCCCGTGTTGACAAAGAGGTCAGGAATTCCACGACGGTTGAGGTCCTGAACGACTGCTGAGTGGGTAGGTGTTCCCAGTGCGCCATACATCGCGAAAATTTTGTCGCGCAGAATCAGCTGGCTGGTGCCCTTCTTGGCAAGTGCGGGGTTGTACTGATCGTCAAAGACTCTGAGATCAACTTTGCGACCGTTGATGCCACCGTTGGCATTCACGTAGTCGAAGTAGGCCGCGGCTGCCACTGGAATGTCCTTGTAGCCAGGTGCTGCAGGACCCGTCAGCGGAGTTGTCATGCCGATCACGATCTTGTTACTGGTGACTCCCGGGTCTGCTGCTTGCGCTGGCAATGCAGTGGCCAATGCCATTGCCGCCGCAGTTCCGAGAGCAACCGTTCCGGTTGCAAATTTGAATCTCACGAATGCTCCTCCAACGAAGGGCGGTCACAACTAGTCATTCCCATACATGACCAGCCAATGAACGCGATGTGTGCACGAGACTAACTGCGTCATGCCATTCTTGCAATGTCTTCTCGAAATTAATATGAGACATTGTGCTTGCAATAGTTAGCGAATCACGCAATCCCGGGGAGGGTCTCGCGCTAGCTCAGAGTTGCCCGACCCCTGCCTTTGGCTTTATCAATCCACGACTTGAAGGTCCCTGTAATGCCTCCCGGCGCTGCGAGCACCACCACAACTACCAAGAGGCCATAGAGCAAATTCGGCGCATTGTTCGTGATCTGCTCCGGCCAGCCCCGCTCGCCCGAAAGACCGTCGACCAGTTCGGGCAACCACACCAGCAAAAGCGCCCCGATGATGGCTCCCAACAGTGAAGCCCTACCGCCCAGCACAATGCCCACCAACAATGAGAGCGAAAGCCCAAGGCCAAATGCTCCTGGTCCAATGAAACTCAAGATCTGGGCGAATACTGCACCTGCAAGCGCCGCAAAGAGGGAACTCACAACAAAGGCCGAAACTTTCGAACCGGATGGTGAAATACCGACGACTGCAGCAGCAACGGGATCATCCCGCACGGCTTTCCACACTCGACCCTGACGGCCACGGACCAAGTTCAAGGCCGCAAAGGCAACAATGCACGCCACAGCAATGGCCATGGATGCTTGCCAGCGTTCAATGATGAACTCCGAATCAAAAGCATCGATGAGTCCACCCCCCGCCAGCTCTGATTCGTCCTGTCCTGCGCCGTCAAAGCCCGCAGCATCGCCACCTGCATCCCCGCCTGGATCCGCGGCGGTTTCATCGATCCCCAGGTCGGTGCCTGTGCCGAAGTCCTCCTCCGTCAGCAGATCATCTTCGGCGAATTGATCGCTTCCCGCATCAAAGTTTTCTTCCGTGAGCAGGTCGCCCTCCGTGAGCAGGTCGCCCTCGGCAAAAGAATCATTGCCTTGATCGAATTCCGTCAGGTCCAATTCGGCGTACTGCTGGTCCTCACCTGTTGCACCCTCATCGGTTCCAGGATCAACAACAACGTCACCGTCAGCCTCCCCAGCTATTTCTCCCCCAGCATCCATAGCGGCGTATCCGCCGGCAGGATAGGGAACCGTGAGCATCAATCCATTCTCGCCGCCCAGTAGCTCAGGGAAGCGGTTTGTGATTGCGGGCACTCCCACTGCAACGCCCAGCGTTAAGCCTGCGAGGTATGGACCTTTGAGTCGGGCAGCAAGACCACCGATGATTCCACCGATCAGAACGCCACCAAGGCCGGCAAAGACCATGGACCACACTGCATTCCATTCCCAGCCGAAGAAGGGAACTGTCTGCCAATTCATGGATGTCAGCGCAAAGACGTACCCGCCCACGGCCATGAGTGCGCCATTACCGAGCGATACCTGCCCTGAAAGACCGACCAGAATGGTCATGCCAAACATTGCGGTGGCATACATGGCCACCAGTGCAAGATAGGCGCTGTAGAGCGGATCTATGTTGTTGTTGAGTAACAACAAAAGCAACCAAACAACGCCGACGATGATGGCGTGCCAGACAATCCTATTTCCCGGGAACGAACGCAAAGTCTTCACACTGACCTCGCTCCGTGGTGACCGAACACGCCATCAGGTTTGAGGAGCAGATTCAGCGCGAGCAAAACCAATGCAACTATCGGCGCATTGCCCGAGTCGCTGTAACCGGAGACGAGTGAGATCACGAGCCCCGTGCCAATACCGAATGTCACTGCCCCAATCAGACTGTCTAAACCACCGATAACGGCTGCGGTAAATGCGAACACCAGCAGAATGTCAAAGCTGTTGGGAGAGATGGTGGAAACGGGGGCAATCAAAACGCCGCCAACTGCACCTGTTGCACCTGCAATGGCCCAACCCGTGATAAGCATGCGATTGACTCGCACACCTGATAGGCGAGCCACCTCAGGATTAAATGCTGCGGCGCGCATGGACAATCCAAGGTTGGTCTTTGTGAACAAGAGGGTTAACCCGATAACGAGTGCGGCGGTGACAACCAGAACGAGAATGTCATAGAGCGAGATTGGCCAGATGCGTCCCGCAAATTCAATTCCGCTGTTGTCCACGGGAGTGAGGAATCCCTGCGGATCACCGCCCCAAATCATGCCGGCGCCGGCTTGCAATGCAATCAGTACACCGAATGTCGCAATGATCGCGCCCGTTGAGTCGCTGTTCTTGACGGGTCGAATGACCAAGAAGAAAACGACAATGCCCAAAACGAGTCCCGCGGCCATGGCGACAACGAGGGCGAGAACCCAGGAGCCACTTGATTGCTGAACCGTCAAGGCGACGTACGTCGTGAACATTGCCTGACCAACCTGAGCGAAGTTCACCATTCGCGTGGAACGCCAAACCAACACAATGGCCAAAGCCATCAGCGCAATGACGGCACCATTGCTAAATCCACCGAGTAGGTAGTCAACAAAATTTGTCATGACTCAGTACCCCAGGTATGCATGTCGAAGTTCCTCATCTGATGAAATTTCCTGAGCTGGACCGGCCTTCACAACCTCACCCAAGTTCAGCACCACACCTGTCGTTGCAACCCGCAATGCGGTTACCGCGTTTTGTTCAACCAGCAGTACTGCGATATTCGTTTCCTTGGCCAGCCTGCTGACCAACTCGAGGATCTGGGTGACAATGAGTGGAGCAAGTCCTAATGAGGGTTCGTCGAGCAACAGGCAACGCGGATCTGACATGAGTGCTCGACCAATGGCCAACTGCTGGCGCTCACCGCCGCTGAGGGTGTCTGCTCGCATGTTCTTTCGCTCAGCAAGAATGGGGAAAAGGTCAAAAACTTTTTGTTGGGACTCCATGCGACCGGCCTTGTCGCGCCACAGACCGCCGAGTCGCAAGTTTTCTTCGAGGGAAAGCTCAGGGATCGTTGAGCGGCCTTCAGGGACAAGTGCCACACCCATGCGAACAATGTCTTCAGGCTTCTTGCCCGTGATCGAAACACCATCCAGCAGGACTTGACCTGTTTGCGGCCTTACCAATCCTGCGAGTGTGCGCATCAGAGTCGACTTACCTGCACCATTGGCACCAATGACCGCGGTGACTTCACCACGAGGCACGGCGAGATTCATGGACTTGAGAGCCTGCACTGCTCCATAGGAGACGGAGAGATCTTCGGTGTGCAACATCAGTGCCCCACTCCTTCATCGCCCAAATAGGCCGCAAGAACCGCTGGGTTGGTGCGGACTTCTTCCGGCGTTCCCGAGGCAATGACTTTGCCAGCATCAAGTACCCAGATCAGATCACACACTTCCATGACGAGTTCCATGTGATGCTCAACAAGAAGAACGGTGCGTTCAGGTGTCCAGCTCTTGATCATGCGACCCAGTTCAGTCATGTCTCCCGCACTAATGCCGCCCGCTGGCTCATCCAGCAGGAGCACTTTTGGATCCGAGATCAAGCTGCGCGCAATGGCGACTCGCTTTTGCACGGGGTAAGGCAACTCTGATGGATAACGGTCAGCGACATCGGCAATGCCGAACTCGGTGAGTGTCTCCATCGCTTTTGCTCGAAGTTTGTTTTGCTCGTGATCGGCCCACGGCATGCCAAGGGAATCAGCCACGATCCCACTCTTGACGCGGGCCGAGCCACCTAACATGACATTTTCCAATGCGGTGAGAGATGCAAAGAGCCCAACACCTTGCAGGGTGCGAGAAATGCCCAACTTGGTCAGGTGATGTGTCTTAATGTGCTTGAGTTTCTTGCCATCGAAGCGAACATTGCCCGAGTCAGGTGTTAAAAAGCCACTCATGATGTTGAACACGGTGGTTTTGCCCGCACCATTGGGCCCAATGAGACCCGTGACCGTTCCCTCGGGAACACCGATGGAGACATCCTCGAGAATCTGCAAACCACTCAGAGTGATGCTGACATTCTCTGTCGCCAACAAAGGATGTGTCAGCGGCAAGACGTACTTCATGCAGATTCCATCCTCACGTAAATCATTCAGGCACAACTTTGGGCACAACTTGACCCACAAATGACTGGGTCAGCCTTCATGGTAAGTGCTTAGTCTCTAGTTCCGTGGGCAAATGGTCAACAGATTTCGACATTTGATTTCAAACTCGTGCTAGCACATAAAAAGCGAATTCGCGCACCTTCACCAGGAAAGTACGCGAATCGCGAGTGCTAACTTTTGGGAGCGCTGTGGTTAAGCGTCTTCCTCGCTCAAGAGTGAGCGGGTGCGATTGGGGTCAATCTGAATTCCAGGTCCCATGGTTGAGGAAACCGTGGTCTTCTTGATGTACCGACCCTTGGATGAGTTCGGCTTCAAACGAAGGATTTCATCCAGTGCTGCGCCGTAGTTCTCAACGAGCTGCTCGGGTGTGAAGGACGCCTTGCCAATGGGGAACTGCAGGTTCGCGTGCTTGTCCACACGGAACTCAATCTTTCCACCCTTGATATCTGTAACCGCCTTAGTGACATCTGTTGTCACTGTTCCAGTCTTTGGGTTTGGCATCAAGCCACGTGTTCCGAGCACCTTACCAAGACGGCCCACCTTAGCCATCAAGTCAGGAGTTGCTACAACAGCGTCGAAGTCCAAGCGACCCTTTGAGACCTCATCGATGAGTTCATCTCCACCGACGATATCTGCACCAGCTGCACGCGCTTCATCAGCACGCTCTCCGTTCGCGAAAACCAAAACGCGAGCGGTCTTACCGGTTCCGTGTGGCAAGTTCACTGTTGAACGAATTGCCTGGTCTGCCTTCTTTGGATCAACGCCGAGAACGAGAGCAAC
>JALRGY010000066.1 GCA_023253325.1 Candidatus Nanopelagicales bacterium | reverse complement strand
CAAAGTCGAATTGGCTCGAATGCTTTCGGGCAATCCTGATTCCGAGGTGGCACTTGCTCACGCCGAGGAACTATTAAATTTGGCATAGCCAATATCGTGTTGAGAGGTAAATAACTCTTGGCCGGCTGATAGATTGAAGTTCCATGGCTAGAAGCTCTGGAAATCCCTCACATATCTTTGTCACCGGCGGTGTTGCGTCCTCTTTAGGTAAAGGTTTGACCGCCGCATCTTTGGGAAATCTGCTTCGAGCACGTGGCCTCAAGGTCGTTATGCAGAAACTCGACCCGTACCTAAACGTTGACCCAGGCACTATGAACCCGTTCCAGCACGGTGAGGTTTTTGTCACCGACGATGGCGCTGAGACAGATCTAGACATCGGGCACTACGAGCGCTTCTTGGACATCAACCTTGATGCGGCTGCAAACGTGACTACCGGGCAGGCTTACTCGACAGTGATTGCTAAAGAACGTCGAGGCGAATACTTGGGTGACACCGTTCAGGTTATTCCCCACATTACAAACGAGATCAAGTCACGGATTCGAAGAATGGCCAGTCCCAATGTCGATGTGGTAATCACTGAGGTTGGTGGCACAGTCGGTGACATCGAGAGCCTGCCGTTCCTTGAGGCGGTTCGTCAGATCAGGCACGAAGTGGGTCGCGATAACGTCTTTTTCCTTCATGTGTCGCTCTTGCCGTATATCGGGCCTTCGGGTGAGCTCAAAACGAAGCCGACCCAACATTCAGTGGCTGCACTTCGCAACATTGGTATCCAGCCCGATGCAATTGTTTTGCGCGCCGACCGTCCAGTGCCCAGCAGCATCAAACACAAAATTTCCCTGATGTGTGACGTAGATGCTGAAGCAGTTGTCGCCGCGGTTGATGCCCCGAGTATTTATGACATCCCGAAAGTCCTGCACTCTGAAGGTCTGGATGCATATGTAGTGCGGCGACTTGACCTGCCTTTCCGGGACGTGAAATGGAAGCAGTGGGATGACCTCTTGCGCCGCGTGCATCACCCCAAGTCAGAGGTAACCATTGGTTTGGTTGGTAAGTACATCGATTTGCCCGATGCATACCTTTCGGTCACCGAAGCCCTACGAGCCGGTGGATTCCACAATGAATGTAGAGTCAATATTCGCTGGGTTTCCAGCGACGATTGTGCGACTGAGGCGGGGGCTGCCAAGAATCTTTCAGATCTCGATGGAATTTGTGTTCCCGGTGGATTCGGTGTTCGCGGTATTGAGGGAAAACTTGGGGCGTTGACATACGCTCGAAAACACATGATTCCAACACTGGGGTTGTGTCTCGGTTTACAGTGCATGGTTATCGAATACGCACGCACCGAGGCGGGTTTGGCTGATGCGAATTCCGTGGAATTCGATGAATCAACACCGCACCCGGTCGTTTCAACCATGGCTGATCAACAAGATGTCATAGCGGGTGATCGGGACATGGGTGGCACCATGCGCCTTGGGTTATATCCAGCCAAATTGACTGAGGGTTCCGTTGCGTTCTCCGTCTATGGACAGCCCTACATCGAAGAGCGACACCGTCACCGATTTGAAGTCGCAAACTCCTATCGCGCAACCCTCGAAGAAAAAGGATTGGTTTTTTCGGGCACTTCACCTGATGGAAGGCTCGTTGAATTCGTCGAACTTTCTGCTGATGTTCACCCCTACTACATTGGCACTCAGGCTCACCCTGAGCTTCGCTCGAGGCCGACTAATGCGCATCCTTTGTTTATTGGATTGGTCAAGGCGGCCATTGACCGCAATCAGACTTTAACCAGCGAGATGAATGAGAGCAGTGACGCGCGCGCTTAGCTCGATGTTAAATCTGCAGATGGTGTCAATGTGAAAGAGTCCTGGGTTGGCCCGATCAAGGACACCTGGGAGCCAGCAGAATTATTAGATCAAAGAATCGTTCATCGAGGCGCAAAGTGGGATGTTGTGGTTGAGCAGGTTGCCATCGGCAATTCTGTTGTTCAGCGCGATGTGGTTGTTCACCCCGGTGCCGTTGCCGTAGTGGCTCTCAATGAGCATGAACAAATATTCCTGATCAGGCAATATCGGCAGCCATTGGGCATGTACCTCTTTGAAACCCCTGCCGGTTTACTCGACCACGGCAACGAGGATCCGCTTCGTGCGGCCCAGCGCGAACTCGCTGAGGAAGCAGGGCTGATGGCCTCAGACTGGAAAGTTCTCGTTGACTTTTACAACTCTCCCGGTGGATCATCTGAAGCAATTCGGATTTTCCTTGCACGGGGGGTTACTCAGGTTCCGGGCGGAAGGATTCACACGGGGGAAGCGGAGGAGGTACACCTACCAGGGGTGTGGGTGGATCTTGATACCGCATGTTCCCTCGTACTCGCGGGGGATTTGGGTAATCCAACGACGGTAGTGGGGGCCTTGGCGGCACAAAGTTCCATGCGCACCAATTGGCACTCGCTGAGGCCAGTCGAAGCCCCTTGGCAGGCACATGTCGGGCGCAAATTAGTTCGACCAGATTAAGCGACCCACGGGAAAGTAGTAGTGTGCGAACATAGGTCGAATTACATGGTGTAATTCGCTCGAGAAAGCATGAGGTTGTAGTGAAAGTTGGCGTACCTAAAGAGATCAAGAACCATGAATACCGAGTCGCAATAACACCAGCCGGAGTCCATGAATTCGTGACCAACGGCCATGAGGTGTTCATCGAGGAAAATGCTGGTGTTGGTTCTTCTATCCCTGATGAAGTTTTTGCATCAGCTGGCGCGATCATTCTGCCGACCGCTGATGCGGTCTGGGAAACCGCTGACATGATCTTGAAAGTCAAGGAGCCAATCGCCGCGGAGTATCACAGGATGCGCAAAGGTCAATTGATATTCACCTACCTTCACCTTGCCGCATCAAAGGAGTGCACTGATGCACTAGTGGCGTCAGGATCGACTGCTATCGCCTACGAAACTGTGGAACTACCCGACGGCTCCCTTCCGCTGCTCGCCCCCATGTCCGAGGTTGCTGGGCGATTGGCTCCACAAGTGGGCGCACATGCATTGATGCGGGCGCACGGCGGGCGCGGCGTGTTGATGGGCGGCGTTTCTGGTGTGTATGCAGCAAAAGTCGTGGTCCTTGGTGCAGGCGTTGCGGGAATGAATGCGGCCGCAATTGCACTGGGCATGCAAGCAGAAGTTTTATTACTCGATAGGAACATCGCCCGGTTACGTCAAATGGATGCCATTTATCAGGGGCATATGCAAACTGTTGCTTCAAACACCTACGAAATTGAACAAGCAGTTCTTGACGCAGACATGGTGATTGGTGCGGTACTCGTTCCCGGGGCAAAGGCCCCGAAGCTAATATCGAATGAATTGGTATCGCGAATGAAGCCTGGCTCGGTTCTCGTGGACATCGCTATCGATCAAGGTGGTTGCTTTGAGGACTCGCGACCAACCACGCACGCTGACCCCACCTACCCGATTCACAACTCGGTGTTCTATTGCGTGGCCAATATGCCCGGAGCCGTTCCTCATACATCAACCTACGCGCTCACCAATGTGACATTGCCATATGCAATCGCGTTGGCAAACAAGGGCTGGAAGCGGGCACTGCGCGAGGACTCGGCCTTGGCATTAGGGCTTAACGTCCATGATGGCCAAGTGACCTACGCGGCCGTGTCAGAATCATTTGGAATGCCTTTGCTCTCCCTTGAAGAGGCAATCGCCTGAAACTAAGTGGTGCTATTGCGGGATACCTCGATCACATCAGTATTGAGCGAGGTCTTTCCGCTAACACGGTATCGGCATATCGCAGGGATCTTGCGCGCTACGCAACATGGTGCAAGGGAAAAGGCATTGAATCACTCAATGACATTCGATCACAGGACGTCAGTGACTTTGCCATTTCCCTTGCGCAGGATCTGAGCGCATCGAGCTCTGCGCGAACAATCGTGTCGGTGAGAGGTTTTCACAAGTTTGCAGTGGCCGAATCTTGGGTGCAAGTTGATCCATCGGTGGATGCACATCCCGCAGGGATTCCGCGCAAACTACCCAAAGCATTGGCCTATGAATCCGTAACCAAGATCATTGGGGCTGCGAGTGAATCGAGTTATCCGCAGAGGGATACCGCACTCATCGAATTGCTCTATGGCACAGGCATGCGAATCTCTGAGTTGGTGGGATTAGATCTCGATGATCTCGATGCCGAGTCCACGACTGTCCTCGTCACTGGGAAGGGTAATAAGCAGCGACTTATTCCTGTGGGTGCGTACGCGTTGCAAGCCTTCGAGACCTATGTGGAAGGAGAACGACGCGAACTCCTCGCTCGTTTGTGGTCAGGGGGCTCACACAAGGCATTTCTCAATACGCGTGGCCGACCCCTTTCGAGGCAAAGCGCCTGGGAGATCGTGTCCAAGGCAGCCGATCGGGCTGAGATTGAAGGAGTGACGCCGCACAGTTTCCGTCACAGTTATGCCACGCATCTGCTTGAGCGCGGGGCTGATGTGCGTACCGTTCAAGAACTTTTGGGTCATTCATCCGTGACGACCACTCAGATCTACACCATGGTGACCGTGGATACATTGAGGGAAATCTATGCGGGAGCGCACCCTCGGGCCCGATAAATCATGTGACAGGCTCTCAAGGGCGCCCGAGAAGCCCTGAGACGGACTCAGCAGAATCAATGCAACCAATGTCCCCATGGGGGCTGCTGGCACAGTAGGCTCACTCCATCATGAGTGAGAACGAATTCGCAGGACTCCCCGAGATCCCGGAGCCGGCACCAATCGCTGGTCACGGACCAGCTCGGGTGATCTCCATGGTGAACCAAAAGGGCGGTGTCGGTAAAACGACGTCGACCGTTTCACTGGGTGCAGCGCTTGCCGGCTATGGCCGGAAAGTCCTTCTCGTGGACTTCGACCCCCAAGGTGCCCTCTCCGTCGCACTTGGCATGAACCCTAATGAGATGGATCTTTCGATTTACAACCTTCTTACCCAAAATGACTGTCACGTGGGCGATGTCATCCTCACCACTCGGGTTGAGAACCTTGACCTGATCCCCAGCAACATCGATCTTTCGGCTGCAGAAGTGCAACTTGTGAGCGAAGTTGGGCGGGAGTACGCCCTACAGCGCGCACTCGCTCCCGTTATTGACGAATACGACTTTGTTCTCATCGACTGCCAACCGTCTTTGGGCCTGCTGACTTTGAACTCTCTAACGGCCAGCAACGAAGTCATCATTCCGATGGCAACTGAATACTTTGCCCTCCGCGGGGTCGCACTGCTCAAGGACACAATCGACAAAGTGACTAGCAGACTAAATCCCAGTCTCCGAATTGTTGGAGTTTTACCAACAATGCATGATCCGCGAACACTCCACAGTCGTGAGGTACTGGAGTCGGTGACGGGTGCATTCGGTGACACAGTGTTCACCACCACCATCAACCGGACTATTAAATTCCCAGACTCTGCGGTGGCGGGAGAGCCCATTACTACTTTTGCCGCATCAAGCACCGGTGCAGAGGCTTATCGGCGGCTAGCGCGCGAGGTGCTCGCCCGGTGACCAACGCGTCCACCGTGCAATTAGAGAGTTCCGATAGTGCTGGTAGTGGTGTTGTAGGCGAAGGCGGGTTCTCGGTCCGAGTTGGGGGCTTTGAAGGCCCATTTGATCTGCTGCTCTCGCTGATTTCGAAGCATAAGCTTGAAGTAACTGACTTGGCCTTACATCAAGTCACCGATGACTTTATCGCTCATATTCGTGTTCAAGGGGAAAACTGGGATCTTGAAGAGACCAGCAGTTTCTTGGTCGTCGCTGCAACACTTCTTGACCTGAAAGCTGCTCGGCTGCTGCCTCGGGGTGAGGTCGAGGACGAAGAAGACCTCGCTCTGCTTGAAGCCCGCGACCTACTGTTTGCTCGAATCCTGCAATATCGCGCGTACAAGGAAATCACGGTTATTTTTGCGGAGATGATGAATTCCGCCAGCAAATCCCTACCAAGGACCGCGGGCCTCGAGCCCCACTTTGCTGAACTTCTGCCTGAGGTATTGCTGGGAATCGGGCCGGATCAATTTGCCGCAATGGCTGCGCGGGCGCTTGCCCCCAAGCCCATTGAGGAAGTTGGCCTTGGCCACATTCATGTTCAGCCTGTAAGCGTCCGAGAACAAGCGGCCATTATCGTGGACAGACTTCGGCGGGTGCGAACAACGACATTCAGGGCGCTCATCCAAGACTGTGAGACAACGTTGCTTGTTGTGGGCAGGTTCCTGGCACTTCTGGAGCTCTATCGGGAACAAGCGGTCGTGTTTGAGCAGATCACGCCTCTGGGCGATCTCACCATTCGGTGGGTCGGGCAAGACGCTGGCGAGATTGCCGTGACTGATGAATTCGATGTGGACAGGGAAGTTGATCAGAATTTGGAACTTGACTCAGTCGAGCAGGATTCACAAAGTTCAAGAGATACCGAGATCACAGATGCGGAGATCACAGATGCGGAGCAGGAGTTGCCATGAGTTCAGAATCTATTGAGACTGCCGTCGAGGAAACCGAAATTGCTGAAACCGAAGAGTCACTCGAAGAAGTTGGCTTGGGTGCACCCTCGTTGAGCGCCGCTATTGAGGCGCTTCTACTTTTGGCCGATGAACCCCTCTCGGCCGTTGAACTTGCTCAGGTGACTCGTTCACCCGAGCCAGAGGTAAATGAAGTACTCGTATCCCTTTCCCGGGAGTACACCGAGAGTATGCGTGGATTTGATTTGCGGGAGGTGGCTGGCGGTTGGCGTTTTTATACCCGCGCCGAATGCTCACCTTTGATTGAGCGTTGGGTTGTTGACGGCCAGCAGGCCCGACTCACGCAGGCTGCACTCGAAACCCTTTCCGTCATCGCCTACCGTCAACCGGTCACTCGCGGCAGGGTTGGTGCTGTCCGTGGAGTCAGCGTGGACGGCGTTATCAAGACTCTGCTTACACGTGGACTGATCGAAGAAGCTGGCACCGAGCATGAGTCAGGTGCGATCTTTTATAAAACCACTTCCTATTTCCTGGAAAGAATGGGAATTGCTTCGTTAGAAGATCTACCGCCATTGGCGGAGCACCTGCCTGATCTGGCTGACCTAGATGCCGTGCTTGAGTCTGTAGCAACCGGTGACTAGAAAACTTGTTCTGACTAGGAAATTTTAAAAGTTATGAAAAATGAAATTCCCGATGATCAGGGAGTGCGAATACAGAAAGTCTTAGCGCAAGCTGGGATTGGCAGTCGTAGGGCCTGTGAGCACCTTATTGATAAGGGCAGAGTGAGCGTCAACGGGAAACGTGTCACCGAACAAGGACTACGCATCAACCCTGAGGTTGATGTCATTCACGTTGATGGTGAGCGCGTGCCGACCAAAGCCGACATCGTTGTTTTGGCTTTTAACAAACCAAAGGGTGTTCTCACAACAATGGATGACGAGCAGGGGCGTCCGTGCGTGGGTGATTACGTGCGTGATCGAAAGATTCGGGTATTTCATGTGGGTCGTTTAGATGCCGAAACGGAGGGCCTGTTGCTTCTCACCAACGATGGCGAGTTGACCAATCGATTGATTCACCCGAAATACTCGGTCGATAAAACTTACATTGCGACGGTAAAAGAAATCAGCGGTCAAGAGGTCCAGGCGCTGGTATCGGGAGTAGAACTGGACGATGGACCTGCGGCGGCAAGCAAAGCTCGAGTCCTCTCGCGAACAAAAGGCGCTGCCATGGTCGAACTTGTTATTCATGAGGGACGCAATCGAATAGTTCGTAGGATGTTTGACGCTGTGGGGGCTCCTGTGACGGCCCTCGTGCGCACGCGGATTGGCCCCATCACGTTGGGTCAACAACGACCAGGTGTTATCCGCGAAATAACAGGTGCGCAGTTGCGTTCCTTGTACACGGCAGCGGGCCTCTAGACTCTCCCCATGGCAATTCGGGCAATCAGAGGTGCAACGTGTCTCACAGCGGATAACTCTGAGGAAATGGCTGAAGCCGTAGGCGAACTCGTTGCGGCAATGTTCGACCGCAATGACATCCATTCTTCGAGCGTCATTAGTCTCTTTTTCACGGGTACCCCAGACCTGACCTGCGCATTCCCTGCCGCGGGTGCGCGACTCCACGGGTTGCAGGACGTACCGCTGATGTGTGCATCGGAAATGAATGTTGTGGGTGCTCTTGAGCGAGTAGTCAGGATCATGGCCCATGTCGAGACGGATCGCGCACGTGATGAAATCACGCATGTATATCTCCGTGGGGCAGAGGTCTTGCGGGCAGATCTTCATTCTGAGAACAGGGATCGAGCTTAATGGTGCAGTTGCCCACGGTTCACGTGATCGGAGTGGGTTTGATCGGTGGATCTATTGCGCTCTCCTTGGGTGAACATGGATTTGAGGTCACCGTAGAAGACATTAATCGTGAGCATCTCGCGATGGCGGCCACACTGGGTCTGGGGGTTCGATCGGATCCGAGTGCGGGTTCAGTAAAAGATCCCGACCACGTTTTTGTTTGCGTTCCTCCCAGTGCAGTAGCGCAGGTGCTCATTGAGGCATGCCGACGATTCCCTCGGTCAACTATCACTGATGTCACGTCGGTCAAAGGCGCGATATTGCCGGTGGCATTTGAAAGTGGAGCTGATCCGCATCGGGTTGTCAGCGCTCATCCCATGGCGGGTCGTGAAATCTCAGGACCGTCTGCCGCTCGAGCAGACCTCTTTGATGATCGGGTCTGGATCATCACGCCCACTGAGGCTAATGACGCAACGCGGGTGGAGAGTCTGAAGGCGCTCATCACAGCGATGGGTAGTGCTTCTATTGAGATGTCTGTCGAGCAGCATGACCGCGTAGTCGCTTTGGTGTCCCACACTCCACAAATTCTCGCGAGCGTGATGGCCGGGTCACTGGCAAACAGTTCGACGGAGGAATTAAGCGTTTCTGGTTCAGGTTTGGCTGACATGATTCGCATTGCAGGATCTGACCCGGAGTTGTGGCGGGAGATTTTAATTTCAAATTCAACCGAAGTTGTTTTAGTTTTGGATTCCCTTATTGCCTCTCTCGATGATGCCCGATCCGCGATCCGAGATCAAAACAAGGAGGCCGTAACCGAGTTCTTGTCAATTGGGAACTCAGGCAAGCTGCGAGTTCCAGGAAAGCATGGCGGCAAATCCACTCATTTCGAATTCATTAGCGTCAAGATCTCGGATAAACCAGGGGCCTTAGCCGAACTATTTGCTGCTGCTGGTGGTCTAGACGTCAACCTAGAGGATGTTCGTATCGAACACGTTCTTGGTAGGCCCTCAGGCATTGTGCAACTCTTCGTGCGCCCGAGTGAGATCGATGCGCTCGAGGCAGGCCTTGAAATGAAAGGTTTTGAGACTAGAGGTCGCGGATGACCACGCACGTTATAGCCATTGATGGACCTGCAGGATCCGGCAAGTCCTCGGTGAGTCGGCAGGTGGCTAAGCGATTGCAGTGGATCATGTTGGATACGGGTGCTATGTACCGCGCCATTACGTGGGCGATACTGGATCAGCAGATATCGCTCGAGGATTCCGAATCGATTGGCCGGGCCGCTTTGAATTCCGAGATCACAATTCATACGGATCCTGACAATTCGCAGGTATTTGTCGGAGACCACGACGTCACGCAGGGGATCCGTTCGCCTGAGGTGACGGCTGCCGTCAGCGCGGTGAGTGCATTGGCACCGGTTCGATCTCGACTGGTGGATCTACAACGATCAACCGTGGCAGAGGCCACACACGGAGTCGTCATTGAGGGTCGTGATATTGGCACCGTTGTGTTGCCTGATGCCCGCCTCAAAGTTTTCTTGACGGCCGACCCTCGGGTGCGAGCGCAGAGGCGCGGTAGTGAAATGGGGCAAGACTTATCCTCGCAGGCCCTTGATCACATGGAAGCCACGATCCGGGAAAGAGATGCGAAAGACTCGGGCCGCGAAATCTCGCCATTGAAGGCGGCCAGTGACGCAATAAAGATTGACACATCAGATTTGACCCAGGAGCAGGTTGTCGAGCGAATTGTTCAACTCGCGCGCGAGGTCTACCCGGAAATCCTTATCCCAAGCCCATGATGGTGGGTAACAGGGCGGCCCATGCCCGCAATATTGGCTCACTTTTGGCCAGAGGCCTCTACCGAGTCCACGTCAGCGGTGCGCATAACGTCCCCGTTTCAGGGCCTGCGCTTCTCGTGTCGCGTAGCCCTGATGTAAGCGCGCTGCTCATGATTAAG
>JALRGY010000065.1:5532-10705 GCA_023253325.1 Candidatus Nanopelagicales bacterium | reverse complement strand
TCCTTCTTTTTAGGTGCTGTCCTTTCGGTAACTTCGATTTGGTGGAGTATGAAAAAAACACCTGAAATTCCACCTACAGAAGAGGAGATTGAAAAAATGAAATTCGAGCCCTTAAATATTTTCTCCCCATTTATTGATATCTATCATGCTATTTTAGAGATGCCTAAGGTAATGTGGCAACTTTTTTTAGTGTATTTATTCCAATGGTACGCTTTAATGTGCTTTTGGCAAAATAACTCTAAAAGTATTGCTTTATCAGTTTGGGATGTCACTCCCGCCAATAAAGAAGGCTACGAAAAAGCAGTAGAATGGATGGGTTTGATAGGTGCATTTGGATTTATAATCACTTTTTCGGTTGCCTTTTATCTGGCAAAACTAGCTAAAAAACACAGTCCCAAGATGGTGCATTTTGTTTGTTTGCTTTTTGGCGCAACCTCCTTTCTGTTTTTCCCTTTGATCCAAAATCAATTTTTATTTTTTGCAGTAATTATTGGTTATGGAATTGCTTGGGCAAGTATGATGGGAATTCCGTACCTGATGGTAGTAAACAACATCCCTAAAGAACGCTACGGTGTATACATGGGCATCATCAACATGATGATTGTAGTTCCCATGATTTTTCAAAATGTTTCCTTTGGATTTATCCTAAAACATTTTTTAAACAACGATCCACGCCAAGCCATCACTTTTGCCGGAGTGTTATTACTTCTGGGAGCTATGAGTACTTTGTTAATTAAAGCGAATAAAACAACAAATTAATATAATGAATACCGATATTACCTATATAAAGGCCGTCGAATTACTTGAAAAAGCCTCATCATCGGAAGGTTTTTTAGCCAGTGCACAAAACATTTCTAACTACAAAAGAGTTTGGGCTAGAGATGGTGTTATTTGTGGATTAGCTGCTCTAGCTTCAGGCGATGACAATTTGATTGCCACCTTTAAAAAAACGCTGGAAACTCTTGCTATTAATCAACATTCAAACGGAACAATCCCATCGAATGTAATAACAGATGGAAACAATAGCGAGGTAAGTTATGGCGGTTTAGCTGGCAGAGTGGATGCCGTAACCTGGTTCATTATCGGAATTTGTCAATATGCCTACTATAAAAAAGACGCTTCATTTGTAGAAAAATAACAATCCAACATTGTAAAATGTTTGGGATTGATGGAAGCATGGGAATTTAACAACAAACACATAATGTACGTTCCTTTATCAGGAAACTGGGCAGACGAATCCATTACAGATGGTTATGTTTTATACGATCAATTGTTAAGAATATGGGCTTTAAAAAGTTATAATCATTTTGCAAATGATGTCAATATCAGTACTAAAATTGAGCAAATAAAAGATCAAATCCGAGTTCATCAGCCACGATCTGGCGCAGTGCTAATCGAATTCCTTGCCCCAACTCAACTTTCCCTGTTTGCGCAATGACATTGTGCCGGTCAGGGAATGCCAGCCAGTGAGCGATTTTTGGGCTTGCTGCAAGGGAAATTGATTGGGTCATGCCGGGTGTTGTCACTTGTTGCCCGCCTCACCGCGAACCATGGTGACGTTAGCGCGCGTCACTGCATCAATCATTCGATTGTGCGCTCCGCAGCGGCACAGGTGACCGTCAAGTTCCTGGCAGATAGTTTCCCGATCAAGAACCGTGGACTGATGTGCTGCGTTGTCCAGGCAGGCGGCTCCGCGCATGATGATTCCTGAAATGCAATATCCACATTGCATTGCCTGGGAAGTGACAATCTCCCGTTGCAGCGGGTGCTCGTCACCGCCGCGGGCTAGGCCTTCAATGGTTGTGACCTGGCTGTCGCCAACCGACCAGATTGGCGTATCGCAGGCATGTCGGGCGACCCCGTCAATATGCACGGTGCAGGCTCCGCACAGCCCGCTCCCACAGCCAAATTTCGTGCCGGTCAGACCCAATGTGCCGCGGAGAACCCACAGGAGTGGGGTGTCCGGCATGCACGTCACCTGATGGCTTTCGCCGTTCACGTGGACGGTGAATGACTGCTCCATGTCAGGCTGCACTTGACCTTTCTAACAATCGATTGCATATTTTGGTAAATGTACACCGATAAACCCCGTAATGGCTTACAGTCCTTGAAAACGGGGAGACCTGACTAGAAAGGTACACAGTGACCCAACGAATTAGTTTTGTGCCACTCGAAGACATGGACCCTCGCATGCAGGAGGAAATGCATCGGTGTGCGGCCCACGGAACTCCGCGGCCAGAATCCTCAGCGGTCAGGGCACACGTCCCGGGTGCTTTCTGGGGATTTGCTGACTCTTGGAAAGCCATTTTTCACAGTGGGGTGTGCGATCACACCATCAAGGAGTTGTGCAGGGTTTATATCTCGCGAACAGTCGTATGCGAATTTTGCGGAAACCAGCGCTCCGAGCAGGCGACCACCGCTGGGTTGCAGGAAGCTCAATATGACGAGCTCTTGAACTTTGAGGCCTCAGATAAATACGACGACAAACAGCGGGCGGCATTGCGCTATGCACAGGCAATCGCGTGGGGTCCATCGACGATTTCTGACCCCGATGCCTTTTGGGCCGAACTTCATAAGCATTTCACTGAACCCGAACTTGTTGAGTTGGGTTGTGCGATTGCACTGACTTTCGGTCAGCAGAGTTGGATCCGACTGCTGGGCATTGGTCACCACCAATACATGGCAGGTAGTGCAGCCTCCATGGCACCGGGATACGAGACCCCCGATGCCTATGAAGCAAAGACAGGCTCAGAGGAGTACTGGGCTCGCTCATAGTCCAAGCGTTTTCCACCATGTCCTGATATCGAGTATGTGCAAGGATTGCCGCATGATCCTTGATGGTAAAGCCACAGCAACTGCCGTTAAAGCAGACCTTCGGGTTCGCGTCGATGCACTCAAGGCACTGGGTATTACCCCGGGTTTGGGAACAGTTTTGGTGGGAGATGATCCCGGTTCCCATGCCTACGTTGGCGGAAAGCACAAGGATTGCGCGGAAGTTGGCATCAATTCGATCAGGGTCGACATGCCGCAAACCTCAACACAGGAGGAAGTGGACGCGCAAATAGCGCATCTCAATGGTGATCCGTCGGTCACGGGTTACATCGTCCAACTTCCCCTGCCCAAACACCTCGACTCAAACAGGGTGTTGGAACTGATGGATCCGAACAAGGACGCCGATGGACTCCACCCCATGAACCTGGGTCGTTTGGTGCTTGGGGTTGACGCGCCGCTGCCCTGCACGCCGCGAGGAATTGTTGAACTACTGCGCCGCTACAACGTCACCATTGACGGTTCTCAGGTGTGCGTGGTAGGCAGGGGAGTAACGGTGGGGCGTCCATTGGGACTCCTTTTAACGCGTCGCAGCGAAAACGCAACGGTGACTCTGTGTCACACGGGGACCAAAGACCTCGCTTCTGAGTTGAAACGAGCAGACATCATCGTGGCAGCCGCAGGCGTTCCAGGGATCGTCTCAGCCGAGAACGTGAAGCCTGGGGCAGCGGTGCTGGACGTTGGCATCACCAGAACAGATGCGGGACTTGTCGGTGACGTTGCCCCGAATGTTGCTGACGTTGCGGCATTCATCGCACCAATGCCCGGAGGCGTAGGTCCCATGACGCGAGCAATGTTGATCACCAACGTTGTGGAATCGGCAGAACGCGCCGCGGGACTTCGCTAGAGAATCCAGCATTCAGGTAACCTGACCGACATGGACAACAGTGGCGCCAGCGTTCATCCGCTTCCTCGACGGCGCAAGACCCGCCTGAGTCAATGGCCACTGACCTTAGTTTTTATCGGCATTGGGGTTTCCCTCATCATGATCGCAACGGATCACTTTCGCCGTGGATCGGTTGGCCTAGCAGTGAGTGTTGTCTTGGCCGCTTTCCTGCGTTTATTCCTGCCAGATTCGCAGGCAGGAATGTTGGTGGTGCGGTCAAAGCGGGTTGACGTTGCAGTTTTGGCAACTCTGGGAGTGACATTGACCATATTTGCCCTATGGGTTCCTGCCCCGAACTAATAATTCGGAACAGAACGCGGTATCTTGACGTCAAGATAATTGCTCATCATCAGGGATGTCCTCTCGAAGGGAATACGCATGTCACGCTCCGGCAAGGTCGCCGTCATTGGCGCAGGTTTCTACGGCTCAACCACGGCACTCAGACTCGCTGAATATGACATCTTTGAAACGGTGGTGCTGACCGACGTTGTTGACGGGAAAGCCGAGGGCTTGGCCCTAGACATGAATCAATCCCGATGGATTGAAGGATTCGAAACCAAACTTGTTGGTCAAACGACCGGCATGGACGGCAGTGGCTACGAAGCAATCGCTGGCTCTGAAATTGTCATCATCACCGCAGGCCTTCCGCGCAAGCCAGGAATGAGCCGCATGGACCTCATTGAAACGAACGCAAAGATTATGCGTGGCGTCGCCGAGAATATTGCCAAGTACGCACCCGATTGCGTGATCGTGAACGTGGCAAACCCCCTCGATGAAATGACAGCGTTAGCCCAAATCGTTTCTCAGTTCCCCTACAACAGAGTGATTGGCCAAGCCGGAATGCTCGACACCGCGCGCTTCTCACACTTTGTTGCTGAGGAACTCTCCGTTCCTGTCAGTAGTGTCACCACGCTGACACTTGGATCTCATGGCGACACAATGGTTCCCGTAGCTTCAGCTTGCAGTGTTGATGGCAAGCCGCTGACCGATCTTCTCTCACAAGAGAAAGTTGATGAGCTCGTCGAGCGCACACGCAATGGCGGCGCCGAAATTGTTGCTTTCCTGAAGACAGGTTCTGCCTACTACGCACCATCGGCGGCTGCAGCTCGCATGGCGCGGGCTATCCATGAAGACTCAGGCAGGGTGATGCCCGTGTGCGCATGGGTTGATGGTGAGTATGGCCTGTCCGGTGCCTATCTCGGAGTTGAAGCCGAAATCGGCAAGGGCGGCATCAAGCGGGTCATTGAAACTCCACTGACCGATGCTGAGCGTGTCCTACTCGGTGAAGCATATGAAGCCGTCAAGGCGAAGCAAGCTGACGTCAAGTCCCTTTAATTTGCAACCCAACTCACTCTGAAACCACAGGAGCTATTCAAATGTCTAACAAAATAAAGGTCGTCAACCCAGTCGTAGAACTTGATGGCGATGAAATGACACGAATCATTTGGCAGTTCATCA
>JALRGY010000065.1:0-5522 GCA_023253325.1 Candidatus Nanopelagicales bacterium | reverse complement strand
TGATTTTGAAATACCTCGATGTGGATTTGCACTACTACGACCTCAGCATTGAGCACCGCGATGCAACCGACGATCAGGTAACAATCGATTCAGCCCATGCGATTCAGAAATACGGTGTTGGTGTTAAGTGCGCGACCATTACCCCGGATGAAGCTCGGGTTGAGGAATTTGGTCTGAAGAAAATGTGGAAGTCCCCGAACGGGACCATCCGCAATATTCTTGGCGGCGTTATTTTCCGTGAGCCAATCATCATCTCGAACATCCCTCGCTTGGTGCCAGGTTGGACCAAGCCGGTCATTGTTGGTCGCCACGCTTTCGGTGATCAATACAAGGCTACTGATTTCAAGGTCCCCGGTGCAGGAACGCTGACCATGACGTTCACACCCGAGGATGGCAGTGAGCCAATGGAATTCAATGTCTTTGATTTTCCTGCTGGCGGCGTAGCCATGGGTATGTACAACCTCGATGAATCGATTCGTGACTTTGCCCGGGCATCAATGCGCTACGGGTTGAATCGGAAGTACCCCGTGTACCTGTCCACGAAGAACACGATCCTGAAGGCATATGACGGCCAGTTCAAAGATATTTTTGCTGATATCTATGAGAACGAATTCAAGGCGGAATTCGAAGCAGCAGGAATTACCTATGAACACCGCCTGATCGATGACATGGTCGCCGCTGCTCTCAAATGGGAGGGTGGCTATGTGTGGGCTTGCAAGAACTATGACGGTGACGTGCAGTCGGACACGATCGCTCAAGGCTTTGGCTCCCTGGGTCTGATGACCAGCGTTCTCATGACACCAGACGGCCGCACCGTTGAGGCTGAGGCTGCACATGGCACCGTGACTCGCCACTACCGCCAGCACCAGCAGGGTAAGCCGACCTCCACGAACCCCATTGCCTCGATTTTCGCCTGGACGCGAGGCCTGGAGCACCGCGGTGTTCTAGATTCCACCCCTGAAGTCACCGAGTTCGCCCGCACCCTCGAGCGCGTGTGCATTGAGACTGTTGAGCAGGGCAAGATGACCAAAGACTTGGCCATGTTGATTGGGCCGGATCAGCCGTTCCAAACAACCGAGGAATTTCTGGCCTCGATCGATGAGAATCTTCAGAAGGCAACTGCGCGCTGATTTTCTGCATGCTGGGGGACCGTCTAGGGTAAGCCTGTGAATGAATTGTGGGTCAACGTTCTCGTTGTACTCCTGTTCACCGTCCTAGGCGGTTTCTTTGCCGCCGCTGAAATTGCTCTGGTCTCCATCCGCGAAAGCCAAGCCCAGCGGCTGTCTGAGAACGGACGCCGGGGGCGGGCTCTCAAAAAGCTGGTCGATGACCCCAATCGGTTCCTCGCGACCGTTCAGGTGGGTGTCACTCTCGCGGGTTTTATTTCCGCTGGCTTTGGTGCCGCGCAAATCGCGCCGCTGTTGGCAACTCCGTTGGTGAATATCGGGCTGAATGAGAGCGCTGCAAACACAATCTCATTTGTTGGTGTCACCATCGTGATCGCCTACATCAGTTTGGTGCTGGGAGAGTTGGTGCCCAAGCGCATTGCACTCCAGAGAGTTGAACGCACCGCATTATTTGTTGCAGGACCAATTAACTTCACCGCCAGAGTCACCCGTCCCTTTATCGTCGCCTTGAGCATCTCAACGGACGCGATTGTGCGTCTGCTCGGCATTGACCCCAAAGCGGCCAAAGAACAAATGTCGGGGGAGGAGTTGCGTGATTTAGTCGCGGCCCATGAGGAACTTTCGGTTGAAGAACGCGAAATGATCGATGACATCTTTGCCGCAGGCGGGCGTGAACTGCGTGAGGTCATGATGCCTCGGACTGAAGTCGCCTTTCTTGATGCATCGCTGCCAATTAAGGCCGCTGTAGCCATGGTGATCGATCAACCACACTCGAGGTATCCGGTGATCCGGGGCTCGGCTGATGAAATCGTTGGGTTCGTCCACATCAGAGACATCTTGGACCCTGCTCACGCCGAGCACGACATGCGTCTGGGCCAGATCGCTCGCCATGTGCAGACATTCCCGGGTTCAAAAGCGGTGCTTGCCTCCTTGAATGAGATGCGCAGGCTGCGGGCCCACATGGCCATGGTGCTTGACGAGTACGGCGGTACAGCGGGTCTTGTCACCATGGAGGACTTGGTCGAGGAACTCATCGGTGACATCAAGGATGAATACGATCCAGAAACGCCCGTCTTTGACAACAAGGTTCCCGGTGAGGTCACGGTGGATGGACTGCTTAACCGTGATGACTTCACCGATCAAACGGGCATTGAATTGCCTGAAGGTCCATTCGAAACGGTCGCAGGTTTTATTGTTGCTGAGCTGGGACGGTTGCCCGAAATCGGCGACATTGTCCTGATGGAAAACCATGAATTTCATGTCAGAGAGCTAGATGGCCGGAGAGTCTCACGTGTCTGGGTTGTGACCAATGAAATTGTTGAGCAGGATGTGAGCGATCGTGAGTAGCGCGCCCAAGATTTTTTCAGGCATTCAACCAACCGCTGATTCATTTCACATTGGGAACTACCTTGGCGCTCTGCGACAGTGGGTGGAACTCCAAGAAACCCATGACGCGTTCTACTGCGTTGTGGACCAGCATGCAATAACTGTCGCGCACGACCCCGCTTTGTTGCGCCAACGAACTTTGGTGTCATTTGCGCAATTACTCGCCATTGGGTTGGACCCCGAGAAGTCAACGATTTTCGTGCAAAGTCAGTCCCCTGCGCATTCGCAACTTTCCTGGGTGCTGCAATGCCAGACTGGTTTCGGCGAAGCTAGTCGAATGACGCAATTCAAAGACAAAGCGTCAAAGGAAGGGTCAGAGCGCTCGACAGTTGGGCTTTTTACCTACCCGATCCTGCAAGCGGCGGATATTTTGTTGTATCAGGCAAATGCTGTCCCCGTCGGTGAGGATCAGCGTCAACACTTGGAGTTGACTCGTGATCTGGCCCAGCGTTTCAACAACACGTTTGGAAAAACTTTCACAGTTCCTGAGGTTCTCGTAATCAAGGAGACCGGCCGGATCGTTGACCTACAAGAACCCAACGCAAAAATGAGTAAGTCAAGTCCCAGTGGCTGTGTATTTCTCTTGGACGACGACAAAGCAATGCTCAAGAAGATTAAAACTGCCGTAACCGATTCCGACCGTGACATTATTTTCGATGAACATGCAAAACCTGGTGTCTCGAACCTGCTCACCCTCCAGCGCGCCATTACGGGCGCGAACATGGGTGAGTTGGTCGCAAGTTATGAAGGCAAAGGTTATGGAGATCTCAAGTCTGATACCGCTGAGATTGTCCACTCAACCTTGGCGCCCATCAGAGACCGGGCTCTTGAGCTTATGCAAGACACTGCGGAGTTGGAACGTTTGCTGCGCCTTGGCGCGGATAAAGCGAGAGCGGCAGCGGCGCCCACCATTGATTTGGTGTACGAGCGCGTGGGGTTTGTTCAGTAGCTGGTTGTGGGTTTTAACCCTCAAGTTTGATGCGGCCTCTGGTGGCGTTCAAGCCCCGGTTCTTGCGCGCAGCTAACACCGAACGTACTCCATAGGCGACAAACCCGGCGATGGCAATGAACAGGAAAATCCAGCCCATTGCCAGAGGATCAAGGCTCTCTCCTGAGGGTCCTGCGGTTGCTTGAGAGGTGGGAGCATTCTCTCCCACGGGTGATTCACCTGACGCCGGGACACTTCCCGAGGTCGCGTTGGCAGAGTTGGCGGTGACGTCCCCGCTAGAAGGTGGCACCAATTGGCCGATAGGCGTGACTTTGTCGCCATTGGCAAAAGCCCAGTCAAGGAGCTTGGCCGCCGCGGTGGCGCTGGTCTCTTTGATTCCCAAGGCAACGACAATCAGCGTGGTTCCCTTGCGTTCAGCCGCTCCGATAAATGTTCGTCCCGCTTGTGTGGTGAAACCGGTCTTGACACCGATCGTTCCTTTGTAGCCACCGGTGAGCAGCCGATTCGTGTTGTAAATATCTCGAGTTTTCTTTTTATAAGGAAATGCGTATTTCTTGGTTCCGACTATTTCCCGGAACTGAGGGATTTTCAGTGCTTCACGTGCGATGAGGGCCAGATCGTAGGAGCTCGATAACTGTCCGGGAATATCGAGACCATTGGTATTTTTTGCAACTGTGTCCCGGGCCCCCAGCGCTCGAGCGATAGCGTTCATCTGTTCAACGGTGGTTTTGACACCTCCATTGGCTTGGGCCAGTGCGATGGCCGCGTCGTTGGCGCTAGGCAGCAGCAACGCGTAGTAGAGGTCTTCGATTGAGTACTGCTTACCGCGAACCAATCCCACCTTGCTGCCGTAGGTATTGACAGCTCTCTTTTTTGCCCTGACTTCCTGTTGGGCGTCAAGTTGGGGCATGACCGCCAGTGACGTCAACGTTTTAAGTGTGCTGGCCGGGGCGCGCTGAATATGCGGACCTTTTGCCGCCAGAATCTCGCCGGTATCGGCGTTGGCAACAAGCCAGGTGGCTGCCCAGACCTCGGGGAGTGGGTCTGATCCCTGTCCCAGATTAACGATCCTCCCTTTGCCCGTGAGTTGTTCGCCGCCCACGGGTGGTTCAGCATGTGCGGGGGAGGACATGAGCGTCAACGACGCGGTGACAGCGATTGCGCAGGCTGCAGTTACGGCGCGGATTCCACCAAAAGACTTTCGAGTCACCAACATGATCGGCCCATGCTAAGGGACGCGGGTGGATCCGAGAAATCCATTGAGTGGTGTCTGAGCACACCGCGTGTTGGGAAGGTCACACTTTCCCCACGGGGCGGGATGAACCACTAGATTACGGTCACCAACTCCGAAAGGTGCCCCATGTCAGTCGATGCACTTCCCGCCAGCACTCCGACCCGCCTTCTCATCGGTGGTGAATGGATTCAGACAGCGACGGGTCTCAATGTCATCAACCCCGCAACCTATGGCACGCTGGCCGAGATTGGCAATGCCACGGTCGAGGATGGAATCGCAGCCGTCGACTCAGCATATGAAGCCTTTCAAACCTGGTCATTGACTCCTGCCCGCTACCGTGCAGAGATTTTGCGCAAGGCCTTTGAAATCATGACCGAGGAAATTGAAAATTGCGCTCGACTGATCGCTCTGGAGAACGGCAAAGCCTGGAGCGATGCCATGGGCGAGTCACTCTATGCAGCCGAGTTCTTCCGCTGGTTCTCTGAAGAAGCCTCACGCGTTGAAGGTGGATTTAGATATTCACCATCAGGGGATAAGACCATCATCACCGACCACCGCCCCATGGGTGTGGCCTACATGATCACACCGTGGAACTTCCCGGCCGCGATGATCACCCGAAAGATTGCACCAGCACTTGCAGCAGGTTGCACCGCGGTGCTCAAGCCGCCATCAGAAACACCTCTCACCGCGCTCTGGATCGGCGAGATCCTTCAGCGCGCAGGTGTACCCGCGGGTGTGGTCAATATTGTGACCACGGCAAAGTCCGGCCCAATCTCTAGCGCAATTCTCGCTGACCCCCGAGTGGCAACTCTCTCCTTCACCGGAT
>JALRGY010000064.1 GCA_023253325.1 Candidatus Nanopelagicales bacterium | reverse complement strand
AGATTTCACCATTCCGGGTGGTTGTATCACTGCGATCATTGGACCCAATGGCAGCGGCAAGTCCACCTTGTTGCACGCCATTGCCGGACTGATTCCTGTGACATCAGGAAATCTCACCGTTTTGGGGGCAACACCAGAAATCAGTCAACCGAAAATTTCTTATGTCCTTCAGTACACAACAATCCCCGCGGGCACACCGCTCACCGTTGCTGAGGCAGTCGGCATGGGGCGCTACCCATCTCTTGGTTTCCTCGGACGTCCCACAAAAGACGATAAAGCCAAAGTCACTGCGGCAATGGAGCGACTTGACATTGCTGAACTTGCAAAGCGACACCTCACTGAACTTTCAGGCGGCCAGCGGCAACGGGTTTATGTTGCCCAAGGTATTGCTCAAGATCATGCGATGCTGTTGCTGGATGAACCCCTTACCGGGCTTGATATCACATCAGCTAAAACGATTGATTCAATAATTCACGATGAACCAACCCGCGGGTGTTCTGTAATCCTGACCACACACGACCTCGAGGAGGCTCGAGCAGCCGACCACGTGATTCTCACTGCCGGTCGCGTGGTTGCCAGTGGAACACCTGAGCATGTTCTCACCGCAGAGAACCTGACTAACGCGTATGGCCTTGGCGCACTGCATGAAGCCAACGGTTCAGATCTCATGCTGCCTCCAGAACACCATCATGCACATGACCACACCAATTCCCTTGATGGTCACGAGAGCGAGTAGGCCGCTATGAACTCTGTTGGAATTCGATCAACCCGTCAACGGTCCGCCGTCACCTCAGCACTCACCGAACTCAATGACTTTCGCTCCACCCAGGAAATTCATGAGTACCTCAAGGAGCGGGGTGACAGCGTTGGCCTGACAACCGTCTATCGAACCTTGCAAGCGCTCAGTTCTGCGGGGGAAGTCGATGCAATCCTGCGCGAAGACGGTGAATCCATTTACCGCATGTGCAGTCCCGCACACCACCATCACTTGGTGTGCCGCTCATGTGGGCTGACCGTCGAAGTCGAGGGCCCCACCGTTGAAAAGTGGGCAGACTCTGTCTCTGCAGAGCATGGTTTCTCCAGCGTTAGTCACACGTTAGAGATTTTTGGGCTCTGCCCCACCTGTTCCTGATTAAACCTTGTTTGGCTCAGCGCCACCATAGCGGCGATCGCGCGACGCATAAATTTCGCAGGCATGCCACAAATCACGGCGATCAAAGTCAGGCCAGAGGGTGTCGAGAAAAACAAACTCCGCGTAGGCCGATTGCCAAAGCAAAAAGTTACTCGAACGCTGCTCACCCGAACTTCGCACAAAAAGGTCTACGTCAGGCATGTCAGGTTCATCGAGATGCCGAGCAATCATTCGTTCATTCACTTTGTCTGCATCAATGGTGCCATTCCTGACTCCCTGAGCAATAGCCGTAACGGCATCAGTGATTTCAGCTCGCCCGCCGTAATTGACACACATTGTCAGCGTGAGTTTTTTATTCTTGGCGGTCAACCTCTCTGCTTCTTCGAGTTCGGCGATAACACTTTTCCAGAGTCTCGGTCTGCGTCCGGCCCACCGAATGCGCACCCCGAGCTCATTCATTTCATCGCGCCGCCGCCGGATCACGTCACGATTAAAGCCCATCAAGAATTTCACTTCATCAGGTGAGCGGCGCCAGTTCTCAGTGGAGAATGCATAGGCCGAGAGCCAGCCAACTCCTAACTCCAATGCTCCATGCACGCAATCCAGCAAACTCGCCTCGCCTGCTGCATGTCCTTCCGTGCGGGCGAGTCCACGTTCCTTTGCCCAGCGCCCATTGCCATCCATAACGACAGCAACGTGCCGCGGAATGAGATTCTTGGGAATCTTGGGTGGCTGTGCACCCGATGGGTGCGCAGGTGGTTTCGGCACTCTCGTCACGTGGCAATCCTCTGTGCTGGCGTTTTGCGATCAACGAGCGGGAGTGATCTGAGCCCGCGATCCATGTGCCAATTCAAAAACGCCGCTACCAAACCACTGGCCTCCGAACGTGCACGCGGTTGACTTGAATCTGCTACTGACCAGTCACCTGACAGAAGGGCGCCGAGCAATGCAACCACTTCAGGAGTGGGAGCCGCCGACCCGGGAACGCGACACTTCTCACACACCATGCCGCCCGAGACAATGGCAAATGCTCTGTGGGGTCCAGGTTCACCGCATTGGGCGCAGTCGCCAAAGGATGGTGACCAGCCGGAAACTGCCATGGAGCGCAAAAGGTAACTATCAAGTATCAAGCGTGGGTCATGGTCACCACCTGCTAGTGATCGCAACCCTGAAACCAAGAGGGCGAATTGCGGCACCGCCGGTTCGCGCTCCTCAGCGGTCAGACGCTCTGCGGTTTCCAACATGGCGGTGCCCGAAGTCCACGCAACATAATCGCTAGCGAGATTGGCACCAAATGCGCTGATGGTCTCCACTTGCGTGATGTTGTCGAGTGACTTGCCGGTGTACATCTGGACATCGACATGGGCAAATGGTTCGAGCCTGCCCCCGATTCGACTAGAAGTTTTACGAACTCCTCGCGCCACGGCGCGTACACGACCATATTGACGGGTCAAAAGTGTCACAATTCGATCAGACTCACCGAGTTTTTGGGCGCGAAGCACAATTGCTTCATCTCGATAAATCGGCACACTCCATTGTAGGCAGGAGAGGTATGGCTGACCAAGAGCCCGCGAGCACGAACCAGGACGAAGTTCAGCCGGAACCTGCTCGCCAACCCGTGCAGTTTGTGGCATTTGATGCAAGATTCCTCAAGCGTTCCATATTCATGGTCCTGGTTGGCGTACTGATCTTTCAAATTGCCAGTTGGTCATTCGCACTCTTGGCCGGATTCTTGTTCAACCTGCTCTTGGCTTGGCTGCTTGCCATCTCTATTGATCCCATTGTCACCGGCCTGGCCGCGCGAGGCATGCGCCGCGGACTGGCAACTTCAATCGTTGCCACCGGTGGGATCCTGCTCGTGGTTGGGTTCATTGCACTCTTTGGTGGAGCGTTGGCCAATCAGATCACTGATCTTGTGCTCGCACTGCCCATACTGGTTCTTGATCTGGCCAAATGGTTCAACGGCACCTTCGATGCCAACATCAATCCAGTTGAGTTGACGGCCAACCTCAACCTCACAAGTGAGCAGATCACCACAATCGCTTCTTCGCTCGCTGGTGGCATATTTGGCGTTGTTTTCAGTGTTATTGGCATCGTGTTCAGCATCATCACCGTTTTGGTCTTCTCATTTTACTTCTCAGCTGATGCCCCTCGCATCAAGCGATTCATCGCGGGTTGGCTCCCTCACAACCGCCAACTCGTTTTTATTAATGTCTGGGATATATCGGTTCGAAAAGCAGGCGGATTCGTCATTTCCAAGTTTGCATTGGCCGTTATTTCTGCTGCCGCTCATATCGCGTTTTTTTACCTAATTGATATTCCCTACTGGTTGCCCATGGGTATATTTGCGGGGCTTGTCAGTCAGTTCATCCCAACAATCGGAACCTATATTGGCGTAATCCTCCCCAGCCTTTTCGCCGTGTTTGAACAACCCATTGATGTACTTTGGATCATCTTGTTCGCATCTGTCTACCAACAAATTGAAAACTATGTGTTCACTCCGCGAATCTCTACTGCAACAATGGACATCAATTCAGGCGTGGCATTGGGATCGGTATTTGTGGGTGCAGCACTCTTTGGGCCAATCGGCGCAATTATTGGAATCCCCGTGGTCGCGATCATCATCGCAGTTCTACAAGCCTATGGTCGCCGCTACGACCTGCACCCGGAAGTTGAAGAGCGCACGTCAGTGATTCGATTAAAAACACCCGTCGAATTCCTCTTAGAGATCCAAAAATCGGACCAGTCCTCGGCTCAGCCTCAGGACAACGAGTAAGGCTGCAAATAGGCCTTAAAAGTTAAAAACCTAAGCGGCGCAACTGTTTCGGGTCACGCTGCCAGTCTTTGGCCACTTTGACTCGTAGGTCAAGATAGACGGCTACCCCGAGAAACCTCTCGATCTCAGCACGCGCTTCAGAGCCAACGGTCTTCAGTCTTGACCCGCCCTTACCAATCACAATTGCCTTCTGGCTATCTCGTTCAACAAAAATATTGGCGTGCACATCAGACATAGGCCGGTCCATCGGGCGACCCTCACGCGGAGTTATTTCTTCGACAACAACCGCAATGGAATGTGGCAGTTCGTCTTGGACACCCTTTAGGGCGGCTTCTCTGATGAGTTCAGCAACAAATATCTCTTCGGGTTCATCGGTCAACGCGTCATTTGGAAAAAGTTGCGGCCCTTCAGGCATCGATTTAATAATTTCATTGACCAAAAGATCCACTTGTTCGTCGCGAACTGCCGAGACAGGAATGATTCCAGTCCAATCAATGCCGATCTGGTTGCCCAATTCTTGAACTGCAAGAAGTTGAGTTGCGAGCTCATTACCTGTCACTGTGTCGATCTTGGTGACAATGGCAAATACGTGTTGCTTGTTCAATGCAGCTATCGCGGTGGCAATGTATTTATCCCCTGGCCCGATTGTTTCATTCGCGGGGATACATAATCCGATGGCATCGACTGAACCCCAGGTGTCCTTGACTTCATCATTGAGGCGTTCACCCAAAAGAGTTCGGGGACGGTGCATTCCAGGGGTATCGACCAGAATGAGTTGCCCCTCGGGACGGTTCACGATTCCACGAATGGTTCTGCGAGTGGTTTGGGGTCGATCAGATGTAATGGCGACCTTGGTGCCCATTACCGCATTGAGCAGTGTTGATTTACCCGCATTTGGTCGACCAACGATTGCTGCGAAACCACTTCTAAACATGAGTCACCATATCCTTCGACTCCGCTGACTTGGAAGCGGTCGCTCGCGCGAGTAATCCGAGGGCAACCAGTATGAGCAGGAATCCAACCCAGCCCATCGCACTCAACCTCTCACCCAAGAATGCGACCGCCAAAATCGTGGCAACTAGTGGTTCCCCCAAGTTGAGGGTTGCGATTGTTCCCGGCATGAGATTTTTAAGCCCCACGCCGAAGAGGACATAGGCCAGGGTGGTGACAAATAGCCCAAGCCAGATGATCGCAATGAGTCCCGAAGGACTGGCAAACCAGGTCCCGCCCGTTATAACGAAGGGCAGGAGTAAAAGTGCCCCGAGGGAAAAAGACGCGGCCAAAATGTGATTGGGGTTATGACCGAGAGCGGCGAGTTTGGTCCCTGAGTTCGTCATAACCGCATAACTGGCAGCCGCCGCGAGGCCTGCCGCTACGCCCCACAGACTCAGCGATTCCCCCGACGGTGCACCCACCAGCAGGATTACACCTGCAATCCCAATGAATGTCGAAACAAACCAGATGGACGAAGGCCGTCCAGCCCCCCATACCCACCCCAGCAAACCCGAAAACCAAGGCGCGGCACAAATGGTGACCAGTGTGCCAATGGCTACTCCCGCTAGATCCGCACTGAGAAAGAAGAACAACTGGAATGCACCGACCGCGAGTCCCATCAACCAGATGAGCGGGTGGCGAAACGTGGAGAGGAATGCCAATCCGCGAGTAACGACAATGAGACCAATCGCGCCAATGAGGAGGCGCCACGCAGCAACAGAAGTCGGTGAAGCATCGGGAATAAGAATTGCTGCAGTTGTTGCTGAAGTTCCAAATAGGGCAGCTGCTCCGAGGACGGCAAAGACCGCCACTCGGTTGCTAGTCTGCTTCATCAATATTGCTCACGGCGGGCGGGATTGCACGCACGAACCCGATGCGGTTACGGCGACCACTGCCGGGCTCCGCGATCAAGGTCCAGCCATCAACGTCGATCGTTGAATCCGCGATTGGAACGCGACCCAATTTCTTTGCCAACAATCCAATAACAGAATCGACTCCCTCCTCTTCAGAGTCAATATCGCCTTTGATCAAGTCATTAAAATCATCAATATTCATTCGCGCCATTACTCGGAAGGAACCGTCATCCAATTCCTCAACTTCAGGAGCGGCAGTGTCGTATTCGTCAGCGATCTCTCCGACAATTTCCTCGAGGATGTCCTCGATCGTAATGAGACCCGCGGTGCCGCCATATTCATCGACAACAATCGCCATGTGAACGCGCGCTGACTGCATGTCTCGCAGCAGGTCATCAACCTGCTTGCTATCAGGGACAAAGTACGGCGAGCGCATTAAGTCCTCAACGCGCTCGTGTTGCTCCGCATCACGGTATTCAAAAACTCTTTTAACAATGTCCTTGAGGTAGATCACGCCAATGACGTCATCCGAGTTCTCCCCGATAACGGGGATGCGGGAAAACCAGGATCTCAACCCGAGCGACAAAGCCTGACGCAAAGTCTTGTTTCGTTCAATGAACACCATTTCGGTTCTCGGCACCATCACTTCACGGGCGAACGTGTCGCTCAGCTCAAACACTGAGTGAATCATTTGCCGCTCATCGTCCTCGATCAACGAGTCTGCTCCGGCCATGTCGACCATCTCACGCAGATCCGCTTCAGAATCAAAGGGGCCCTCGCGGAAACCTTTACCCGGTGTTAACGCGTTCCCGATCAGAATGAGGAGTGTGGTGACTGGCCCCAGAATTGTGGCCATGAAACGAGTAGGTCCGGCCGCAAATAATGCAATGGGCTCAGCATGTATGCGACCCAAGGTTCTCGGCGCCACACCAAGACCGACATAAGAGATCACAATGAGCACGCCAGCGGTTGCGGCAAAGGCGGCGATGAAAGACCAGCCCAGTTCAGTGTCTAAATACCCGATTAGCTCAAAGCTCACCAAGGCAAAGGCACCCACACTCGCGACAGTGGAAACAAAGAGCAAAACGTTTACGTAGCGAGCGCGATCTCCCAGAATCACCAGAAGTTTGTCAGCCCTAGCACCCATGCGTGTTTCTTCAACGCGACTGCGAGAAATCCTGCCAATTGCAGTCTCGGCACTGATAAGCAGGCCCGCGAAAATAAAGAGGATGAGCGCGATAACAAGCGTCGAAATCACGACTGCCCCTTCCAGCAATCCAAAAGTTGATCCTGTAACTCAAACATATATGCATAGGCGTCAGGATCTTGGTGATCTAGACCTAAAAGATGCAGCACCCCGTGTGTGACGAGGAACTCCGATTCCTGTTGCAATGACCTTCCACTTTCCTGCATCTGGGGTGGGAGGAAATCGGGGCAGATCACGATGTCTCCCAGAATTCCTTGCTCGCTCATTTCACCATCACTCGGGAGAGAGATCTCATCAATGGGAAAGGACAGAACATCGGTGGGGCCTGGTTCCTGCATCCAGTCCTCGTGCAGGGTACTCATGCGCTCTGAATCAATAAATGTTACCGAGATAGTGGCATCAGGATGGATATGAAGGTGCCTCAAATGATGCTCAAGCAACGAGTCGATGGCACCAAGGTCGATCTGCGCGAGAGTTTCGTTGGATATTTCACGTTGTCCAATGGGCATGGTTACTGCTTTGGTCCACTCTCGTGATTGGCGTCATAGCGGTCGTAGGCGGCAACAATGTCACCCACAAGGCGATGTCGAACAACGTCGCTGGCATTTAGTCTGCAGAAGGCTACGTCGTCCAATCCTTCAAGGATCTCTGAGACCACACGCAAGCCACTCGTTGTGCCGCCGGGTAGATCAACCTGTGTGACGTCACCCGTGACGACCATGGTGGAACCGAAACCGAGCCGGGTCAGGAACATCTTCATTTGTTGTGCGGACGTGTTTTGGGCTTCATCGAGAATAATGAAGGCATCATTGAGTGTGCGACCACGCATGTAGGCCAATGGTGCAACCTCAATCGTTCCGCTCGTGATCAATCTCGGAATGGATTCGGGGTCGATCATGTCGTGTAAGGCGTCATAGAGCGGACGCAGGTATGGATCAATCTTTTCAGAGAGAGTGCCTGGCAAGAAACCCAACTTTTCACCCGCTTCAACCGCGGGGCGCGTTAGCACGATGCGATTGACTTCTTTGGCTTGTAACGCTTGGACAGCTTTGGCAACTGCAAGGTAGGTCTTGCCCGTTCCCGCAGGCCCGATGCCAAAAACCACCGTGTTCTGATCAATGGCTTCAACATATTTCTTCTGATTGAGCGTCTTTGCGCGGATTGTTTTGCCGCGGTTACTCAAAATATTGGTAGACAGCAATTCAGAGGGTCGCGTTCCCGATTTCATCAACGAAATGGATCTCTCAACGGTTTCAGGAGTGAGGGCTTGACCAGTTTTCAACACGGCCAACATCTCAGAGAGCAAAGTGTCAATGACTCCCACGTCACCAGAATCACCTTCAAGCGTGATTTGGTTTCCTCGCACCAAAATGTCAACGGTGGGGAAAGCGATTTCAACGAGCCGGATGTATTCGTCGGAGGACCCGAGAAGTGACACCATGGGGTAGGCCGATGGCACTTCAATGACGGTACGTGCGGATGCACTCGGCGCGGTAGCTGTGTTGGGCATAGTCATTATCCCGGGGGCCAAGTCATGTCACGGCCACCCAGCACGTGTCCATGCACGTGAAAAACACTCTGACCTGCGCTGGCGCCCGTATTGAACACGAGTCTGTAGTCATTGATTCCAGCAGCGCGTGCAACTTGCTCGGTCGTTGCGAGCAGCCTGCCAGCGAGTTCGGGATTGGCCTGCGCCATGGACGCCGCACTTTCATGGTGCTCGATGGGAATGACCAAAGTGTGTACTGGGGCCTGAGGATCTATGTCGGTGAATGCCACGAATTGGTCATTGCGCAGCACGATGTTGGCAGGGATTTCACCCGCAACGATGGAGCAGAATAAGCAATCCGACACGGCCCTATCCTTCCATGCCTGAGCGCTGCGCGCTTGGTCGCGTTGCGAACAGGTGTGTAAGCCCCACGACGCCCGCGGTCGCGGAACGCAGAACGCCTGAGCCAATGGTTAACGAGAATGAACCCTCGGGTGCCGATTGCTCAAAGAGCGCCCGCTCACGCTGACTAATTCCACCTTCCGGTCCAACAACGAGCAGCACGGACCCTGGAGAAACTTGAGCGAATTCGGCACCATCTGATTCCTCCATGAAAATCACTTGGTCGAAATCAGCAAACTGTGAGGCGAGCGCCTTCGAGTCAGCAGGCGCGAAAATATTCGGGGTCCACGACCTACGCGACTGCTCGGTTGCCGCCCGCACCACATTTACCCACTTGTCCACATTTTTCTTCGCTTTATCGCCTGACCATTTAACGATCGAGTGCTCGGCCTCCCATGGGATGAAGGCTGTCGCCCCGACTTCGGTCATCATTTCAATTGCCCGCTCCAAACGGTCCCCTTTGATGAGGGCCTGAGCAACGGTGATGTTCGGTTGAGGTCTGGTTTCTGAAGTCACCGAGTCAACGCGAAAGTGATCTGGTGACATGAGGTGACCGCGAGCACGAGTGCCGAGACCATCCACCAGATGAATGGTTTCGGTGCTCCCCATTCGGGTCACTTTCATGTGATGGGCAACCTGCGCATCGAGTTCAATATCAGCGCCATCTTGTACACCGCTAAGCGTCACAGGGTCTACGAGGAACGTTGAGGCGCTCACGAATGATTACATTTCATCGAGAACTGAATGCGTCTTTGAGTCGACTAAAAAGTTTGGGTGAATCAGCCCGGCCCACCACCTGATTTGGCTTCTCATCACGGCTCTCCGCCAATTGGCGCAATAGCTCCTCTTGCTCGGGAGTGAGTTTGCGCGGTGTTTCCACGTTGACATGGACAAAAAGGTCGCCGCGTGAACCACTGCGCAAGCGCGTTGCGCCTTTACCCTTCAAAGTAATGACTTCACCTGATTGCGTTCCCGCATTAATGGGAACGTCCTCGTGACCGTCAAGAGTTTCAAGCCCAATGGAACTGCCCAATGCGGCAGAAGTCATGGGTATCGTGATTGCGCAATGTAGTGATTCACCCTCGCGCTCAAAGATTTCGTGGCCACGGACAACGATCTCTACGTAGAGATCACCTGCCGGTCCTCCGTTGGGGCCCGCTTCACCTTCACCCTGGAGTTGAATGCGGGTGCCGTTGTCAACGCCAGCGGGGATCGCAATGGTCAATGTCCTGCGGTGGCGAACACGTCCCTGGCCGGAACATTCAACACAAGGGTGCGGAATGGTGGTACCGAACCCTTGACAGGCGGGGCATGGCCGTGAAGTCATGACCTGACCAAGGAACGATTGCTGCACCGACTGAATCTCCCCACGACCTTTACACATTGCGCAGGATTCCAATTCTGAGCCGGCAGCGAGGCCTTGTCCTTCACACTTTTCGCAGGAAATTGCAGTATCGACCGCAATTTCTCTGGTTTCACCAAAGACCGCTGCATTCAAGTCAATGGTGATGCTGATGAGGGCATCTTGACCACGGCGAGCGCGACCACGCGGCCCGCGGCCCTGACCGCGACCTCGGCCACCAAAGAAGGC
The DNA here is from genome assembly GCA_023253325.1 of Candidatus Nanopelagicales bacterium. Classification (GTDB taxonomy): domain Bacteria; phylum Actinomycetota; class Actinomycetes; order S36-B12; family S36-B12; genus UBA4592. The sequence goes on along the minus strand of JALRGY010000064.1, from coordinate 261 downwards.
ATCCATCACGTCACCGAAATCGAAACCGCCCTGGAACCCTCCCCCGCGATTGCTCAGCGGGTCTCCGCCAAGGTCATACATCTGACGCTTTTCAGGATCACTCAGAACTTCATAGGCTGCCGTGACCATTTTGAACTTCTCTTGATGTTCAAGGTCAGGATTGACGTCAGGGTGCAGTTCCCTGGCTAGGCGGCGATAAGCCTTCTTGATTTCATCAGCGCTGGCGCTGCGGCTAACACCTAGAACTTCGTAGTGGTCGCT
>JALRGY010000063.1 GCA_023253325.1 Candidatus Nanopelagicales bacterium | reverse complement strand
TGGTACCGCCTACAAGCGCAGTGCGGAATTGGCAGGCATTGTTGGCGCATACGATGGATATGCTCGCAATGAATATGCTCACAAGCGCGTCATGCGCAAGCATGCTGCGGCAAATGACAACATTCGCGGCGTCACAAGCCTTGATGGTGACGTCACGGCTCTCGCCGGCAAAATGTGGGAAGAGTGCTTAACACTGGGCGAGGCCAATGGCTGGCGCAATGCTCAAGCATCTGTTCTTGCCCCAACAGGCACCATCGGTTTCATGATGGACTGCGACACCACAGGTATTGAGCCTGACTTCTCACTGGTCAAGTTCAAGAAACTTGTTGGCGGTGGTTCCATGCAGATCGTGAACCAGACGATTCCTCGTGCATTGCGCAAGTTGGGTTACACGGAAGAAACCGTGGAAGCAATCATTGAGTTCATTGGCGAAAATGGCCATGTGATTGATGCTCCAGGGCTCAAGACCGAGCATTACCCAATCTTTGACACCGCAATGGGCGCTCGATCAATTACGCCGATGGGCCACGTTCGCATGATGGCTGCTGTTCAATCATTTATCTCGGGTGCAATTAGCAAGACGGTCAATATGCCAGAGGATGCAACAGTCGAGGAAGTTGCTGAGATCTACTTCGAGGGTTGGAAAATGGGCATTAAGGCCCTAGCCATCTACCGCGATAATTGCAAGGTGGGGCAGCCCCTCAGCGATGCAAAAGCCAAGAAGGCAGATGCACCCGTCGAGGAGATCACGGTGGCAGGCCAGCCTGTTCGTCGCAGGCTTCCCAAGTCACGACCAAGCCAGACGACCTCTTTCTCGGTCGCTGGTGCTGAGGGCTACATGACTGCTGGTAGCTACGAAGACGGTCAACTCGGCGAAGTGTTCCTCAAACTGGGCAAGCAAGGTTCAACGCTCGCCGGCGTGATGGATGCATTCTCCATTGCCATCAGCATTGCATTGCAATACGGCGTACCGCTCGAGGCGTTTGTCAATAAATTTGTCAATATGCGTTTTGAGCCTGCAGGTATGACCGATGATCCCGATATCCGTATTTCGCAGTCAATGATGGATTACATCTTCCGTCGTTTGGCGCTCGATCACCTTTCATTCGAGCAGCGTGAGGCTCTGGGAATTTTCTCAGCGGATGAGCGAGCTGCGACCGTGCAAAGTAGTTACGCAACAGCACCAGCTGCTGATCTCGATGTCGATGTCGTAGCTGCGGAGACCGAAGCAACTGTCGAAGCGCAAAAGAGTCATGAAGTGCCCAAGTCGGTGCATTCGAGTGCAGAACTGCTCGAGGCAATCACCGGCACTGCATCTGATGCACCGCTATGCATGACCTGCGGAATCAAGATGCGTCCAGCAGGTAGTTGCTACGTCTGCGAAGGCTGCGGAAGCACATCAGGTTGTAGCTAGAAAAGTTACCTGAGATTTGCCAGTAAATTCGACCCAACTCCGTTTAAAGGGGTTGGGTCGAATTTCTTTTTGCGTACAACGCATTCAATGTCCGTGCCTTATCGCGGGTTTGTCGGATGACTCTTCCATGCGACGCGGCCCTAAAGGTCGTTCAGGATGCTCCACATGCCACCGGGGGTGGTGCGAGTATTTCGTTGCATGGGGCAAACCTTGATGCAGCCATCGGTTAACTCGATCATCCCTGCCAGGCTGAGGTCACCGATAACTCGATCCGTGGCGTTTTGTTCCCATCCGAGGGCTTGGGAAATTTCAGGGGGAGTTAATGGTTTTTGGGCTCGCAAAACTTGACGCATGAGATCGCCTTGTTCGGCGGGGAGATCAAGAATGTCTGACATTGTCAGGGGTGCTTGCTCGCCCTGCTCCTGTTCAAGTTGCCCTTCGAGGCGACTGAAAATATTTTCACTGCTCATGCCAACTCCGGCATCGAGATCGGTTCGGGTTGTGGTCGGCAGATCTGGCACCAAAGAGTTCCTCCCACAACAATCGAGCGAGGTGGATCGGATCCAAATACGGTGACAATGAAGGGCATCGTGGCATGGTGTGTTGCACACACCCCGCGCCCGCAGAACTTACAAGTCCCTCGGGCGCTGTCGTCACACTGAGCGCAAAGCACCGATTTCACCCTTTCGTCGACGTGCCATTTCAATCCGAACTTGCCTCGGAGTCGAGATCCAAGTTCAAATTGCTTGACCCCGTTACGCTATCACCGTCAAAAGGGACCTCGCCGAGACGCGCCCAAAGCCCGCTGGGCGCTTCCTGACTTGATTCCTGTTGTTGCGGTACTGCTTCACTGAGCGAATCCCACATGCCCAATTCTTTGGATTCTAGAGGTAGGTGAGAGCGCAGCCACATCATTGCGAACATGCCAATCTCGCGACGAAGGTTTGCGGCATCCTGTTGGAGCAGCGCCACCTCCGGCTCATTCCCTCGACTCCCGTGCTGAAGGATTGCGATCTTTCGCTGAACCTCAACGAGCTCTTCCGCCTTGTCTGCAGCGCGTGATCCGTAGCGAGCCTCGAATACATCGAGAATCGCTGAGACGTTACTCCCGGTGAGTGCTGATTGTTCGCTGGCAGTAGCACCTTGGCGTTCTAAATCTTCACGCACCCAACGAGCGGACAAGGGGAATCCGAGATAAATGATTCCCCCCGCGATACCGAACACGGTGACTCCCGTCGCGGTGATCAGCAGGGCGGACTCTCCCTCGTTTTCGGTCAGCCAATTGAATGAGGAGTGAAGCGAAATTGCAATGACCAGACCCAGAAAGGGGATTCCAAGGCGCGTGAGCCCGCTTCGACTGTACGTGAGAATGATGGCGGCACCAACAATGGCCGTACAGCCAGCATGCATGAGGTTCGTTGATGAAATTCGTGCCAACGCTAAGGATAGAGCCGCATCGTTGCCCACGCGTTCGAGATAAAGCCAGTTCTCTCGAATTGCAAAACCTGTGCCGGCCGCCGCGCCGAGCACGGCACCATCAACGAACCAAGTAACTCGCCGAGAAATTCCCATGAAAGGCAATGCGAGTGCCTTGGTGATTTCCTCGGCGATAGGTGCCCCGATAACAATGAGCGAGGTTATGCCGAAAGCAAGTGCCCAGCGGTCATTGATATGAATGACAATAAATGTGTCAAGGATTCCCCAGGCGAGGGCCAATAGTGTCAATGGCCACAACCGACGCCAATTTCGGCCGAGAACAAGTAAACCGGTCAGAGCTAGCAGTGGTATTACCGTTGCCATGATGACTGCCATGTTCACACACGCAGCCTAGCCCTAGAGCTGGTTCCAGATACCGCTATTTCCACTTGCGGTCGAGTTTAAGCAGGTATTGCACGTATCCAGCAATCGCAGCCGTTGATGAAAATACCTGGTAGCCAATAAGAAAAACGATGTATCCTAATCTATTTCTTCGCACACGTAAGTCAAGTGGCTTGAACGTGTGGTTCACCTGAAACCGTCGGAGCCCTCCAGGAGAAGCGCGGCGGACATTAGAGCGACGAGAAATCCAGGGATCAGGGCAATGAGGGCGATCATTGACCATGCGATAACGGGATGGACGCTGAGTTCACGACTGATATCAGTGGCCCACGCCTGAGCAACCCAAATGGAAAACAAAAGCCACAAGGTCGCGCCGCCAAGGGCGATCATGAGCTTCAGCCATATGGGTAGATATAGCCTTCGGCGCTGATCCATGGTCCTCATTTCCCTTGGTTGCGCACGGAACCTAACATTGAAGGGTTGAAAATGCCGCTCATGAACCGCCTACTGGTCTAGGGTATCCATTAGGTAAATGACTTAAGGAGCCGCGAGTAGCCATGAAGAAATCAACACTGCGTGTCGGAGTTTTCCTTGGAATCGGTGCACTGGTTCTCGCTGGCTGCTCCTCAGAAGCGGAGTCCGAGGTGACGCCAACTGTTACTCCATCTCCAACTGAGACCATTGAGCCGGTAGCTGTACTGGCTGAGGAAGCCTGCGCAAATTACTTTGCTGTCGACCTGATTCGGTCGGACATCAATGCAGGGGCGCCAGGGCTCAAAAAGAAGGCGAAAAAGGCTCTGTTAGCAGACCTCCAACTTGAAGTGGATCAAATGGTCGTCGCTGTGGACGCTGCCGTGATCGGTGGCGAATTGCCTGCCAAGGCGCTCGCCAATGCGGAAAGAATTCAAAATAATGTGAATAAGGCCAAGGCCAAGGATGGCATCGACGGGATCAGCAAAAAGCAGCTCAAGCGCATTAATTCTTCGGCTGAGCGCGTCGAGATTGCATGTGTCGCAGCAGGTAATGACCTGCCCGTTGAAAATATTGATGCTCGAAGCTAGATTAAATTGAGCTAGTTTGAAATGGATTTAGCTTGCATCGGGTTGAGGATCGAAGGCCTTCACCGGTGGGAATGGATGATCAGGGTCCCGACCAGTTAGATATTTGGCAACGCCGTAAACAGCGCCAGCGATCGGGACAGCGATGAGCGCGCCCACGATTCCAAGGGCAATACTGCCGGCGGCAATTGCAAAAATGATGGCGAGTGGGTGAAGGCTGACAGCCTTGCCCATAACAAGCGGCTGCAGGACGTCACCATCAAATGATCCAACAATCACGGTGAGAACAATAACGAGGACTGCGATAAGCGGGCCACGCTCGGCAAGGGCAACAATTGCGGCAAAGAAGGTAGCTATGGGTGCACCGATAACGGGGATAAATGCGCCGAGAAACACGACTGCGGCCAGCGCCGGTGCTAGCGGTACTTGCAAAATGGTCAAACCAATGAAAACTAGAACGGCATCACAAAAAGCAATGATGACAATGCCTCTTGCATAGCCGGCAATCGCCCCCCAAGCAATTTCACCTGAAACGTTGATGGGGGCCTCGATCTGTTTGGGCATCCAACCGACGAACCAGTCCCAGATTTGTTGTGGTTGCATGAGGAAAAAGATCACTCCAAAGAGGAAAACGGAGCCTGCGATCACAACTGTTCCGAGGGATGATGCCGACTCTAGAACTGTTGCGCCCAGACCCTTGGCAACATTCTCACCCCATGTTTCAGCCTGGGAGAGAAGCGAGTTCACCTTGTCATCACTGAGTCCAAGGGGTCCCTGCTGCATCCACGTTTGCAACTCACTCAATCCAGACTGAATGCTGGCAAGGAGTTTGGGTCCTTCGGCGACTGTTGATGAGATCACGCTAAAAAGGATCAACACAATCGCGGTTGCAATAAGCAACAGCGCAAGGATCATGGAAATTGCCTTAGGAAGAAATTTGTGGAGCACCTTCATGACTGGCTGTGTCCAAGCGGCTACGAGCAGGGCAAAGAAGAGAGCAAATGCTACGGGAAAGATGTAACCAAGGATGGTGACAAATACGGCGAAACCAGCGAGGAGAATGAGAATTCTCCAGGTGAATCCTGCAGCGGTTTTCAGGGTATCGGGCACACCCAAATCAGGGCTGGGGGCGCTATCGGATCGATTCCCGACCGGCTCTTGTGACATAGATGCCTCTTAGGTTGGCTTGAATGGTTAGTTTCGGTACTTCGTAACGGCACAATAGCGTGCTTGCTGCACTATTTGCTCAACTTCTCAAGGCAGCTAATCAATTTTGACGAGGCCGTGCGGGGTTTCGAACCACACAGCCGAAACGCCCATTTGATCGTTCTCAGGGTCATCAATCCAGGTGACAAGATCATCAAACTTTTCGAGATCTGGGGCCAATGGGCCAAGGTCCTGTGTTGGGCAGTTGATCTCAATTTTGTGCACACGAATGCCGCCTGCTTGTCCGCCATGGGAAGGGTGCTGGTCCGCGGAGGATTCCCATTGAACAAAGAACGGGGACTGTGGGTGACTCATGGTGTCCATGACGCCCAATTGGCGCCAGTGAAGTTCTACTCCATCGGGGCGTACCCGATGCCCTTTTGCTGCCTTGCGGCCTAGCACGGATTCAGCGCGAGAAATGTCGTCCGTGGCGAGCACCCAACTCATCCAGCCACCACCGTTGTTTGCGGCCTGTTGCACGGCTTGCCCGAATGGTGCTTTGAGAGCGGAAGGATGGTCCAGTGCGCTGACGACCTCGATATAAGCGCCATCAGCGAGTGGAAGTGTGAAGTTGCGAGTACCGAATGAAGGGTGACGCCCTCCGTCAACAAATGTGAATCCGAGGTCGACGCCGATGCGTTGTACGACGTCGGCAAGTTCACTGCCTGTACATGCATAAGAAATGTGGTCCAGCCGCATGCCGTTATCCTGCCCAACCCGATTATTCGGTGTTACGCCACCCCCTTGCGAAACCACGTAGTTTCATATGTATAAGCAATTCCTCCGTACAAGCAATGGTTGTGGCACAGTACGCGCATGGGAGATCAAGCTAATTCGAATCCAAATGCCTCGGAAGAACCGGCAACTCCGCCAGCCGTGGCATTAGACAAAAAGAAGTCACTGATTCTGGGTCTCGTCGGCCTCGCATTTATTGTGATAATTTTTTGGAAAGTCATCCCAATGATCGGGAGCTATTCCGAGGCTTGGGACTCATTGAAGTCGATGGGCACGCCGTCGATCATTCTTATTGTCGTCATGGTTCTGCTCTACCTGGCCATGTACGGGCTCCCCTTTGTAGCGGCAGCCCCAGGTTTGAAGTATTGGCGGGCTCAGCAAACAAACCAGGCGGCATTTGCCATTAGTAACGGCGTTCCAGGCGGTGGCGCTGTTGGTTTGGGTGTGCAATTTGGCATGTTGTCCACATTCGGGGTTACGGCGACGAGTGCAACCGCAGCCATCACTGCGGTGGGCCTTTGGAGCACGTTCATCACGCTGTTTTTCCCCATTCTTGGGGTTGTGGCGATCACTCTTTTTGGGGTTAGTGGAAATACCCACGCCGCAACTGGTCTGATTGGTATCGCAATCCTTGTCACGGTTGTTGTGGCATTCGTGCTCATCATGCGATCAGAGCCGCTGGCGGTCGCTATCGGTAACTTGGGCAACAAAATTATTGGACCATTGCGCAAACACATCAAGGCGCTGGCGAATCTCGACCTTGTGCCGCCAATAACCAAGTTCCGGCAAGACATGTATGACCTCCTTCGCAAGCGTTGGGCCGCTCTGACTCTTGCCCAAATATCTGTCTCATTCACCCAGTTTCTGATCCTTTACGTTGCCCTTCGCGGCGTGGAAGGCTGGGACACCGCGGGTACTTCATTTGCAGCCGCCTTTGCGGCGTTCTCAATAAGTCAACTTGGCCTGATGATTCCCATCACACCAGGAGGACTCGGAACGGTGGACGCCGCGATGATCGCACTTCTCGTGAGTTTTGGCGCCAGTGAGGGAAGTGCAACTGCGGCAGACTTGGTCTGGAGGGCTTCATCTTTTATCCCTCAAATCATTATCGGAATAGTGGCGCTGCTCGCGTGGTATCGAAAGGCTGGTCAGGCATTGGCCAAGGTGAAACCCACTGCCGCCTAAGCCTTCATGACACATTCCGCGTGTCGGCTTAACGGGTAGAAGTGCCACCCACTATTGTTCAGCGCAACCCGGTCGTCGCGGGAGGGGAAGCCTTCGGCGGCCGGGTCTTTATCTGCCCGAAAGGCAGAGGATCAATGTTCTCGTCTGAGATAAGTTCCGTAGGTTTGCGCGCCGTGAATCAAGTCTGGCTAAAGTTCTCGTGTGCAAACGCAACCCAAGAAGTGGCATAAGTACGTAGCTATCGGTGACAGCTTCACTGAAGGACTGTCAGACAGAGCGCTCGGGGATGCCTATTTGGGCTGGGCTGACCGGTTAGCGCAGGTATTGGCCAATACTTATTGCACTGTCGATGAACCCTTGCTTTACGCGAACCTTGCAATCCGCGGCCGACTCTTACCGCAGATGGTGTCGGAACAGGTTCCTCGCGCATTGGAACTAGGGCCAGATCTTGTGACGTTTGCCGGTGGAGTCAACGATGCCATGCGAAAGTCATTTGATCTAGATGCCAAAGCGACAGAGATGGAGCGGGGCGTTCGAGACCTTCGTAAGGCGGGGATCGACGTCATGATGGTGGCTTTCGGTGATCCCTCGAGCACGTCGAGCGTGATGAGCCTAATAGCGCAGCGGTTCGCTGGCCTTAGATCGGCGACGCTGGCCATCGCAGAGGAGTATGACTGCTACTTAATGGACTTTTGGGGAGAGCAAGTCTTTGAGGACCCCGACGTTTGGGATGAAGATCGGTTGCACTTGAACCCGCGCGGGCACGAATTGACCACGCGAGCAGCGCTAAATAGCTTGGGCTGGGGAGACGATAGCTGGCGTGAGGTTGCCGCGATCGGTGACCAGCCAAGTTCGGTGTCACGTTGGGTTGGGCACGCTAAGTGGGCCAGGAATCACGGGTACCCGTGGGTCAGTAGGAGGCTTAGGGGTGTTTCTTCCGGCGACGGAGTTGAGCCAAAGTATTGGGATTACAAGACCGTACAGCCATTGGTCTACTAACAAACCAACTGTGCACAATCTGAGTTCGATTGACAGTGGTTCCACAATGTGTTGCTAGTGCAACAAAGATCTGAATTTTTCATGGATCGTGTATCCATGACATCGAAAATACAATTATCACGGCGTGCGAAAAGTGCATCAGACCACGGTGAGCACATTGATCAGGCCACGGCAGAATTCGCGAGCCTTGTTGGTCGTCTCGGCTTCTACCCGCGTGAGAGCGTTCTGTTCACCTGGTTGCGATCTGGATCAGAAGTACTTGTGCAACGCGTTGATCTTGATGTTGATCTCGATGTCGGCATGGACTTTAACCGTTGGCTCGAGAGCGTGCTTGCTCCTGTAGAGGGCTACGAGCCCCAGGAGGTGCGTTTATCCGTTGTGTGTTCCGAGTCAGGGTTCAACAAGGCGGCAACAATTCAGATGATGGAGGCTTGCCTTCTTGAGAAGGGGATAAGCGTTTCGTCTGGAACCTCAGTTTGCGCCCTGGAGCTCACCGATGGCTCAGTAGTGCATGGTGTGTGGACCACCGAGTGTTCGGAATGTTGTGAGGACTGGCATGTGGCCACCGAATTCGCCAGCGACGGAATTCACATGTTGAGATCTAGAGAGGAACTGACAGAGCAGTTCAGTTATCAAGTGACCAGGGCAATCAATCCCGAGCTCATAAAGAAGGTCATGGGACGGCAAGTGGCTGCCAAGGACCGCTGGAGAACTAATCAGTTGCGCTTGATTGTGAAATGTATTCAAAGCGAGGCCGATACTTCTGATCTCGTGGCTACGCGGATGGCGTACGCATTGAGTGATGTTCGTGTCCGAGACACACTCTTGTGGGATCTCGCTTCAGGGTCCCTTGAGGCTCACATTGTGCTTGAGCGATTGACGGGCCTGATTCCGAGATTGACAGGGGAGTGGGTAGCGGGATTCATTTGCGTGGCTGCGGTTGCTGCGTGGTTGCAGGGCAATGGCGTCACGGCAAATATGTGTGTGGATCGCGCATTGGAAGAAGCACCAGATAACAATCTGGCGAACCTATTGCGAGTGTCCTTAAACAACGGAATATCCCCACAGTTGTGGGTGGAAAGTGTGCTGGAACTTTCACGTGAGGAGTGTCGTTACGGGGTCCCTCTAGCGCAAATTCCATAGTCGGGTTATAGTTCTGCTCGGTCAAGAGATCAGCATCAAGCCCCGGCTCGCTGATCGGCAACCCTCCAACCGCGGTGGGGTGCTCCCGGTGGAGACCAGGTCCTATCTCGGTAGGGCAAGCGCGGGTCTTGCACAAGGCAAGGCCCCATATAACAAAAGGGCTGCCATGAAAAACTGCTGTTGTACCCGCACCGTCTCCTGAGTGTTCTTCGCAGGCTCGGGCGATAAAGGTGCATTGTGATGCGAATCAATGATCTTGATCAATTGTTTTTAATTAGTCATTGTCTTTAACTTAAATTGGTGCTTTGTGGCACCTAAAAATGAATCTGGAGAAAAATCATGAGTGAAACTTGGTCATTCGAAACAAAGCAAATCCACGCAGGCCAGACAGCTGATGAATCTACGGGCGCACGCGCCTTGCCGATTTATCAGACGACCTCCTATGTCTTCAAGGACACGGAACATGCTGCAAACCTGTTTGCTCTCAAGGAATTGGGAAATATCTACACGCGAATAATGAATCCGACACAAGCAGCGGTCGAGGACCGCATTGCCGCCCTCGAAGGTGGCGTGGGCGCGCTCTTGGTCGCGAGTGGTCAGGCAGCTGAGACGCTGGCAATTTTGAATATCGCTGAAGCTGGAGATCACGTTGTTTCCAGCCCAAGTTTGTACGGGGGAACTTACAACCTGTTCCACTACACGCTGCCAAAGCTTGGCATTGAGGTTAGTTTCGTTGAGAACCCTGATGATCTGGATTCATGGCGGGCAGCCATCAAGCCCAACACCAAGGTGTTTTACGGTGAGTCACTGTCGAACCCACGCAATGACGTACTCGATATTGAAGGCGTTGCGGGCGTAGCGCATGAATTTGGTGTCCCCTTAATAGTGGATAACACGGTTGCGACCCCATATCTCATTCGCCCATTTGAGTTCGGCGCTGACGTAGTTGTCCATTCCGCTACCAAATATCTTGGCGGCCACGGCACGGCCGTTGCAGGAGCAATCGTCGACGCAGGAACTTTCGACTACGCCAAATACCCTGATCGGTTCCCCAACTACAATCAGCCCGATCCCAGCTACCACGGACTTGTCTACGCAGCCGTTTCACCATTCAACGCCTTCCTCATAGCACAGGGGATTGAAACCTTGTCGCTGCGCGTGGCGCGTCACACCGAAAATGCGCTTGCGGTTGCTCGCTGGCTTGACAATCAGGACGGTGTCATTTCGGTCAACTATGCAGGTCTCGAGAGCAGTCCTTGGTACGCGAATGGTCAGAAATATGCGCCTCTCGGCACCGGTGGTGTCTTGAGTTTCGAAATCAAAGGTGGGATTGATGCGGGCCGCAAGTTTGTTGAAGGCCTGCAACTCCA
>JALRGY010000062.1 GCA_023253325.1 Candidatus Nanopelagicales bacterium | reverse complement strand
CTGACATGGTGTCAGCCTAGTCCCATCAGTCACACGGGTATACCTATTTATAAAGTGCGCCTCAAATACCCTCCGGGAGATCGCAGGCCTAGGCTTCGATCGTGCGAACTGCGATCTTGACCAAAGAGTGGCCACCTAACACCTACGGGGGTGCAGGTGTTCACGTGCAATTCCTCGTCCCTGCACTGCGCAAACACATATCTGTGGATGTGCACGCCTTCGGTGAGGATTATCCCGATGCCGTCGGGCATGTGACACCTGAATTCCTCCAGAATGCCAACCCTGCCCTTGCCACACTTGGAACCAACCTCGACATTGTCCAGGCGCTATCGCAACAAGATGTTGACGTCATCCACTCGCACACTTGGTATTCAAATTTCGCAGGCCAAGTCGGCTCCCTTATTCTGAACAAGCCATTGGTTGTCACGGCCCATTCACTCGAGCCACTGCGCCCCTGGAAAGCCGAACAATTGGGGGGCGGATACCGACTTTCGTCGTGGGTGGAGAAGTCGGCCTACGAGTCCGCGGCCGCGATCATTGCGGTCTCTGCTGGCATGAAGTCAGATGTTCTAACAAGTTACCCGGATGTTGATCCTGAAAGCGTGCACGTGATTCACAACGGAATCGACACAAATATTTATCGTCCTGATCCTGCCTTTGATGCATTAGATAAATATGGCATCGACCCTGCCGTTCCATATGTTCTGTTTGTTGGGCGAATCACACGCCAAAAGGGACTTCCCCATTTGCTGGAAGCCGCAAAGAAGTTTGATCAGGGCGTTCAACTCGTGCTCTGCGCTAGTTCACCCGATACACCTGAAATTGGTTTGGAGGTTGACCAGTTAGTTGCTGAACTCCAAGCCGAGCGAGGCTCCCACATGATTCATTGGATCAAGGAGCAAGCTCCACTGGCCGACCTGTTGCAGTTGTTCACTCACGCCGCCGTGTTTGCCTGCCCATCCATTTACGAGCCACAAGGAATTGTGAATCTTGAGGCGATGGCGTGCGAAACCGCCGTTGTGGCAAGCAATGTTGGTGGTATCCCTGAAGTTGTTAAGGACGGCGAAACTGGGATTCTCGTCCCCTATGACGCCAAGGAGCCACGCGCCTTTGAACACGCATTCGCAGAATCAGTGAACAGAGTTGTTGCTGATTCAACTCTGGCGCGTTCAATGGGTGCTCAAGGGCGCGCTCGCGCGGTAAGTGCATTCGGCTGGGAGGCCATTGCCACCCAAACGATTCATTTATATGAATCGGTCATGAAGTGAGTGATTTCATTGAACCACTTCCCGGCGTAACCCTCGCCAAGAATCCACACCCCTACACCGGATATTTCCTTTACCTGATCGCTTCAGTTCTCTTCGCGCTGAACGGAACTGTGTCCAAAGCAATCCTCATGACTGGAATTGACACCGAGCGCCTATCCCAATTGCGGGTCACGGTCGCCTTTCTCGTCCTCTTGACATTCGTTGCTATCAAACGACCCGATGCCTTACGTTTGAAACGAAAAGAGATTCCTGTTCTTATTGCCTATGGCATTTTGGGTGTAGCCATGACGCAATACCTTTATTTTGTTGCGCTGGTTTACCTGCCAGTTGGTGTGGCACTCCTCATTGAATTCACCGCGCCGGTCATGGTTGCTCTGTGGATGCGCTTAGTGTGGAAGGAACCAACCCGTAAAACAGTTTGGCTTGCATTGGGCATGGCGATCGCCGGCCTGGCTCTGGTGGCTCAAATCTGGAACGGCTTCGCGCTCAACGCGGTGGGAGTGATTGCAGCACTCCTTGCAGCAGTAAGCCTCACAATTTTCTATATCCTCGGGGACAAACAAATGCGCGTGGAAAATCACCGCGATCCCGTATCACTGGTCATGTGGGGATTTGCCGCAGCTGCACTATTTTGGGCCATTGTTCAACCATGGTGGTCGTTCCCGTGGGATTTACTTTCCGGTGATTCGGAACCTCTGGGCAGTGCCGAGGTCATATTTCCCATCTGGTCACTCTCCATTTATCTTGTGCTCCTGGGAACCGTAATTCCCTTCTGGCTCACGGTCGAGTCGCTTAAACATCTCCGGGCCTCTCAGGCATCGACCGTGGGGCTCACCGAACCCTTGTTTGCCACCATCATTGCCTGGATATTGTTGGGGGAATCTCTCACTCTCGTGCAATTATTTGGTGGGGCGTTGATCCTTGTAGGGGTTTTTGTTGCCGAACATTCGCGGAATAGAACCCGAGCGGAATTAATCGCCACAAGTTGAGATACTCAAGACATGGATAACAAGCGAGTTGTCATTGTCGGTGCAGGACTCGGAGGACTCAGAGCCGCAGAAGCACTTCGCGCGAATGGTTTCGCTGGAGAAATTGACATCGTGGGCGATGAAGAACACATCCCCTATAACCGTCCGCCATTATCCAAAGAGGCATTGAAATCCGGCCTAGGCCATGAGGATCTCAAATTTAGACAACGTGATTCAATTGCGGACGTTTGCTGGATACTTGGCAGCGGTGCACGATCTCTGAACCTCGACGAGAAAACCCTGACGCTCGAGAATGGCGAGGAACTCATTTTCGATGGACTTGTTATCGCAACCGGGATTCGCCCACGATTGCTTCCCATTCCTGGCCCAACGCAAGGGTTGTTCACTCTCCGTACCCTCTCTGATGCACAAAAACTGCGCGAGGCAATCGTGCCTGGCGAGAATTTGGTGATTCTTGGCAGTGGTTTCATCGGGTGCGAACTCGCAGCGACCGGAACCCTTCTCGGTGCCAATGTGCATGTCGTATCACTGGACTCCGAACCCATGGTGATGCCCATGGGTCTTGAACTCGGTGGCGCCATGCGCCGACGCCACGAGGCCAAGGGAGTGACTTTTCACCTCGGACGCACGGTGAGCTCATTCAATGGTGGTGAAAAAATTGAAAGTGTCACACTTGATAGCGGTGAAGTAATTCCAACGCGCGTTGTTGTTGAGGCAATCGGCTCAGTTCCCAATGTGGAGTGGCTTGAGGGAAATGATCTGGACCTGAGCAATGGCGTGCTCGTTGATCACACAATGCGCGTTATCGGCACCGATGTCCCTGTCGTTGCTGTCGGAGACATCGCTCGGCACCCAAGTGTCCTTTACGCCGATGGGCCTCGCCGGATTGAGCATTGGAACATGCCCACGGAGACCGGAAAGCGCGCGGGCGCGACGCTGGCTGCTCTACTCAGAGGTGAGGCACCGACCAATGAACCCTTCGCTGCACTCCCCGCTTTCTGGTCTGATCAGTTTGAGTACCAACTTCAGTCCTATGGGCTACCAGGTGCCGCTGCTAGCAGCAAGGTGGTGTCCGGGGATCTTGAAGGTCCCTGCATCGTTGAGTACTTCAATGACAACGGTCATCTTATTGGTGTCATTGGGATCGATACTGTCAAAGAACTAGTTCCCTACCGCAAGCAGCTCATGAATACCGATTCGTCCAGTTCCTGAGTTCACCCTCGGCAGCGCTACATGTCCAAGTGACTTTTAACACGCGGCTTACTTTTCGGTCCTCAACCTGACAAACATTCGGCATAATGACCTAATGGCCGTGGCGTTCCCTCAAGGTGGAGACAACAAGCGAAGCACCACTGCAACCGGTCGAGCAATCTTTGCCGATTCCATTCGCACCATTGATCCGCGTATCGCTGATCGTATTGAACACACCAAGGATTGGCGCAAGGGCTACATCGGCCCCATGCGGGAGATTGTTATTTCGGCTGCCCAAACTCCTGACTCTGCGATCACTATTTCCCAAGCGGGTCTGGACTCCGCGCATCGTCGCTTCCAGTTCACTCGCGGTGACAACGACATTTCACTTGACCAGGTGATGAGCGAACCTGGTACTCCCATTGAATCGGTCACGGTAATTGGTCGTGCAGCGCGCGAGGAGGAACTCTCAATCCCGTACCAAGGGCGCCGACTTTTTGGTTCCGAACTGCGCAGGCAGGTAGATACCTGGGTCAAAGACGGAATAGCTGAGCCAACCTTTGGCCATGCGATCCATCTACTCATGGATAACCCCGAATGGTTGGACCTCACGAATACCGACATCGCAGTTCTTGGTGCCGGCGCAGAAATGGCACCCACGAGATCACTTCTACGCTGGGGTGCACGCATTCATGCACTCGACTTGCCCCGGCCTGAAATCTGGCAACGGCTCATTGACATCACGCGGGCAACCTCCGGTTCACTTCGAATTCCAATTTCACCCAATGCTTACGGTGAAATCTCGATGGTGACCGGTGGAACCATCCATGCCGAGGACGACCATGTAATCGCTCAGGCGGCTGGAATTGACATGTTGAACCAGCCCGCTGAAATCGCGCAATGGATTGATCAAATTGAAGGTCCATTTGTGCTCGGCAACTACACGTACGCCGATGGTGCAATACATGCCTTGCTAAGCATGAGTGCTGATGCAATATTCCTTCAGTTGTCACGCCATCGACAGGACATCACGCTCGCGTTTCTCGCAACACCCACGGACGTCTTCATGGTCCCCATGGAGTGTGTCGTGGAATCTCGGGAACGTTGGAAGAACCGTGGAGTTACCGGCTTCCTGCAGTCCCCACTTCGAGCATTTGGTCAATTTGAGCCCAACTATCCAGACACCTACACCTCTGCTGATGGTGTCACCATGGGCTTGAGCGACTCACTTGTTGTTCAACAGGGTCCGAATTACCTCCTGGCAAAACGCCTACAGCGGTGGCGAGCATTAGTCGCTCGATCACAAGGATTCCGCGTCTCACTCAATCTCGCACCAGCAACCCGCACACAGTCTGTTGTGAAGAACAGAGCACTCGCAGCGGCGTACGCGGGTGCAGGGCGCTTTGGCGTTGAGGTTTTTGAACCTGCAACTTCTACCGCGCTCATGGCAGCAATGCTGGTTCATGACCTGCGTAACCCACACTCCGCCGCTAACCCCCAGACACCACTTCACAATCCCATGGACCTATTCAGCATTGGCGCCAATCACGGTGGGCTATGGAGGTCCGCTTACGCGCCACGTTCAGTGCTGGGGATCGCTGCCGTGCTGGGGATGTTCGAGTCGAGAGCCTAAGTTCGAGACGAAGGATAAGCCCGAGTCGAGAGCCTAAGTTCGAGACGAAGGATAAGCCCGAAGGGAAAAGGGAAAGCCCGCGTTACGGGGGGGTGTACGCGGGCTTTCAATCAGTCGACTAGTCGAATGATGGGCAAATGTTCTCACCTTTCGATTTCGATTTCCACCCATTTGTCCGAATGTGCACCACATCACACCGATACCCTTTTTCCATGACAACCGGACCGCGCCTAGAAAATCACGACCTCAGCGTGATTCTGCTGACCGGTGGCACTAGCCGTCGCATGGGAACCGATAAGGCGAGCGTGCGATTTGGTTCAGGCACACTTCTTGACTTTGTCCTGGGACAAGTCCCAGCCGGCCTACACACCGTTGTTGTTGGCCCCAATTCTGGGCAGCCCGTCCACTTTGTGCGGGAAGACCCACCGGGATCGGGACCAGTTGCCGCGGTGAATGCGGGCTTGCACTGTGTGTCTACTTCACAAGTAGCCGTCGCTGCCGTGGATGTCCCCCTTGCAATTCCATGGCTGCTGACAGTGGGCCTAAAGCCTGATTCCTCCGCGCTCATACCTCGAGACGCCGAAGGTCGAGCACATCCACTAAATGCCCTCTACGACGTGAAAGCTCTGCGGGATGCTTTACAGGCAATGGGTTCGCCAGCACACCAGAGCATGCAGTCCCTTCTTGCCCACCTCACGAACATCGAGTACGTGCAGGCATCTGACACTTCGATCGGGGATCAACTCCTGTTGGATGTCAATACCCCTGCTGATCTCGAACGTGCGGCAACTCTTTTGCGACCGTAATTCAGTCCCTGATTCAATCTTGGCATTCCTCCTTTAGTCTTAAGACATGGATGAGTGGGTTCAGAAAGTACTTTCGGAATTGAATCTGGAGGGGATCAGCATCACTCCAGGTCTCATGAAAGATATCCTCGCTGTCGCTAGAGATGCGGCACATAATGTGGAGCGACCTGCAGCCCCTCTCACCACCTACCTCATGGGAATTGCGGTCGCACAAGGTGCTGATCCAACACTGGTGGCTGACAAGATAGGGATTCTTGCCACGAATTGGAATCCAAAAGAAGAATCCCAGAACTAGCAAGCACATGAAACAGGATGCTGACTGGAGTCAGGCACGCACGATTGCGTTCGAACTTGGACTTCGCGTCGGTTCAAATTTTGAGAATGAATTTGTGGCACTAACCGAGGCGGATAGCAGAGTCCTTGCTCGCGATCACTTGGCACTTCTCGAGCTCCCCTCGTTTGACAACTCGGCCATGGATGGGTGGGCCGTGCGGGGTTCGGGTCCGTGGCGCATTACCCGTCAGGTTATCGCCGGCGAATTTCCCGACTGGGAATTAGAGGTAAACAAAGGATGCTCAATAGCCACTGGCGCCCCCGTGCCCGCAGGTGCGGAATACATTGTTAGAAGTGAGCATGCAAGTCTGGAAATTAAAGCCTCCGGTGAACCGATTTTGACTGCAACGCAAGCTCCGAAACGCGACATCCGCCGTGCCGGTGAGGAATGCACGGTTGGTGAGACTATCGCTGTACTTGGAACCCGACTGAATCCCAGCGTCATTGGAATTCTCGCTGCGACCGGTCATGACGTGGTTGAGGTGCGACGCCAACCTCGGGTGTGTGTCCTCGTTTTTGGTGATGAATTAGAACTTGAAGGAATCCCTGCACCTGGAAAGATTCGGGACTCTCTCGGCCCGCAGCTCCCTGGTTGGCTTAACCGCATGGGTGCGCAAGTCATCAGCATCACACGCTGTAAAGACGTAATGTCAGAGGTGATGTCCACAATTTCCAATCTCGATGCCGATGTGATTATTACTACTGGAGGAACAGCCTCGGGTCCACGGGACTTCCTGCGTGCCGTCATTTCTGAACTCAATGGAGAAATTCTTGTTGATGGTGTTCATGTGCGCCCAGGACATCCAATGATGCTTGCACTTGCAAATACAAACAGTGCCCAGAACATTCCAGTCATTGGACTACCAGGAAATCCTTTATCGGCCATCGTGGGACTTTTGACTTTTGCTCAGCCACTTTTGAATTCCATGCTTGGTCTCGCTGCGCCTGATCTGGAAAATCTCGTTTCCCGGAGCGAAATTCACGGTGATGACGGAACACGACTGGTGGCGGGCATATCAAGGTCAGGCGAATTTCACGTTTCCGAATTTAACGGCTCTGCCATGCTACGGGGGCTTAGCGTGTCAACAGGTTTCGCGGTTACCACCCACGCGGTCAATATTGGGGATCCAATTTTCTATCTCCCGCTCCCTCACAATTAATCACTTTTGAGCAAAGGGAAATGGGTTAAGCCCGAGGCGGCAATTTCATGGAGCCTTTGCAATTGGTGAGAATTCTCGTGAGCGCCTTTTTCTCTGTGGAGTCAACAGAAAGACGCCAACGGAACTTCACGCCCACCCAATTTTTTGCATAACTGCATTGACTCCTCTGGGGCATCCAATCGGCGGGGTCTTGATCTGATTTCGATCGATTCGAACTGGCAGAGACGGCAATGAGGGCGGGGGCGTAACCCAAGTCGTTTGCAAAACGTTCGCGGGTCGCAGAATCCCAACGCCAAGCACCCGAATCCCAAGCCTCTTTCAACGGGACAAAGTGGTCAATGTCGAAATTGGATGCATTCGAAGTTTTCACGCCGTCATACTTCGACACCCACAATCCCCCAAGAACCTTGCACCCTTGCACGCTTCCATTGACCCGCTCCACAATGAGAACTTCTTCCCTCGTATCACAGCCATTTCGATCAAGGTCCGACCAGTGCCGGAAAAGGCCCCTGTCGTAGCCAGAACCGCGCTCGTTCTGGACCGGGAGCGAATTCAACACTTTGAGCGGATCGACTTTTGTCGCGCCCATGGCTGAAGGAGCCTGAAGGAGAGCAAGACTCAGCGCGATGCCCGTCAAAGCAGTGCCGACTACAGCGTTCTTCTTGATCCCCCAAATCATCATGCAATAGTAGATGCGCGAGAAATGGCTCAAGAATTCACCCAGTGTTCATGGGCCACAGACCCATCTCCAGCTCACAGTTGTCTACAGTTCCATTCTTATGGAAAATCATGCGCCAGACATGCTTGATGAGCGGGCCACAGGTCGCGCCTTGATCGCTGAGTTCTTGGGAACTGCTGTACTTGTTTGCGCTGTGGTCGGCTCCGGGATCATGGGCACACTGTTGACCAATGACCTTGCGGTAACACTCCTGATCAACACCGTGTCCACCATCGCCGCGCTCGGTGTTGCAATTTGGTTATTTCAACCAATTTCCGGTGCTCATTTCAACCCCGCCGTGACCTTGGTCGCTGTGATTCGCAAAGAGATGAAGATGTTGGATGCTGGGACCTACATGATTGTCCAAATTCTGGGCGCCGTCGCCGGCGTCGTGATTGCAAACATCATGTTTGAGTTGCCCGTCGTCGACTTCTCAACAAATGATCGCAGCGGATACGGGCTCATGTTGAGCGAAGTACTCGCCACCGCAGGACTTCTGTTTGTCATTGTCACAGCAGTTCTCAGAGAACGCTCCGAAGCGCTGATAATCCTAGTGCCCGCTTGGATTGGTGCCGCGTACTTTTTCAGCTCCTCCACATCCTTTGCCAACCCCGCAGTCACAATTGGCCGCACACTCACCGACACATTCACTGGAATCAGCCCTGCCAATGCGCTGCCATTCATCGCTATGCAAATTATTGGTGCACTCCTCGGAGCGTTCATTGCGATGAAACTCGCTCCCCGAAAGGTGAAATGACCATGAACCGAAAGCCGACGATACTTTTCGTTTGCGTGCACAATGCCGGCCGTTCACAAATGGCTACTGGGTTACTTGCCGCGCGTGCAGGAAGTCAGGTTGACATCCTCTCCGCTGGCTCCGTGCCCGCGGAGCAGGTCAATCCCATGGCAGTAGCAGCCATGGCCGAACTCGGGATAGATATAGCGGCGAATCAACCCAAACTCTTGACAGATTCAGATGTGCAGCTGGCTGACGTCGTGATCACGATGGGCTGCGGTGATACCTGCGCGATTTATCCCGGCAAACGATACGAAGACTGGGACCTCAACGACCCGGCAGGCCAAGACCTCGAATTCGTTCGAGAAGTACGAGATGAAATCAGTGCCCGCATAGAACAACTCGTCAAATCACTCGACACTAATTGATCACCACGTGCGAGCTGAAGGGCTATCCCTCGAGTGGGATTCGTACCTCTTCTGACTGTGCGACCACGTTCGCATCAGCGTCATAAACGGTGACGGTTTCATCCTCAATAACCAAATTGCCATCAGCGTCGAGAACATCGACGATTTCGTCCACGACTGAACCATCCGGGCTAGTTGCAACGATTACTTCATCAGAGACTGCACCGACCACGTTGTCATTCTCATCCAACACAATTTCGATGGACAAATCGTCGCCCACTTCAATGTCGCCGTTGGTTGAAATTTCTTGCTCCATGTGAACTCCTTCGTAGTCATGCATTCTGTCAAACTCTCGCCACTAATTTTGGCTGAGGCGTATATCTTTCACCAAGTTGCGTTGTGCCTGCGCACCGGCATCATCGGGGAGCTGGTGCGCCGCCAATTCAGCAGCCACCCTGTCACGGTAATGCTGCAACTCCATGGCTTTGCGTTCAGGCGTCCAGCCCAATTCTGCCCCCATGATCTCGGCGACTTCGCCTGCCGCTTCTACCCCTTGATCCCGAGTCTCAATGGAAAGGTGGGTACGCCTGGTGAGGACATCGTCAATGTGAAGGGCGCCTTCATGCGTGACGGCATACAGCGCCTCTACTCGGAGATACCCTCCGCCGGCGGCGATTGATTGACCAAGTTCTGGTCGAAATTTGATCAACTTGACCAGTTCTCGGGTCATGGATCCATACCGCCCAAGAAGTCGATCCATCTCCCCCGCGCGGAGCCCCAGAGACTTTGCCTGGTCTTGTAACTCCAATGTCGCTTGATCGAGATCCATCGCTCCAATAAGCGGGATGTCCTGGGTGCTTGATTCCGGAGTATCAAGCACCTCACCTCTACTGTTGAGTTGCTTGAGTGACTCATTGACTGCATCGGCTGCCATCACACGGTAGGTCGTGTACTTGCCACCCGTGATCGTGGTGAAGCCTGGGATCGGGGTTTCCACCGCATGTTCACGGCTCAGGTCGCTTGTCGCGCCTGCCTCACCCTTGATGAGCGGTCGCAGCCCCGCGTACACCCCGTCAATATCAGCTTCGGTAAGTGCCACGTTCAACACGGCATTGACATTTCTTAATAGGTACTCAATGTCTGTTGATGTTGCTGCCGGGTGATCGAGTTCGTTATTCCAGGCAGTATCTGTTGTGCCAATGAGCCAGTGATTGCCCCAAGTACGAATGAACAGGACACTGTCCTCAGCTCGGACAAAAATCGAAACGGTTGAATCAATTCTGTCTCGAGGGACCAATATGTGTACACCTTTAGACGCCTGCACAGAGAAATCTGATGTGCCGCCAGCCAGCTTCTGAATTTCATCGGTCCACACACCCGTTGCATTAATCACATGCCTAGCACTGATCGAAATCATTTTGCCCGACTCAAGGTCTCGCGCCTCGACGCCATTGACCGCCCCATCTGAATCATGCGATATGCCAACAACCTTTAATGCCGATGCAACGACGGCACCGTATGCGGCAGCCGTGCGCACGAGCTCCATGGTGTGACGCGAATCGTCAACTTGGGCATCGAAAAAGGAAATACCACCAATCATTCCTTTGGGGTTCAAGCAAGGTGCACGCTCCAAAACTTGAACACGAGATAAGTGCTTGTGCCGCGGAACCGCGCCGGCGCCGCCGATTGTGTCGTAGAGAAAGAGTCCCGCGCCCATGTAAGCGCGCTCCCACACCCGATGTTTGAGCGGATAGATGAATTCAATCGGATGCACCAAGTGTCGACACAACTTCTCAAGCATTAATCCGCGCT
>JALRGY010000061.1 GCA_023253325.1 Candidatus Nanopelagicales bacterium | reverse complement strand
GGCGAGCATCGAATCAAGGCGTGTGCTGCACTTGCTGGTCCTTACGACTGGCAAGAGGTGTGGGATCAGTTGCCAGAATTAACTCGCCGTACTTTTACTGCGCGATCTCACTTGAGCACTCAAGAGGAGGCGCGGGTTTATGCAAAGAACTTGTCACTTGAAGGGCGCACACCGGACATTCAATGCCCGCTTCTCATTGTTTTTGGTGCCAAGGATCGACTTATTCCCAAAGAGGGCGCTGAGCGATTGGCGCAGGAAACAGGGGCAACGTTGCTGATGTTGCCTGATGGAAACCATGGATGCATGAATGTCGCCGCAAAGCATCGCAACAAGACAGCAGATTGGCTCGCTACACATCTCAAGGCAAGTGACTAACTAACGAATAAACGCTAAACATTTTTCACACACAAATGACGAAGGGGTAAGAAAATGGCTACGCAAGAGAATCCAACAGTTGGCTGGATCGGTCTAGGAAACATGGGGGCGCCGCTGGCTACTCGCTTGGTTGATGAAGGCTATTCAACCGCGGTCTGGAATCGCACCGCTTCAAAGGCTGATCCCCTCGCTGCCAAAGGTGCGACCGTCGTTGAAGCAATACGCGACCTTGGATCCCAAAGTGTCGTGTTCAGCATGGTGAGCACATCTGCTGATCTAGAGCAGGTGATGCTTGATCCTGAACTTGGATTGTTAACAGGCGACAGCTTGCCGGAGATCGTCGTGGATTGTTCGACGGTCAGTGTTGAGACCAGCAAAAAAGTACGTGAGTTCGCTGAAAGTAAGGGAGTGCGCTTCTTTGCTGCTCCAGTGAGCGGTAATGGCAAAGTGGTCGCAGCAGGAAAGCTCAGCGTGGTGTGCAGCGGCGACGAGGAAACCTTCGCCATTGTCCAACCTTTGATTGAGTCATTCGGTCGTTCCGTCACCTACGTTGGTGACGGCGAAGCGGCCCGCCTCGTGAAGATCTACCACAATCTACTGCTGGGGATTTACACGCAGGCTCTCGCAGAGATTTTAGTTCTCGGTGAAAAAAGTGGTGTTAAGCGCGAAGCAGTCATGGAATTCATCAACAACAGCGTGATGGGTTCAATCTTTAGCCAATACAAGACGCCTGCGCTGGTCAATCTCGACTTCCACCCGACCTTCACTCCGGTGTTGCTCCGCAAGGACTTTGACCTTGGATTGACCGAGGCACGCAAGCATGAAGTCCCCATGCCGATTACCAATCTGACTCGTGACATCGTGGAAAGTTCAATCGGTCACGGCTTTGCCAAGGATGATTTCGCCACCATGTTGCTCATTGCAGCGGCGAATGCTGGAATTGAATTGAAGAGTGAACAAGCCGATGTCACTGACGGACTTGATTGAGAGGTTTAGCCATGTCGGAATCTAACGTGCTCTCGCCAATCCCTGAGGATTTTATGCGTCGCAAGACGCTTACGGCCTACACCGAAGGAACAATGAAGACGATCATTGACTACTCCGAATTTGGAATAGGAGTGACCGATGAACCAGCAGCGCACGGTGGCCAGAGTGCTGGCCCATCTCCTTTACAGGCGGTTTTGGGGGCGCTGTGTGGGTGCGAAGCTGTCACATTCCGCAGAACAGCTACTGAAATGGGATTCGACTATTCACGAATCGAATTTGATGCCGCATTTACCATCGATATTCGTGGGCGCATGGGGGATAGAGAAGTGCGGCCGCACTTCCAATCAGTCAAGTTGCACGTGAAGGTTACAACGGCTCAATCTGCGGATGAATTAGCTGCAGTCATTAAAGAGACAGAAGCGCGCTGTCCAGTAATGAATTTGATTGCGGATGCCGGCGTCGCACTCGATGTGCGATGGCAACATATTTCTGCCCTCACCGCAATGTGAAGTATGGACACTAAGTACACCTTGTATCTGGGTCTTGAGGTGATGCAAACGTTTGCCTTATTAGACCAAAATGTGGAGATAACGCTTTTATCACAACTGATTCTCAATACATAGAAATCCATTGACATGAATGAATTTACGGGTTAGCGTTCCCGCAAGTGCAATCGATTGCAACCTTGGAGGAAAATTGAAGATCTCGAATCGAACGGGCAAATTCTCTGCCCTGGTCGCTGGAATCGCAGTGACAGCTCTTATCGCAACAGGCTGTAGTTCAAGTTCTGAAGATAGTGCCTCGGCAGATTCAACTGCCGCAGCCACTTCTGAGGAAACCGCGGAGGCTTCTGAAGCTGCGGCTGAGGACGTCACAATCTCTTGGGCACACGCGTGTGGCCTGCCAGGTTGCTGGTACCACGTTCCCATGTATGTCGCCCAGAACTTCGGTTTCTTTGACAAATATGGCGTGAATGTTGATATCCAGCCATTCAAGTCTGGTGGCGACATTGTGCAGGCAGTCCAAACCGGAGATATTGATGGCGGTCACATTGGAACTGATCCGTTCCTCGTGGGTGCCCCACAAGGTTTGACAATGAAGGGCATCTACGGCGAGAACAAGCAAGATTGGATTCTCATCACAAGAGACCCTGAAGTAAAAACCTGCTCCGATCTTTCAGGCAAAGAAATTGGCGCGCAGGGTGTTGGCGATGCACGCTGGCTAGTGCTCTCTGCCATTCTTGATGGCTGTGGAGATGGCGTGACCATCGATCAGGTCAGTACGATCGATCCAAACAACGATTATGTTGGTGTTCTTGTCAGTGGCGTTCTTGACACTGAAATTGTTCATCTCGATGAATTGGCACAGGTCCAGGCTCAGACAGATGACGAGTGGCGCACTATTGCTGCATTAAGCGATTTGCAGCAGCTGCACTACGCCATGCACGTGGTCTCGGATGACACAATTGCTAATAACCGTGAAGCAGTTGTTGAATTGACCGCAGGTCTGATTGATGCAACGAAGTTCATGTACGACCCAGCGAACTTCGATGCAGTCGTGGAATACCTCTCAGGTCAAGGAATTATCAAGCAGGAGGACCCAGCGCTGGCTGCAGCCGTCTTCCAGCAGTTCCTTGACTTTGGTCAATGGGAGAAGGATACAAACGGCCTAGACACGTCCTACCTGCAAAATTCGATCAATGCACAGGTGGGCGCAGGCTCAATTGCAGAGTCATATGATCCCAACGGGATTATCGACGCATCAATTTGGGAAGATGCAAACAAGTTGGTTCAGGCCAGCTAATTTCACTCGAGATGTGCGTGCTGGGAACCAATGTTTCCCAGCACGCACATTAAGTGGTTTTCTTGTATCGTCGCAAATGAGTGATTCGTTAGTAGGAGGTGAATTTGTCAGTGAGTAGTTCCACGGTGGATTCACACGCTCCAACAACAAAGGGAAAGCCAAACCCGTCAGACTCAAAAAGGGCTCAAAAGAAGGCTCCGAGGCGGATCAGGTTCGGTCTCATGGTCGGACTTTTAATTGGTGCCGTTATATGGGAGCTCGCGGGTCGGTTCTACTTCGAGCCGATCTTTTTTAAACCCTTGAGCGAAGTTATTCTCGCCCTTTTCAATCTATTCACAAGTCCTGTTTTTTGGAATGCGCTGGCTGAGTCCCTCCAATTGTTTGTGGCAGGATTTTTCATAGGGACTTTCTTGGGGTTAATTCTTGGCATCGTGATCGGCCGCATTACGCTCATTGGGAGCGCGCTGGAAAGTTACGTCACCGTGCTTTATGTGACACCACCGATTGCCATGATTCCTTTTGTTCTTTCGATCCTTGGCTTCGGCTACTGGCCCAAGGCAATAATTGTAAGCTGGTTTGTCTTTTTCCCCGTGTGCATCACAACCATCGAGGGGGTCCGAGCGGTAAGTCCGAGGTTATTGGAAGTTGCTCGCTCATTCGGTTCCGGTGAAGCTCGAACCTGGAAAGACGTAGTGATTCCCTCAACTCTGCCATTCGCCATGAGCGGTATCCGTCAAGGTGTCGCCCTCGGTTTTGTGGGTGTTGTAGCTGCGGAGTTCCTTCTTGATGCATCAGGAATAGGCCTCCTTTTGAGGACGTATTCCCGTTTGTATCAAACGGATAATCTGTTTGCAGCCGTAATAGTCATGACTTTCCTTGGATTGTCGGTCATGGCTATCGGCAGGTGGGTTGAAAAGAGGTTCGCAACATGGCGACAGTAATTCAGTCTCCCGTTATCGGCGAAGACACCAAGACAACCCCGACGGTCAAGAAAAAACGACGGAGTTGGAAAAACTCAATTGCCTGGCTTGCAACGACCCTCGTCATTCTTATTATCTGGCAAATTGGTGTGGGATTATTTGGCAAGGACTACATGGCAACGCCGATCGGTGTAATTACTGCGGTCCCTGACGTGTTGTTTAATGATCCAAAATTGTGGCCCGGGGTCTGGGAAACTTTTGCGGTTGTTTTTCGCGGGCTGATTCTCTCAGTGGTGGTTGGCACTGCCCTTGGCTTAATCATGGGCCGCGTCACATTCGTCGCCGATGCTCTCGCCCCCTATGTCAATGGTTTTTATGCCACCCCAATGATCGCCGTGTTACCCATCATTACGTTGTGGCTCGGCTTCAATACGTCAGCAACGTTTGCGCTCGTAGTTTTTGCGGCCATCCCTCCCATGGCAGTTGCAGCTTGGGACGGTTCCAGAACGATTCCAGTCCGATATCTCGAGGTTGCGAAATCTTTCGGCGCCAGGCGCAGAGATGTCTGGGTGGGAATCGCAATTCCCGCCTCATTGCCTTACCTGCTCGCTGGATTTAGGCTCGCGTCAGGCCGTGCATTGTCGGCGGTAGTTATTGCTGAGTTCCTGATTGGCACTGGCGATGGCCTAGGAATTCACATCATGCGCCTCGCTCAGAATTTCAACCACAATGAAGCAATCGTGGCAATCATGATTTTGACCTTGGTGGGACTGTTTTTGGCCATCGGGATTGAGCGGATCCTCCGTCGACGTTACCCATGGTTCAGAAAGTCCTGATGAACCAATTATTGAGAGGAATCATTTAATGGAGCGGTCAGTGTCCGAATTGGAAAATGCTTCTCATTCAACATCCCGAGGAATCCGGGTGGAGAATTTGGCAAAGTACTACGGAGACCATTGTGTGTTCAAGGACATAAATTTCGAAATCGGTCCACGTGAAATCGTCTCGGTAGTAGGGCCATCCGGATGCGGCAAAACGACCCTCTTGCGCTGCCTCAACGGCCTGATCCAGCCAGACGAAGGCCAAGTGATCGCCGATGGGCTGCAGGTAAGTAGTCCACGTCCAGGAATTGCAATCGTATTTCAAGATTTCGGTCTCTTTCCGTGGAAAACGGCTCTGGACAACGTGGCTTACGGCCTGGTGGTTCAGGGGATGAAGAAGGACAAGGCAAGGAAGATCGCCTCTAATTACGTAAACATGGTGGCACTCGAGGGTTTTGAAGACCGATATCCTCACCAGTTGTCTGGAGGCATGCAACAGCGAGCTGGCTTGGCACGTGCCCTTGCGGTGGAGCCAAGTGTTCTTCTGATGGATGAACCCTTTGGTGCACTCGACGCTCAAACGCGCGAACTTATGCAATTCGAGCTTTTGCAGATCTGGGATAAGAACCCGATGAGCATGTTGTTTGTGACTCACGGAATCGATGAGGCCGTTCTTATGGGAGACCGTGTCATTGTTCTCGGTGGGAAGCCCAGTGGAATTTACCGAGAAGTGGATGTCCCGCTGCCGCGCCCCAGGGATGCATCCACTGTCGCTAGCCCTGAATTTCAAGAATTAAGAAGCCAAGTCTGGGATCACGTCATGACGGTCAGGCGAAACACATCCTCAGATGAGAATTAATAAGAGCACAGGAAATCAGGAGACTCACCGTGAATAATGCTGACACAATTATTAAGAACGCAAAAATTTGGGCAAGTGCAGAAACTCCTGAAGCACAGGCAATTGCGATTTCAGGCTCCACGATTCTGGCGATAGGTTCGGAGACTGAGGTAGAGGCCTTTGCCGGCCCTGACACAACAGTGATTGATGCTGGCAGCAGGCGCGTCATTCCTGGCTTGATCGACTCACACATCCACATGTTGCGGGCCGGGTTGACTTGGAATCAGCATCTCGATTGGAGTGGCATCAAGTCTCTAGCCGAGGGCTTGGACATGATCGCAACAATGGCTGCAGAAAAGCCGGCTGGAACCTGGATCTGTGTCGTGGGAGGCTGGGGACCAGGCCAATTCAGCGAGGGTCGCGGCCCATCTGCGGCTGAGTTGACCGCACTCGCACCGAATCATCCTGTCTTTGTTCAATATCTCTATGAATCTGCGGTCTTGAATGATGCAGCATTGGCGGCAGCGGGCGTGACGAGTGACTCGGAAGATCCTGCTCGGGGTTCCTTTGAACGAGATGCGAACGGTCAACCAACCGGTTCCTGCAGGGGCGTTGGAGCATTTCAACTCTGCCTTGGATTGGCAGGTCGCCCTGACTTTGAAACTCAGGTTCAGTGGACGGCAGCAATGATGCGCCGCCTAAACCGGCTGGGTCTTGTTGGTGTTATTGATCCCGGCGGTATGGGTATGCCTCCTGAGGCCTATCGCCCTGTTTATGAATTGTGGCGCCGTCAGGAAATGACCATCCGTACAAGGATTTACATGATGGTCCAGGGTGCGGGAAATGAACGCGTGCAAATGCATGAGTTCATGAAGTATCTGCACCCCGGATTTGGGGACGACTGGTTAAGGCTCACGGGTGCTGGGGAAATTGTCTCTTATGGATTCATGGACTTGGAAGGCGTTCAGCCTTTTGAGGTCACGACCGAGGGAAGTGCACTTCTTGAGGAGTTGCTCATTGAACTCATCAAGGCGGGATGGTCTATCCACCTTCATGCGGTCCTCCGGGAAACAATCACAGCGATGCTTGATGCAATAGAACGCGCTGTTGCAGTGGCTCCGGCTGATAAAGTTCGCATCTCACTCGCACATGCGGAACCAATCTCGGACCACGATCTTGATCGAGTTCGAGACCTTGGAATGGGCATTGCAATCCAGGACCGCATGGTGTTTCGTGCCCAAGACTCATCTGATTTTTGGGGTGAAGAGATCCTTCGGCGCTCACCACCACTGCGTGAAATGTTGAACCGTGGTATTCCCGTAGGTGGCGGAACCGATGCCACCGCCGTAAGTCCCTATGACCCGTGGCGCTCACTCTGGTGGCTTGTGACTGGAAAAACCCTCGATTCAGGTCCTGTGCGCGATACGGATCAGAATCTCAGTCGAGAGGAAGCCCTGAGCGCCTACACGGTTGGTAGCGCATGGTTCTCGCTCGATGAGACAAGCAGAGGCAAGTTGGAGCCGGGGATGCTGGCTGATCTCGCGATACTCTCGGCCGATTACTTCGAGGTCGACGTCGATGACATTCCGAACATCACGGCAGAGGCAACGATGGTTGACGGAAAGTTCGTCTACACGTCCGAGACTTTCACCCAGGTTTAGTCACCCAAGTTTAGTCGCTAAATTCCAGATTCAAATCACGCATCATGACCATGGCCGCATTGCGCCCTGGTGCTCCAGTAATTGAACCACCGGGATGTGTTGTTCCGCCGGTTTGATAGAGCCCTGGGATTGGCATTGTGTGTGAGGCCCAGCCTGGAACTGGGCGCAGCGGTCCAGCGAATGGAACGCCCTTGTCACCGCCGTGTGCGCACCCGTTAATCATGTGTTGATTGGCGCGCTCAATGTCGAGCGGACTCTTGACGATTCTCGCTTCAATGGTTGAGCTATTGATGTTGGGGATTTCTGTGGCGATGTAATCAATGATTCGATCGGCGTGCTGTTCTTTTGCATCGTCCCAACTTGCTGCTCCATAAGGTGCAACATGTGAACATGGGACGAGCAATTTCACCGTGTGCTTGCCTTCGGGTGCACGAGACGGGTCAACCAAACTTGGTGTTGCCACAAGTGTCCAGGCCGATTCCGTCACTGGTTTGCGATCTCTGATGTCTCTCACCTGAGAGAGAACTTCAAGTGGCCATTGGGCTAAACCGCTGCTGACCGCGGTATCTGCAGCGCTCATGCCCTTAAACGTGGGGACTTCATTCATCACGAGGAAAACTGCGAGAAGGGGTATGCCGATGTCGTAGGTTTCAACACCGTAAACAAAGTCGTCACCCCACGCTTCTTTGGGTGCCATGTCAACAAGATGCTTGATGTGAATAGTGGAGAGCACACCATCCTTGCCATGGAATTCACGGCCGTCATCAGCTTTGAATCCAACGCAGCGCCCGGAGTCAATGAGCAACTCCGAGACTTGGGTATTGCACACGATGGAGCCACCGTTGGCTTCAATGACCGCGACCAGTGCATCGGTCAACTTTCCCGATCCACCGAGTGGAATTGTCCAACTGCGCTTTTGGCGGCCACCCATGATCGAATAGGGGAGCACCCCCGAGCCCGGTAGGTCGACTGACCCGAAAGTCTGGCAGGCCTCCCACAACAGAAATGCTTGTATATGTTCTTCGGTGAATTCATGTCGAATCACATCCCAGGCACTGAGCGCTCGACGCCGACGCCAGGTGCCACCGTTGGGCAAGCCCTCAAGCAATTGATCGAGTGACTTCCCCCAGCCAATGGGTGTGTTGTTTGCCGTTGCGAATGCTGACTTGGCCCTGTCCCAATCTTCTAGCATTTGCAGGTAGCGGTCTGCGTCTTTGGTCGAGAACCGAGCAAATTCAGCATAGGTTTTCTGGGGATCGAGGTGCATTCCGATTTGTTCGCCATCTGGCATGGCGACTCGGGCAACGGGGTCAGGGTCCACGTAAGACAGGCCGTGCTCGGAAATCAAGCCAAGGGAGTCATCCTTGATCACGGGGTTGCCTTGAATTATGGTGTGGCCGGTCGAGCAACTGTCCATGAAGAATCCGGGGAGGAATTCCTCGGTGGCGACCCCGCCGCCGGGAATCGGTCGCGCGTCAACAACGACCACGCTCTTGCCCGCTTTTGCCAGGTATGCGGCGGCAATGAGTGCATTGTGCCCTGCACCAGCCACAACAATATCGGCGTTCACTACTTCAGTCATGCAATCGATTGTAGTCGTTGCGCCACAATGATTCAGGTCATTTTTAGGCAAGAATTTTGGCGGGTGATTCCATCAAGTCGACGAACTCGCGTAGCCACATTGCACCCGTCGCTCCATCGATCGGCCGGTGGTCGACAGACACGGTCACTCGCATGACGTGTCCGGCTACAACGGTGCCATTGTCAACCACTGGTTCGGCCGTGATCGCGCCAACGGCGATGATGGATGACTGGGGCGGATTGATAATCGCACTGAAACTCTCAACCCCGAACATGCCGAGGTTTGACACGGATGTGGATCCGCCTTCTAGTTCATTTTGCCGAAGGCCGCCTTCCTTGGCCCGCGTGGCAAAATCCTTTGAGGCGAGTGCAATCTGGGTCACCGTCATGTTCTCAACACCGCGGAGCGTTGGCGTTACCAAGCCATTGTCCGTGGCAACCGCCATCGAAATATCAACACTGGAATACTGCAGGACGGCATCGGGTGTCCAGATCACATTCATTTGAGGAACCCTCAAATGTGCTGCCGCAACAGCCTTAATGACAAAGTCATTAAATGAAACTCGGGTTTGTGCTCCATCGTTAATTTCAGAACGCAAGGCCATTAAGCGATCAACCCGCATAGTTGCATTGAGATAGAAGTGTGGTGCTTGAGTCTTACTTTCCACGAGTCGTTGAGCAATCGCGCGGCGCAACCGGCTGTGTGGGATTTCGGTGACTGTTCCAGGAACAGGTGCCGGGGTGGCGAGGGCAGCAGGTGGAGTTGGTGGGGCAACCTTTGCAGGGGCGGCCTGCACGTTGTCCAGATCATGTTTGCGAATTCGACCCTGGGGTCCGGTTCCGGTCACGTGGGACAGATCAATTCCCTTCTCTTTGGCGTGGCGCCTAGCAAGGGGGCTGGCAAACACACGACTTGAAACTTCAACAGCATCGTTGACGATCGGGGCAGCACTTGATTCGGGCTCTGCAACTGCAGCGGGAGTCGAATCGGCGGAGTAGCCCAGAGCACTCAGGGCGGCATCGATGTCCGTGATGACTTCGCCCTGGGCTGCAATGAGTGCGATGGGTCGACCGATTTCGACTTCTTGGCTTTCAGAGATGAGGAGTTTGACCAAGACACCATCAGACTCGGCTTCGACATCGACGACCGCTTTATCGGTTTCAATGATGGCCAGAATATCGCCGGTGCTGTAACTGCTGGCTTCAGACAATGGCCATGATGAAAGAACGGCTGAAGTCGCGCCGGCGGCAACTTCAGGCATGAGTAATAGTTCAGCCACGGTAATCCTCCATGAGTTCAGTCAGTGCAGCTTCTACTTCCTCACTCTTGGCAATTGCAGCGCGCTCGAGCATCTTGCTAATGCTGGGCGAGCTTTCACCCCCGGATACTCGTTCAACAGGGTGGTCAAGCCAATCAAAGAATCGGCGCTGGATTTCATCGGCTAACCAACCACCGTAGGAGGTACCGCGTGCACCTTGCTCCGCGATCATCACCTTGTTAGTTTTACGAATACTTTCACCGATTGTGTCCCAGTCGATGCTTGCGCGATCCAGCCAGCGAAGATCAATAACCTCAGCGTCAACATTGCCCATTCGCTCCACTGCCTCAAGGACATAATTTGTCATTGCGAGGTAAGAGATTATGGTGATTTCGCTACCGCTGCGCCTGATGGCTGCCTTGCCCACGGGTAGTGAGTAGTCGAAGTCATCAACAGGACCGATGCCAGTTGAGTTGTAGAGGTCAACGTGTTCGAGAACCACTACGGGGTCATCACAGGCAAGTGCCGTGTTCATGAGGCCGACGTAATCAAATGGTGTTGAGGGGGCAACGATGCGCCAGCCAGGATTGGTGGCCATGATTCCGGCAGGGTCCATGGAGTGTTGTGACCCGTAACCCGTACCCATGGCGACTTTGCTCCGAAGTACAACGGGCACCGAGCCAGTACCGCCGAACATGTGTCGCGCCTTGCCAATCTGGTTGAACAACTGATCAGCTGCGACCCACATGAAGTCGGCATACATGAATTCAATGACAGGACGGAAACGACCGTCGAGGGCGATGCCACCCGCGAGTCCCGTGAATGCATTTTCACTGATGGGGGTGCCAAGGATTCGATCGGGGAAAGCGTCTTTGAGTCCACGCGTTGCACCGTTGGTGCCACCGTTGAGTCGGTGAATGTCTTCACCGAGGATGATGATGCGCTCGTCAGATTCCATCCGACGGTCCATCACACCCGCGACCGCGTCAACGTACTTCACTTCGGTAAGGGCACCGGAGTATTCCTTCTTCTCCTGCGTGCGCACACCCTCAATCTCGGAGAGGTCACCGCGCAGACCCACGTCCACGAAACTTGGCTCCGGCCACAGGTTCGGCTTGATTCGACGAACACCCGCTTTGGCATCGGGGTCCTGCTCAACGAGTTCGTTGGTGGCCGCTTCCATCGCGGCAACCGACTGGGCACGAACCTGGTCGACACCCTCCTGGGTGATGAGGCCACG
>JALRGY010000060.1 GCA_023253325.1 Candidatus Nanopelagicales bacterium | reverse complement strand
CGTGGGCCAGTTGATAGATCCTAGAAATATCGGGATACACGACGTTGCCGTCGTAGAGCACAACGGTGGCATTGCGAGCCAGAGTGAATAGCAGCCAGTTCCACAGCATCCAGCCACATGTCGTGACGTAGAGGACTCGATCCCCAGGCTGCACGCCCATGTGGTGGACCTGCTCGCTCATCACTTTAAGCATGATCCCGGCTGCGGAATGAACAATGCATTTAGGCTTACCAGTTGTCCCACTGGAAAACAGGATGAAGCCTGGATGGGCGAATTCGAGGGGCGTTGTAACAAGCTCAGTACCAACATGAGGTGAAATCCACTCATCCCAAGTGCTACTGGCAACATTCAAGTCAAGTTCTTCATTACCTGCGATAACCACCTGATTGAGTGTGGGTAGCCCCTGAACGATCTCAGCCAACTTTTCAGACACATTGTGAATCTTGCCCGCGTAGCGGTACTCGTTAACGGCTAGCAGTACGGTCGGTTCAACTTGGCCAAATCGGTCAATGAGCGCTTGTGGCCCGAAATCAGGGGACGCGGTACTCACCTGTGCGCCGATTGCTAGTGCACCTAAGGCAAACACCATGGTTTGCGCAATATTCGGAGTCCAGGCTGCGACCCTTGATTGCGAGTTGACCCCTGAGGCGCGTAGGGCGGCGGCCACGGCTGCCACCTGCATTCGCAGCTCGTCCCAGGACAGAACCTCGCGCGAGCCATCCTCAGAGATTGCGACAATTGCTGGCCCTGGGCCTGTTTGCGCAAGCAAGGTGTCAACGACATTGAGTTGGGCCGCGGGAAAGAACTTGGTTTCATGAAACGACCCGGTCGATACTGATGGCTCTCCTTGCTCCCCCACTACCCCAACTTCAGACCACAGTCGACTCCAGTAGTCGCCAGCGTTTGCCAGAGACCACGCATGCAATTGGGAATACTCGGTGACATTGAGATCCGCCATCATCTCAATGAGTGCAGGTGAATTCTCCTGCAGCCACTGAGGTGTGGCGCGCCACAGTTCCTTGCTCAACACTCACCTCGCAGCCTGCCTGAATTATCAGGTCAGACTAGTGCACGCCGCGAAACCGTGAATACGCGTTAATCCTGTGGTGGGTTTACGTAGTAGGCCTTGCGCATTGGCATCACGGGACGCATCATGAATTCGGGCCTGCGAAGGCCTTCGGCATTGGGCCCAGGTCGGGTCTTTGCCATCCACTCTTGATACACCTCACGCGATCTGGCGGTGTCGACCACAACATCGCCATATTTGTCTTCATCGTGGGCCTTCTCGATGGTGACTTTCTGGTGCCAGCAATGCATGCCAGACCACGTATCCGGATGTACGGGGAATGCCAGGTTTTGATGGACCCCGGGATCTTCCCAGTTGATGCGCATGGAATCAGGATCACCTGATGCGAATGGCTTGACGCCTTCCTTGTAGCGCACACGCCAGCGACCATCGGGGAGTTTGCCCACATCGACTTTGCCTGTCACCCAGCGGCTTCCGGCGTCATCAGTGGTGCGCCAGCGCCCCATATGGTGCGACAGCGCGGTGACGCCAGGACGTACAGCCTCGGTGGCCCAGATGCGGGCGACGAAGTAGCCAATCTCAGTGCCGACACGAACCATGTCGCCGGTTTGAAGTCCAAGTCGCTTGGCATCAATGTTATTCATCCACATGGGGTGTTTATTACTAATCTCATTGAGATACTTGGCGTTGCCTGAGCGCGTGTGAATCAGTGTCGGTAGGCGGAAAGTTGGCACCAGCACCATTTCATTACTGGCAACATTAATTGCTCGATGCGAAACATGCGATTCGATGTAAACAGGGGTTGCATACTCGGGCCACCCAAAATCAGCCATTGACGGTGAGTACAACTCAAGTTTGCGAGATGGTGTCAGCCAACCAGCAACCTCGGAGCCATCGTCCAAAACAACTCCAACAGCACCAGCCTCACCAACGAGTGGTTTTTGCGATTCCATTGTTGTCGGCTTGCGCAGCACACCGTTTTCATCGGCCACCGCGCCTTCGCGCTCAGCGGGCGTCAGCGGACGTTCATCCTGGCGGTACAAATCGGCCACGACCTCAACCGCACCGTATTTGCGCATGTACTCCAACGGAGTCAAGCCGAGTTTCTCTGCCTTCTCCGGCAAACCTGGCACGTTGTTATCAAAGATGTACCCGTAGTACTCATCGACACCGATTTTTGTTCCGGGATTCTTCATCGACTCGAAATAATGCCGAATTCCGAGTTCACCATCGGGGTCAATCCGCCAGGACAGTTCGATCCAGAACTCGGTTTCTTCCCATACCTCGCCCGGGTTTGCATCGCGGGTATCAGTGAATGTTTCACCCATGCGCTCGCGAGCAACACGTGACACCGGCTGCCTGAATCCAAGCCATTTGCCTGCGTACTGCTCATAAGACTGGGTGTCATGGCGCTCGGTGCTATGACCGAAGGGCAAAATAAAATCAGCATAAATCGCTGTTTCACTCCAAGTCGGAGTCATCGCAACGTGGCAACCGACGAGGTCTTCATCAGATAGTGCTTCAATCCAACTGAAACCATCAGGGTTGGTCCAAACGGGGTTGTAAACTCTGGAGAAATAAGTATCGACTTTGCCGCGACCATCTTTCAAGAAATGCGGCAACAGAATGGAAAGTTCATTGGTCGAAAGTGGGAACTCAGAAGGCCAGAGCAACTCATTCCAGGAGTCGTGTCCACCGGGCATATTGGGTCCGTGCGGAATGAGCTTGTTCCAGCCATTGGGGCTTGTTCCACCCTTTTGTCCAATGCTGCCGGTCAAAACTGTGAGGAAGAACAGGGCGCGAGCCACTGCCCAACCACCTAGATTTCCCGCGCTCGCTGCCCGCCAGGTGTGAGCGGCTAGTTTGCCGTCGGCACCTGCCACGATCTTGGCCACCTTTTCAATTTGGCTTGCCGGCACTCGACATTCTTCGGCTGCGAATTCAAATGTGTATTTCTGGTAATCCTCGGCGAGCGCCGCCTTGAACGCATCAAAATCACCTGCGGGCAGATCTGGGTGAAGGTTGGCCATGTAAACCTGCCAATTAACCCAACGCTTAATGTAATCCCACGCAACTTGATCGGTGCGCAGAATGTATGCCGCGATTGCAAGCAACATTGCAGCCTCACTGCCGGGCCACGGTGAGACCCATTCGTCAGCATGGGCCGCGGTGTTGGACAAACGGGGATCCACCACCACCAACTTTGCTCCTCCGCGGACTTTGGCGTCCATGATGCGCTGGGCATGGGGGTTGAAGTAGTGGCCAGCTTCCAAATGGCTCGAGAGCAACAGAATTACTTTGGCATTTGCGTGGTCCGGCGAGGGACGGTCATAGCCGCCCCACATGGAGTAGCCAAATCGCGCACCTGCGGAACAAATATTGGTGTGGGTGTTATTCCCGTCAACGCCCCATGTGAGAAGTACTCGCTCAATAAAGCCATCTTCACCATGGCGACCCACGTGATACATGACCTCATTGCGACGATCCTCCTGGATCGCCTTGCGAATCCGACCGGCGATTGTGTCCATTGCTTCATCCCATGACACGCGCTCAAACTGCGCACTGCCACGGGGACCCGTGCGCTTGAGTGGATACAAGATTCGCTCAGGGTCTGATGTCTGGTTAATCGTTGCTGGACCCTTGGCGCAGTTTCGGCCACGGGATCCAGGGTGAGCAGGGTTACCCTCAATTTTTACAACTTCTTTTGTTTCTTTGTCCACATAAGCCAAAAGTCCACATGCTGATTCACAGTTGAAGCAGGTTGTGGGCACCAACATGTAATGGCGACCAACCTTGCGCGGGTGGTCTTTGGCGTTGTACATGACGACGTCATCCCACGTGTCCACCGGCGGGTAATTTGACAACGTTTCACGCACCCGCAGGCCAAAATGCTCGGGGGCGTCTGGACCCACAGGCGAGGCGGCAGGTCCGTGTGGCGCCGGGGTTTCACGTGGCTTCATGTCAGCTCATTTCCTTGAGTTGTCGAACGAAAATTACGAAAGAGGCGGATCCTGTGCGGCCTTGACAAAGACTTTCTCGTGGAACACCAGACTCACCTGGACAAGCAAGCCAGCAATGATCGCCCACAGCGCGACGCCTGTTGCAATTGCAATAAATGCAAGTGCGGCAGCGACCAAACTCAATCCAATTGATCCAAGGTAGAACTGACGTGAATAACGTCCGTGAGTAATGGCATGCGCGGCTACTTGAGCATTCCGCGTTGAGTGCTTGCCACCAAACTCCACCAAGGTGATCAGTAGATGCGCCGCTACACCTGCAATAAGCGCCCAAGTAAGCCACGTAACGGTGGCATCCTCCGGTGAGAAGATCGCCGAAACAATTAACAGCGCACCAGAGCCCACCATGACAGCTTGAGCCTGCAAATGCCAGAAAAGGACTGGAGACTGCCATAGGTCGCGACCTTCAGCCTGACCGAAGAGGAACGCTGTGTATCCCGCGACCATGATCGCCGCAGGAATCGCCGGCCAAGCCAAGATATCGATGACGCCGGTGAAGTCGCCAAGATCAAGCCAGGTGGCTGCTCCCGCGAGGAACCACAGCCCACCGACTGCAGCGCCAAGGGTCAGGAAGATTCCACCCAGTGCCAACCACGACTTCCTATTTATTTTGCGCGGATCAAGAAGGAACAGGAACCGATCGGGTCGCTTCAAGTCCCAGATCAGCAGTGCAGCTGTGATCGCGAGGAACAACTCAGAGAGGAAGGGTGCAACGGTTGTTACAAGTTCAGTGCGATCCGCGGTGAACAGCACTAGGAGCGCTGCAACCAGGAGTGATCCAGCGGATACTGATTTAGTCCACAGGTAGGTCCAGACTTTCCAACCCCAAGGTCGAGGATGGGAGGTGTTGAGCGTTAGGCGCGCCTTGGTCAGCGGGTCACCTGGAAGCTCAGCGGCGGTCTCTAAACGCAATACATCTGCTTCAGCCCAGAGATATGTACCTTCAACAGGAGCGGCCAGTGGGTCAAGCACTGTTTGATCAGCACCGACGTAATACACATTGGGGCGCGTACCTTGTTCTGGCGTGCGAACATTGATCGGCTCAATGCTCAGAAACTTGCTGATTCCGCTTGAAGGATCATCGATATCCCCCACCCAAATGGATTCGGTGGGGCACACCTGAACGCACGCAGGCTCCAAGCCTTGATCAATACGGTGCGCGCAGAAGTTGCACTTGGCCGCCGTGTGAGTGTTTTCATCGATATAGATGGCGTCGTAGGGGCACGCCTGCATGCACATTTTGCAGCCGATGCAGTTCTCGTTATCGAAATCGACGATTCCGTCATCGCGGATGAATAACGCCGTGGTGGGGCACGCTTTGACGCATGGCGCATCGGTGCAGTGGTTGCACCGCATGACACCCATCTCACGCGTTGTGGTGGGGTACTCCCCCTTGTCCACGTACTTCACCCAGGTTCGAAACTGACCCACCGGCACATCATGCTCGGTCTTGCACGCCACCGTGCATGCGTGACAACCGATACATGTGCGCTGATCTATTGCAAAGCCGTAACGCAATGTGTCACTTCTTTCTAATGTAAAACTTCAGGACTCCACCGTCTTCAGATGATTCCACGAGTTCATTGCCAGTCTGAGTAACCCACGCGGGGATATCTGAACGAGCACCACCATCGGTGGCCTCGAGATACATGATCTGTCCCGCCTCCATCGCCTTTGCAGCTTTAGCAGTTAATAGAACTGGCATGGGGCAGCTTTGGTTCTTTGCATCTACTTCTACATCGAATTCCATTTTTCCTCCTACATTTAATCCGCTTGGTCTTAATGTGATACTTGGCAAATACTAAATAAATAGACTCACTTGCGACTTCGACATCATTTGCAGGGCTGTTGCGGCACCCACGGGAACCCCAAGGTTCGGGCGCATTTGCTCCGGCGCAATTCCGAGCAGGTCCATTGTCATCTGGCATGGCCACATGTTGACGCCCATGTCTTGGCAAATATCAAAGAGTTCTTCAGGCGGCATGAGATTGCCCTTCTTGGCCACTTTGCGCATCATTCGGCGGCCCATGCCTCCCATGTTCATTTTGGAGAGCTTGGCTCCTTGGAACCCGGGAGCATTCATGCCCGCAAGCATCTTGGTCATTGCATCTTTTCCAGTGATTCGAACATCCTCTTTCACCAGCGGAAACAGGCCCCAGAAAGTGAAAAACACCGTGACGTTCATGCCTGTTGCCGCTGCTGTGGAACTCAAAATCATGGTTGGCCACAGTTTGTCCAAGTCACCGCTGAAGGCGATGATGGTCATGTTTTCTTGTTCTTCACTCATACTTTTTCCCTCGATTCACATGAGATAAAAAATCTGCTATCTCCACGTTAGAGGTCACAGGGGTGGTCGGCAAGGGAATTTGGAAAAGTCATTAAAATTTCTTAAAAGTGGTTAATAAGTCTTATAATTTGTATTAGCGTCTGCGCATATACCAATAAGACGACAGTCACTAAACCCCACCAAAATGATAGGAATTCGGAACTAGGGCAAGGTGAATGTCCTTCATGAGCCTCGGGAGAATCATGAGTGAATTAACGTCCATCAGCCCTGCAGAACTCTATGCAGAAATTGGTCAGGGATTAGTCCCATATATTCTTGATGTTCGAAATCAAGATGAATTTGCCGCGTGGCAGGTCGAAGGTCCCGCGCCGGTCCAGACGAGAAATGTACCTATTTGGCTCGCTGTCGAGGACGTTGAGAATCTGGCAGCCGAACTCCCTGAGAACTCGGTCGTGGTGTGCGCGCACGGTAATGGCAGCGGCATGTTGATTGATATGTTGAAAGCTGAAGGCCGAAATGTGCGCAACCTCGAAGGTGGCACTGCGGCATGGGCCGAACTCCTGGTTCCCAAAGAATTGCCCGGCATGCCCAATGGCGTTTTAGGCTGGCAAATACAGCGCCCATCCAAGGCCTGCATTTCCTATGTTTTTGGTAGCGAGGGCGGCAACGCGGTCGTTGTTGATCCTGCCCGATTCCCTGAACCGTATGAAGAACTTGCCGCAGCCCACAACATGACTATCACTCATGTCCTTGATACCCATGTTCATGCTGACCACATTTCGGGCGGACCCCTGCTAGCAGAACACACGGGCGCCGTTTAC
Organism: Candidatus Nanopelagicales bacterium; assembly: GCA_023253325.1. GTDB lineage: Bacteria > Actinomycetota > Actinomycetes > S36-B12 > S36-B12 > UBA4592. The sequence goes on along the minus strand of JALRGY010000060.1, from coordinate 4,387 downwards.
CACCTACCTGTTGAGGATGCTGGCCCCAAAGTCCCTTGGCCCAATGAGCCCCTGACCGACGGACAAGAAATAGATCTGGGTACTGCAAAAGTTCATGCTTTCGCCATCAGGATGCCGGGCCACACTCCCGGGACCACCTGTCTTCACCTACCCGGTGTCTTCCTGCTTACCGGTGACACGGTATTTGTCCGCGGTGTTGGCCGCCCTGACCTCACGGGCAAGGCTGATGAACTCGCTCAGGAGCTTTTCCACACCGTGCACGATCGTTTGCAACCACTTGATCCGGCAACTATGGTGCTCCCCGCCCATTGGTCATCAGAGGCCGAAATGCGTGCTGACGGACTCGTGGTGACAACGCTCGCAAGTATTTTTGAGTCCACGCTCATGAATGAGGAGGATCTCACCAAGTTCGTTCACGAGATTGTGGGAACTCTGCCCAGCGCACCCGATACCTACGACACCATTCGCGCCGTGAACGCTGGCAAAGTTGTCAGCGCTGAGGAAATCGAGTTTCTCGAGATTGGCAAGAACCAATGTGCGGCTTCCAGCACCGTGGGTTAGTGTGAGGTCTCGTGAACCGCGAACTGCAAATTGAAATTCATGAGTTGCACGCGCGCTTGTGCAAAGCGATAGCAGATCCCAAACGTTTGCTCATAATTACTGAGCTTCGCGGTGGTCCAATGACCGTCAACGAATTGGCTCTGGCACTCGAACTCAGTCAGTCAAACACGAGTCAGCATCTTGCCGTTCTCCGCGACAGGGGAATAGTTCAAGTGGAACGCGATGGTCTCAGCGCTATTTACTCTCTTCGCAGCAAAAAGGTCCTGCGCGCCATCGATCTCCTGCGAGAATTCATGGCTGAGGAACTTGGTGAGTCTAGAAAATTGCAAAGGGCCGCAGGTAAAATTCCTGCAGCCACTTCGCGTCGGTAGATTTAACTCAAGCTATGCGCGAAGCATGAACCTCAGCTTCGCGAACTGCCTCGTGGAGTTGTGTTCCTGCAGCGGTGAGTTGTCCATTCCACTCGTTGGCTCGCACGCACCACATAACTGCTTCTTGAGCCTGCTCTAATTTTTCACGCAGCCCTTGTGGTCCCTGTCCATTGAGCCGAGATAGAACTCGATCGGATGCAGCCACCCACTGCTCAGCCACGGTGAGATGCTCAATTTCTTTAGTAAGTTGCTTGATCTCCGCACCGGGATGGGATTGCGTTGGCTCAACATTTTTCACCAAATCTTCAGCGCGATCCACGGCTGCAAGAAGTTCCTCACGAACCACAGTATGAATATGAGATTTTCGAATTACTGTTCGAAGGCTTTCACAGCGGGCTCGAGCATCATTGCGGGCTGCAAAAAAGCGGTCTTCACTTCGATGCGGCTTGTGCTTGGCCTCCGCGCGGGTGAGTCGACTGGTTTCGTTGTTGCTCATGGCATTCCCTTTCCAGTAGTTCCTTCACTGAGAACATCATCCATCAAATTCTCGCGGAATGCAGCGTTCCTTGATGTATTTCGAAAAGTTTTTCAGCCCTTGCGGTTATGGCATTGCTGAGAGGCCGCCATCCACTACAAGTTCTTGGCCTGTCATGAATGTGGAGGCATCACTCGCAAGGAAGAGTGCGGCATCGGCGATTTCCTCGGCGCGACCCCAACGCGCCATGGGGACTCTGGAAAGTGCCCCCTGCTCTGACTCTTTAGTAGTGCGCAGGAAGTCTGTCAGGTCAGTCTCAATCCAACCGGGAACAAGTGAATTGACGCGCACACCTTGACCGGCCAATTCAACTGCCAGACTCCGCGAGAAGCTGATCAAGGCTGCCTTAGCAGCGCCGTAATGGGACATGAATGGGGAGCCACGTAGCCCCGCAACGGAGGAAACATTGATCACCGAGCCATTGCCCGAATTGACCAGCCGAGGAATCAGCGCCTGGGTTATTGCGACAATCGAGTCAAGATTCAAATTCATGGTTTTGCGCCAGCCTGAGAGGCGCATTTTCTCGGTCGAACTCATGAACGAGTTTCCGCCAGCGTTATTCACCAAAATGTTGAGTGAATCAAAATCTAACTCTTGGGACAACTTTTCTGCAGCATCCTCTGTCGCAAGGTCCATTACAATCACTTGGCTGATTCCGCCAAGTGCATCAATCTCGGCCTTGACTTCGGTTAAAAGTTCCGCATTACGAGCAACTAGGGCGACTGATGCACCCTCACGAGCAAGTGACACGGCAATTGCACGACCAATTCCGCGCGATGCTCCGGTCACCACTGCGGTGCGGCCAGTTAATGAATAATTGCTCACAGATTCTCCAATGCACATGAGGGACACTTATTTATGAAACTCAGGGATGAATCTAGCGAGAAATCTGAGCTGACACATGCCAATGTGCAGGAGTGAGTGAATTGCAGTAGATTTTCTCATCATGAACTCACCCCTGCGCGTAGGCTTACTGGCCTATGGAGCCATCGGCCACGAACACAATCAGGCGGTTGCGGCCACAGAGGGTCTGACTCTCACTGCCGTCTGCGACACAAATCCAGAGAGAATTGCCGCCGCCCAAGAGTTGGCGCCCGAAATCGCAGCTTTCGGCGACGCAACGCTCATGCTTGACTCAGGCCTGATCGACATCGTGGTGATTTCAACTCCGCCCAATAGTCACTATTCATGGGCCAAAGAGGCACTTCAACGCGGAATTCATGTCGTGCTGGAAAAGCCCATGGCCCTGACCGCAGCCGAATGCGACGAACTCATTGCCCTCGCCGCCGAGAAGAACCTCACTCTGGTGGTCTATCAAAACCGACGCTTTGATCGGGATTTTGTCACCATGCGGCGCTTGATTGAGGGTGGCGCAATTGGTGAGCCTTTTGCCTTTGAATCCTTCGTTGGTGGCTACTCGCGCCCCTGCGACTATTGGCATTCCATGTCTGATGTCTCCGGTGGAGCCATTTTTGACTGGGGTTCACACTACCTCGATCAAATTCTGAACCTTTTCCCCCAAAAAGTCGCGCACGTCTCGGGGGTCAATCACAAGCGCCACTGGCATCACGTGACAAATGCCGACCATGCTGAGGTGCGGCTGACTTTTGATAATGGCACGACCGCGATATTTGTGAATTCAGACCTCGCCGCTGCGCGCAGGCCCAAGTTCTACGTCCTGGGCACTCACGGGGCAATCATCGGGGAATGGGACCTTGCAGCTGAGCCAGCAGTAGCTGACCTTCCCGCACAGATATTCGTGTACAAAGACGATGGCCAACGCATGCAGATTGAACTCGATGAAGTAACTCCCTATCTCTTTCACCAGGAACTTGCCGCATATCTACTTGATGGCACACCTATGCAGGTCAGCTCATTGGGATCACGTGATGTCGTGGCATTGATGGAAGCAGCCGAAGCATCGGCACTGCGCAATGGAATGCCTGAAATCCCCCAACTCCTCGCGCGATAAAGAACTATTCTCTTCACATGACTTTTCACATGGAAGTAGACACATCTCCCGTTCGCTGGGGCTTTATTGGTGTCGGCATGCTCGCGCAGCGTGCTACCGCAGCCGCAGTACATGAAGGCGATGACATTGAACTATTCGCAGCCGCTGCCCGGGATGCCGAGCGTGCCGCAACGATCAACCCAGGAAAAGTTCATGCAAACTATGACGAACTTCTGAGTGATCCTGAGGTCGAAGCTGTTTATATTTCGCTCAATAACGATGCCCACTTCCCCTACATTGAGGCATCACTTCATGCCGGAAAACATGTTCTCTGCGAAAAGCCAATGACCATGAGTGCAGCCGACACAATTCAGGCCTACGCCTTGGCCGAAGAGCGAGGGTTGTTGCTCTCTGAAGCGACCTGGTCGTTATGGAGTCCTCGCATGCGTCGCATCAATCAACTTGTTGCCCAAGGCGCGATCGGTTCACCTCGAAATTACCTGTCCACATTCACATTCTCCGGAATCCCTGAAGACAATTACCGGCTCGAGGCCGAGAAGGGTGGCGGCGCTCTTTTTGATGTTGGGATCTACCCACTCCATGGAATTGTTGCGCTCTTGCCCGAAGAAACCCTCTATTCCGTGACAAGCGCTAGCGCCGACAACGCGGGTTATCCAGTTGACATGACAACAAAAGCCCACATCGCGTGGGAAACACCGGATGGCAACAGGGGAACGGGCGCCATAGTTGCATCTTTCGACATGCATCCATCACAGAGGTTTGTCATCAAAGGTACCGACGGTGAAATCTCTATCCCCGACGATCAATCCTTCACCCAATGGCATGAAGCAGGGGATCTCAATGTTAATGGCTCAGTTGAATCTTTCCCCGCGGTTAACCCGTATCGCTTGATGTTTGAGCAATTCAGCAAGTGCGTCAGAAACCAAGGTGGCTGGGTTCCCGGTCCAT
>JALRGY010000005.1:36062-36940 GCA_023253325.1 Candidatus Nanopelagicales bacterium | reverse complement strand
TTCCAATTTCACAAAACCCCAATGATTCAACCTCAGATGCCTGAAGCTTTCATCCCTTGTAAATGACCGGCCTCAGCAAAAGAGAACATGCTTGAGTTACCGTCCGGGAACCATGCCTGAGTCGAAAGCGAACATGGCGGCAACTCCATGCGAAAGAGTGAATTGAGTGGGGCGCCAATGGCTCTGCTTGTCAATATTTTGATCGGTGTTACGTGGGAAACAATTAACACTTGTTCTCCCGGAAAGGCACCAATCACACTATTAAGTCCACGGGTAACTCTTTCTTGAACTTGTTCAAAAGATTCTCCACCTGGTGGGCTCACATGAGTACCTGCAAGCCATTCCTCCAAGGCCTCAGGCCAACGCTCTTTAACTTCCGAGTATGTATAGCCATCCCATTCGCCAAATGAGCACTCAATGAAGTCATCAATTACCTCAACCTCAAGGCCTTTTTGTTGGGCGACAATCAGGGCGGTCTCCCGCGCACGTTTGAGGGGCGACGAAATAATTCTGGTGATCACATCGCGTTCAACGATTTCTCGAGCTAGCGCATTCGCTTGCTCGACTCCCAACGGAGCTAATGGCACATCGCGCCCACCCGCACCACTAAAACGCTTTTCCAGTGAATATGCAGATGAACCATGACGAGCCATATGAGTGACGACAGGAGGCCCTAGCTCGGACCACCCGACCATCACATTGGGTTGGGCCCCGACAGCTGAACTTGCTACATCGCGGGCGTGCAATTCCTGTACCGACCCCAGGAGATCCACCACCGGATTTTCAACACTTGCACCGCCGGGGAAACGTGCGATGACGACTGGGTTAGTGCCGTCATAGGAGTCAAGGGCTTCATTGACAAGTGCATCTGCTGCAGC
>JALRGY010000005.1:1840-36052 GCA_023253325.1 Candidatus Nanopelagicales bacterium | reverse complement strand
TCACCATGGCGCACAAAATAAATAAATGTCGGGACTTCTGGACTACGTAGTCGATCAGTAAGAAAATTTTGTTGCACAACTGCGACTGGTTTATGGGTACTTCCGCCATCTAGCGCTTTATTGGCAAGGCGGTCGGCGTGTGAATTTTCATCTCGGGGAATCCATGTGTACGTGACTAGTGAGGGATCATGTGCTGCTCTACATTGCTTGGCTAGCTCGCGCATATCTGCATGTTTAATCTGCCAGCGACCTGACATCTGCTCAACAACTAATTTGGAATCAAGTCGCACTTCCACACAAGCCTCGGGATCAATACTGGCGGCGTGAAGTAGTCCAGCGATTGCCCCCTGATACTCCGCAACATTATTTGTTGCTACTCCCAGAGATGCGGCTAATTCAGCAAGAACGGCACCGGAAAGAGCATCACGAACGACTGCCCCGTAGGCCGCAGGACCCGGGTTTCCCCGACTTCCTCCGTCGGCTTCTACTATGAGGTCTCGAGACATGACTAGAGCCCTGAATCAGAGGTTCTGACCAAAATTCTGCGGCATTCTTCGCATTGAACCACCAGATCAGCAGGAGCCTGCCGAATTGATTGAAGTTCTTGTGGCGGTAGCGTCATGCGGCATCCTTCACACTGGGCTCTATGCAGTTTGGCAGCCCCAACGCCATCATGTCCGGATCGAATTTTTTCATAGAGTGCCAGAAGGTCGGACGGCAATTGCGCCGAAATTCTGTCGCGCTCAGCTTGAACCTCAGTGATGTCAGCATCTAACGCGCTTGTCAGTTGAGACAGCGATTCAGTAACACTTTCAAGTTCAGAACTCAGAGATGTCACCTGGTCGGCCAATACCGAGACGGCCGCTTCAGCGCCCTCAATGCGCTCCATGATTTCGAGTTCAACATCTTCTAACTCGGTTCTGCGACGCGCAAGTGACTCCAATTCGTGCTGCAAATTGGTCAGCTGTTTTGGGTCATTGATGGAACCAGAATCAAGAAGTTCTTGATCTTTAATGATCCGTTGACGCACAACCTCAACATCGGCATCAGAGCGCGCCTGATCCCGCTGCAAATCGCTCAGAATGACACCCGCGGCAATATGCTGATTCGTCGCGCGCTCCAGTCTCATTGCAAGGTCTGCTTGTGCCGCAATTTCAGGCAACGAATTTCGCTTGTGATTCAGTTGCGCTACTTCAGTGTCCTTTGCTTGGACGGTGAGAAGTTGCTCTTGAATCTGAGGCTCGATGTTCAGCGGATACTCCTTGTTGAATTGTGTTGTTTAGGCCGTGCTTGAAATGTACGTTGTCCAAGGATCTGTACTAACGGTTGAGACCACACAGTCAACCGTACCGCCAAGCTCCTGTCCAACAAGTTCGGCAACCTTGACCACCCACGGCCACTCGCTCGCAAAATGGGGAACATCAATCAGCGCACATATTTCCCTAGGGTGATCGAGCACCTTGTGGTGCTTCAAGTCCGAGGTGACGTAGACATCCGCCAAGGTGCTGGCAACTGACATGAGTGAGTCCCCCGACCCCCCGCACACTGCCACCGTCGTGATCAGGGCCTCTGGGCCTCCAGCTACGCGCGTGCCCACGGCGGTAGCGGGTAATTTCATGGCAACTAGGGCTGCGAATTCTGACAACGGCATGGGGGTAGGCAGCCTGCCCACTCGACCAATTCCTTGATTAATCTCCGCTCCAGGAATCAGGGGAACACAATCGGTCAGTCCGAGAACGTCAGCCAGAGCATCAGATACTCCTGGGTTGGCTTGGTCAGCGTTCGTGTGGGAATTGAAAAGCGCGATGCCGTGTGTGAGCGCCTCATGAATAACGCGGCCACCAAGAGTGTCACGCGCCACGGAATGAACTCCAGAGAGAAAGAGCGGGTGATGGGTGATAACCATGTCCGCCTGAAGTTCCATGGCCTCATGAATGACATCGATGGTTGGATCCAGAGCAAAAAGTATTCTGCCAACGGTGGCATCCGGATCACCACAGATCAAACCAACGCTGTCCCATTCCTCAGCCGTAAACGGCGGGTAGCGCCTGTCCATGAGGACCCTGATGGACTCGACCGTTGCCATATCGGCACATTAGCACCAGCTCCCGAGCCTTTTAAGGCTGTGAACCCACAATCGGATGCCCGACAATTGGCCTTGAAATTGAGTGAGGGGGCCGCACAATTGTGCGGCCCCCTCACTCCAACCAATTAATCGTGACCTGAAACTAGCCCACCAAGCAAGCTGGGTCGTATAGGGATTCTGGGATCGTTGCGTCAGCCGGATAGGTGCCATCCTCATAGGTGCCACACACCGCAGCAGCGTCCTTAGGAATCCAGAACTGTCCTTCAGCCTCAAAAATAAACATTTGAGGAGCACCCTGCTCGCCCTCAGCAGGATCCGTCGAGACATAGGCCCAGCCATCGGCGCACTTGTAGCCGCTCACTTCAAAGTTTCCATCACCATAGACACCTGCAACGGCTTCCTGCATGGATGCGTCGGTGCATTCTGTCATTCCCCCGACAGCCTGATCGCTGCCCGAGTCGCTGGAGCAACCGGACAACACAAGTGCTGCGGCCCCCATCATAGAAATTCCTGCTACCGCAAATTTCATTTGTTTCCTTTCACATAAAGTCACCGTTGACCATTCAATCGTAGACTCTGCCCCCACTTTTTCAGCGGTCATTTCCCCGTGGCGAGCCAAGAATCCACACAGTAATTGCTACCACGAGAGCCACGCTAAAGAGCGCTCCGTAAGAACCGAGGATTGATCCCAACGGGTGGGAGAAGATGAAACCAAGAATTACCACCCCTATTGCCGCGAGAGTTTTTGGTGGACCGCATGATCGCCACATGTACCAGGCCGCATAACAGCCAATGATGACCAAAATGAGGCCACCAAGCCAGCGGATGTTTGAAAGGTCTGCGATCGCAAATCCCAAGACAAGCGCGGTAAAGACAAGGAAAGCTAGCGCTAGGCGGTTGTAGCTCTGGCCAGCTCGCCACATTAGTTCATCCTTTTCTGCTTCGTGGTATCTCGCATGTGGGTACCGGCTTTGATCATCTGTAAATCTACACCGAAAAGTTGATCGACTCGTCAAAATGCTTTTGGGCATCGATGCTATGTCCTCAAGTGGCTTCATGTAATCTTCACTTTTCCGGGCGAGTAACTCAGTTGGTTAGAGTGCATCCCTTACAAGGATGAAGTCGGGGGTTCGAGTCCCTCCTCGCCCACTGGGCAAAATTTTCATAATTTGCTTCAGCCATGAGAATTCGTGCGTCGGGAGGCCTTCAGTTTCGATTCGGACTTAGCATGGCGGAACAGACCACATGGGAGTTACATGGAATTTCGATCCACTGTCATCACTGGGGCGATAATTGGCTCAGTAATTGCAGCGCTTGCCGGTAGTTCACACGCTATGACACCTCGTATTTATGGCGGAACGCCTGCAACCGGTAATCCGGGGGTTGCAGCCCTAGCAATCAATAGCGGCTCGTCTTGGGATCGCAGTTGCAGTACGGCGGTGTGGAAGCCTCGTGTCATTCTCACCGCAGGACATTGCGTCACCGTGCCCGGAGGCGCAGCCAACTTTCCCGGTTTTGCACTGTTCCCGCCTGGCGGTGTTGCTGTGCAATACAGCAACACGGGGCCGCAGGGCGCATCGTCCGTGTCGGTTCAACAGATCTTTAAACCTGCGACCTACATCAATGCCTCGAACAACGTCGAGGCTAACGACATTGCAGTACTCGTTCTTAACTCAGATCTTGGCCCCAGCCCATACGCCAGACTCGCAACGGCAGCGGAGCTGACGCGCTGGTCCCAAGACCTGCAGCCGAGCACCCTGATGGGCTATGGGCTGACCGGGGTCAATCAGCGTGGCGATATTCCCATGCAGGTCCAGCTCCCAATCGACACCTATGAACCCGCATCCAATTACGGGTCGGTGTTCTCCGTGTCCCAAGACTCCAATGGCGGGATTTGTTCTGGGGACAGCGGCGGACCCACCTACGCAACGAATACCATCGGCCAAAATTTGTTACTTGGGGTCAATTCGGGGTCGGCTGGGGGTTGCGTTGCCGGTTTTTCCGGCGCCTATTTAATGGTCGGCTTTGTTGCCATCGACTACCTCGCCATGCTTAACGCCGCACTCACCGCAGCCGGATATCCCACGATTCCGTCCAGCCCACAGGCACTTCAACTGCAGGCGCTCAACAACAGTGTCGTAGCAACGTGGCAGCCGCCAATCATTTCCCCTGAAACGGTCGTGGGCTACGACGTCCTCACTGCGTCCGGGGACCTTGCCTGCACCACAACCACCACAACCTGCACGGTGCCAAACCTGGCCGCCGGTGATTACTCGTTCACGGTGCGGGCCCGTAATAGCGAGGGAGAAGGCAACGCTCTGCCAGCGACTGTCACAGCGTCGGTGGTACCACCGGGCCAGATGTCACCGCCCACAATCGTTGGAAAGAAAATTCGGTTTAACACCTTGGCCGGACAGACTTCCGCTGTCGTGGCGTCCTATCGCGTGATCGATGCCAAGGGCAAGCGGATATGCACGCTCAACCGGTTCAAGGCCACCGCCAGTCGTCTCACCTGCCCGCTTCCCCGCAAGGCTGGGAAATATCGCTTCAGGGTATACGCTGTGACAGAAATGGGACAATCTGTCCCCTCAGGTTTAAGTCGTTTTGTTCGGGTTTCTTGACGAAATCCGTAGTTTAACCGCTAATTAACCGCGAATTCACCCCCCGATAACATTTAGGTAACAACCATGTCCTAGAATTGTCACATACCGGAGACCCCGGCAACAAGACTAAGAAGTGGACGTGATTTACATGCAGAGCTTCGGACGAGTTCTCAGCAACATCTTCAGCACCAACCGGCCTCGTAACTTCCATCAAGAGTGGGACTACCAGCGCACCATGGCAATGAGCCCATCGCACCGCGATGAAATCGATGCCATCTTCCGTCGCCACCTTGGCGAGTAACTTCCCAACAACTACAAATCTTCACCTGTGGCGCCATCCGAGTGGCTCCGCTCGTGAGAAGCCCCGTTGCAAGTCATAACGAGGTTTCACTCCAGCAGCCCGCAATCAATGATTGCGGGTTTTGCTTATTACCGCATTAAATATTGGGCCCAGTTATCCGCGTGCAAATTTATTACAAGCGCAGGGCACCGGGTGCGGTGCTTGGCACATAAGGTCGATGAGGAGCTTGCGGCTTCACACTGACAAATTGCTCGCCGGGCGACGGGCGAGGATCTGGCTCACCCTTATTCGGCCACATCGCAATTGCGCGCTCGGCTTGGGCAGTGATTGTGAGTGACGGGTTCACACCCAAATTTGCCGTGATGGCGGAACCATCGACAACGTGCAAATCCGGGTAATTGAAAACGCGGTGATACGGGTCAATGACTCCATGTTCTGAGTCCGCCCCAATCACGCATCCGCCAACAAAATGCGCGGTGAGAGCCGCATCTATATTCTCAAATACCGAACTACCGGCGCGGCCGTCGATCAAACCTGCGACCTGTTCAACCACGTCGGCGGCAACCGGAATATATGTCGGAGCCGGATTTGACTGCGAGGTGTCGGTCGCAAGAACCCAGCGACCGAAAAGCCCTCGCTTCCCTGCCAAAGTCAGCGAATTGTCCACCGTTTGCATGACAAGTGAAATAACTGACCGCTCGCTCCAATTGCGCACATTGAGCATCGCAATAGCATCCATGGGGTGAGTGATTAATTCACGCGCCCACACTTGCCAACGCTTCTTTCCAGGTACCGGCCTCGTGATGAGCGACTGGAGAAGTCCCATGGAGTTTGAGCCTTTTCCGTAGCGCACCGGTTCCACGTGCGTATCAGCATCCGGGAAGAAACTTGAAGTAATAGCAACACCTTCGGTGAAATCCGTACCCGAGGTTTTTGCCACCGCACCAAGAATCGATTCAGAGTTCGTTCTCGAAAGCTTGCCCAGACTGGGTGAAAGATTGGGCAGGACTTTTTCATCCTTCATCTTGTGCAGCAACTTTTGGGTGTTGTAGGCACCTGCAGCAAAGATGACTTGGTCAGCCGTGAATTCCACGGATGTTCGTGTACCGGTTTTTCGAGCAAGGATGCGATAGCCCCCCAAATGACGCGGCTCAATGGCCGTCACAGTGGTCATGGGAAACACGTCCGCACCTGCCGCCTCGGCGAGGCCCAAGTAGTTTTTGGGCAGGGTGTTCTTGGCGTTGTACCGACAACCCGTCATGCACTCACCACATTCGATGCACCCTGTGCGGTTCGGGCCAACACCACCAAAGAATGGATCCGGTGAATCTTTGCCTCGACCTTCACCGAAAAAGACTCCAACGGGAGTGAGCGTGAAAGTTTCACCCACACCCATGGATGTGGCAACTTCCTGCATGACTTTGTCAGAGGGAGTGAAAGTTGGATTTTGAGTGACTCCCAACATACGGCTCGCTTGATCGTAATAGGGAGCAAGCTCCTTTTTCCAATCGGTTATTGCACTCCACTGCGGGTCATTAAAAAATCTATCTCCCGGAACATAAAGCGTGTTCGCATACACCAAACTGCCCCCACCGACTCCTGCACCAGCAAGGATTGCGACATCCTTGAGCACGTGGAAGCGCTGGATGCCAAAGAACCCCAACTGGGGAGCCCATAGGAAATTTTTCAAGTCCCACGAATTCTTGGCGTAGTTGCTTTCATTGAATCGACGCCCTGCCTCAAGTACAGCAACCGAATAGCCCTTCTCGCGCAGGCGTAATGCAGAGACGGAACCGCCAAAACCTGAACCGATGATTACTACGTCTCTATGTGCATGCGCCACGAAATAAGGGTATTGCCTTAATTCGGAACACGCGCGCAATTTTCCCCACTTGAGACAAATTCCCAAGACAGTGCTAACGTCTGCATCCCTGGGGAGCTCGCGGGATCGGCGGGCTGAGAGGACAGTTGCCACTGTTGACCCACAAACCTGATCTGGGTAATGCCAGCGCGAGGGAGTGAAAATGGCTCGTACTTTCCTGACAACAACGGTAATCACTATCGGTATTGGATCTGTGTTACTCACAGGGTGCAGTTCAGATGCAGCATCCGAGGCACCACAGCAATCCAGTGACCAGGCGTCTGTCGTGCGACTGCTCACCCATGAGTCATTCGCATTGTCTGAGACCTTGATTCAATCGCTCGAAGATCAGGGCATCATTCTTGAGATCCAAACTGCAGGCGACGCCGGCACAATGACCTCGAGTGCCGTATTGGCAGCCGGCGCACCGACGGCTGACCTGATTTTTGGCGTCGATAACACCCTCGTTTCTCGAGCGGCAGGCGAAGGAGTTTTCGCCGAGTACACCTCTCCCGAACTCGATCAAGTTCTGCCGGCATTTCAAGACCAAACTTCAGGTGGGCTTGTGACCCCCATCGATTTTGGTGATGTGTGCATCAATGTGGACAACGCCTGGTTCGCTGAACAAGATGAGCAACCACCAATAAGTCTCGAGACTCTGCCCCAATTCGCGGAACGCCTAGTCGTTGAAGACCCAGCCACAAGTTCGCCTGGACTGGCATTTGTGCTTGCCACTATTGCTCGCTTTGGCGACTCGTGGACCGACTACTGGGCACAACTGCGTGATAACGGCGTGAGCGTGGCCGGATCTTGGACGGATGCGTACTACACCCAATTCACACTCAGCGGTGGTGATCGACCGCTCGTGGTCTCCTATGCCACAAGCCCTGCCGCCGAGGTTCTCTTCGCTGAAGACGCCACGGTGACGGAGCCGAGTACGTCGAGCATGACCGACAGCTGCTACCGGCAAATTGAATTCGCGGGCGTGCTTGCCGGCGCAAGTAATCCAACCGGTGCCCAGCAGGTCATCGACTGGCTGCTCTCCCCTGATGTTCAGGCGGATATCCCGCTGAGCATGTTTGTCTATCCCGTTCGCAGCGATGCGACATTGCCACAGGCATTCGCCGACTTCACGCCCGTTGTTGAATCAAGTGCCCTCCTCGAATCAGAGCAGGTTGCGCAGCAGTTACCAGAGATCCTGCGCAGTTGGAGTGAGGTGATGGGGCGCTGAACTTTCGTGCCCCACGTGGGAATCGCATGACACCCGAGCGCGGCGCCCTAGGCAACCATGCACCGGCCTTTGTTCGACATGCATGGATGGCGCCACTGGCGTTTTTCACGATCTTTCTGATCTACCCACTGTTCGTCTTGGTGCGCACGGCGATCAGCGCTGACACACTCAATGCCCTTGTCAACTCGGGACCCTGGTCAATAGCTTTGCTTTCGATTGGGCAAAGCCTTGCCAGCGTAGGGCTCTCCTTGGTCATTGGCATCCCTATTGCCGGAGTTCTTGCGCGGTATCAATTTAAGGGCAGAGCGCTTGTGCTCGCGTTGATGACCGTGCCATTTGTTCTCCCGACGGTCGTGGTCGCCCTCGCTTTCAAGTCAATCCTTGGCGAACTTCTCGCGCCTGGCCTGATCTTGGTGATTCTTGCCCACGCCTATATCAACGTGGCCGTGGTTGTTCGAATTGTTGGTGCGCAGTGGTCCGCACTTGACCCGCGCCATATCAATGTCGCACAAACATTGGGTGCTAACCCATTTCGAGTGTTTCGGACACTGACATTGCCCAACCTGAAATCTTCAATACTCAGTTCCGCGTGCATCGTGTTTGTCTTCTCCTTTACATCCCTTGGTGTCGTTGTGATTCTGGGTGACGGCTCTTCCACCCGCACCTTGGAACAATCCATCCTGCGCCAAACCTCTGTTTTGCTTGACTTTCCCGGGGCACTTGCAAGCGCACTCATTCAACTCATCATCGTCACAGGAGCGCTCTTCTTGGCCGCTCGAATGCGCGGTGCAACGATCACATTGACGCACTCTGAGCGCACCAAAGTGCAGGGTGCGCGGCGCAGCGCCTGGGTGTATTCGATCGTGACTCTCAGCGCCCTGATCGTTCTCACGCCCCTTGCAGGATTGGTCATTGGATCCTTTACTTCTACACAGGGCATGGACTTATCAGCGTGGATAGGTGTGATCGATGCACAAGATCGATTTGCCGGCTTGGGTTCACCTCGGGCAGCGGTAGCACTAACCATCAGCCTGGCGCTGGTAACGGCACTTATCGCCTCCGCTATCGGTGGCCTTGCTGCAATTGCCGTGATGGGTCGACGAACATTCATCGCAGCGATCGCACTTATTCCCCTTGGCCTTTCAGCAGCCACTATTGGATTGGGAACCCTGTTGGCATTTGGTCGGCCGCCCATTGACCTGAGGAGTTCTGGCTTTCTTATTCCCATTGCACACGCATTGGTTGCAATCCCCTTGGTTGTGGCAGTGGCTTCACCTGCACTGCGAACTGCTGACAGCCGAAGGTTCTTCGTCGCGAGCTCACTCGGCGCCTCACCAGCCCACGCCTGGTGGACCGCATATGGCTCTCTCCTGCGAACCGTCATGATCGCAGCAGGTGGATTGGCCGGTGCGGTTTCACTTGGTGAATTCGGGGCCGCTTCCTTTCTCGCCCGTGCAGATTCACCGACCGTGCCCGTGCAAATTGCCAAACTACTGGCAAGGCCTGGAGATCAGGCCTACACCACTGCTGCGGTGTTGAGCACAATTTTGGTTGTCATGACACTCTCTCTCATGTTGCTTATTGATCGTTTCTCAGCACAGGGAAGAATCAAACTGTCATGACAACTACAGGACTCAGTACATCGAATTTGGTGATCGGGTATTCAGATTCACAACCCCTCCACGAACCGTTTAATTTCACGGTAACTCCTGGTGAAACTTTGGCTATCCTTGGCCCCAGCGGATGCGGGAAGTCGACATTATTAGCCACGATCGCTGGCATTACTTCGGCATTGAGCGGTGACATCTTGCTCAATAGCGTGCGGGTGAACGGGCTTCCCATTCACAAAAGGAATTTCGGCTTGGTCTTTCAAGACCCACTTCTCTTCCCCCACCTGTCACTCATTGACAACATCGCCTATGGGTTGCGTGCACACAACGTTGATCGGGAAACCGCACGCACTCGAGCAACCGAACTACTCGAGTGGGTGGGTCTGACACACGTGCGAAATAACCGCACTTGGGAACTCTCCGGTGGACAAGCAGGAAGGGTCGCTTTAGCGCGGGCGGTAGCTCCCAAGCCCGAAGTACTCCTTTTTGATGAACCGTTTAGTGCACTCGACTCCACCACGCGGATTCGACTAGCGACGGAGGTCTCAGGGCTCGTCAGATCTCAAGGAATCCCAGCAATTCACGTTACACATGACGAACAGGAAGCCGAACTCGTGGCAACCCGAATGATGCGAATGCAGAAATAGACCAGAAACAAGGTGGCGCAATTCGGCATTTGCGATACTGATCACGTGAGTATCCCCGACGGCGCCCGAGTGGCTCGGCTCAAAAGCTTTAAACCAACGACCTATACCCGCCTTGCCGTCCTCACTTCACTTGCTGCATTCGCAGCCTACTTAGTCTCGGATGCAATTCCTTATGCCTCACCTGTGCCCGCTGCGATTACTGCAGTGATTGCAACGCGGGTCACATTTCACCATGCCGCAAAAGAGACCTTCATCCAATTATTGGGCGCCCTTGTCGGTGCTGCTGTTGCACTTGTGATCGTCTCATTCATTGGATCGGGCGCCATTGTCATACTTCTGCTTGTTGCCTTGAGTTTCATCATGGCCCGCCTGATGCAATATTCCAATCCAGATGAGTCCCCCGCTGTTGCAGCAAGCCTTGCAGTCACAGTCATCTTGGTGGTGGGCAGTCACCTCACAACAGAGTTGGCCTTGGAGCGATTCACGGGTGTCATGATCGGTGCACTGTTCGCCCTCGTTGCTTCATTCCTTGCATCACCAACGAGAGATACCCAAAAACTGGCAGCAGGTCTAGCTCGAGTGCAGGTCAATTTGTCAACTTTGCTTGCCAAGATTGCCCGCGACCTGCGAGATAATCCCTCGCGTGAGACCACCCAGAACTGGAGCGATCAGGCGGTTGAATTGCGCAACCAGGTCTTGGGGTTAGCCGCTCAATACGAAGATCTTTCCAAACATTCCAAATGGAGTCCGCGTATTCACAGCTCTGACATGGCGCAACTCAAGGAGTTGCTACAGGCCAATCAAGTCATGAGCGCTCGCGTACTCAATATTGCGAATGACCTGCGCACTGCAACCCGCAGTAGCTCGACAACTCAAATTCCTGCTGCCGCATTGTCGCCACTGGCTGACCTGATTGAAATGGCCGCGGACAATATGGCAACAGACGATCCCACTGAAAGCATTGGGGTGACGGCGGCGCATCAGGCGGTGCGCGGTGCAGACATGACAGCGCAAATCGCACTTATCGGCGGAATTGTGTCCCATGTCAATCAGATTAATCGAGCATCAACGTGGGAGGACCCGCACACCGCACCTGTTACAACGACACTCGAAGTCACCGATGCGGAAAAACCTCCGCGAACCGATTAAGCCAAATCTGCTAATGCAGCGACGTATTCATCTGCATTGCGAGCCTCGCCCGGTCCGTTCACAACGGCCCAACGAACGACGCCTTCTTTATCGATGACGTAAGCCGCACGTGTTGCAAAGCCTTTGTCTTCGAGGAATGCGCCATAGGCCTGCGACACCGCACCGTGGGGGTAGAAATCGCTGAGCAGGTTGTGGGTCAGGTTCTCCTGCTCGGAGAACACTTTCAGCGAGGGTGTTGGATCGCATGAGATGCTCAGGACTTCAGTTTCATCGTTAATGAAGTCTGTCTTTCGGTCCCGGATCGTGCACAATTCTCCGGTGCAAATTCCAGTGAAAGCAAATGGATAGAACATGATGACCACATTCTTTTTCCCTCGGAAATCCGAGAGAGTGACGGTTTCACCGTATTGATTTGCCAGGGTGAAATCAGGGGCTAATTCTCCAACAGGTATCGACATGTGGCGAAGGCTACCGCTTGGCTTTCGGTGCCACCAATCGAGTTCCTTGCCAGTTGGTTCCGGCGCTGATCGTGCTCGTTTGACGCAGACCCGCAGTCTGCGCGGCCTCGGTGATGTCTTCGGGCTCAACGTGGCCATCGCGACCAGGCTTGGGGGTCAGCAGCCACACGACACCTTGGTCAGCGAGGGAAATAATGGAATCGACCAATGCATCGGTCAAGTCACCGTCGTCCTCGCGGTACCAGAGCAGTGCGGCATCCACGACCTCATCAAAATCGATGTCCACCATGTCCGATCCGGTGATTTCGACGACTCCCTGACGCAGGTCGTCGTCGCAGTCCTGGTCATAACCGATCTCTTGAACAATCTGGCCCGTCTCAAGAGCCAGCCGCACAGCCCGCTGCGTTCCTTCACTTGGTTGCGCTGAGGCGCTCACGCCACTCCTTTGATCATTCCCCGCTTGGCACGACCACCTGCCGCACCCTCGGGCACTAGTCCATCCAAAAGTTGGTCATTTGGCAAGCACTTCCGCCGAACTGACCCAAAATGCCCGCCAAGCGACTTTTCCCTGTGGGCGAATGTGACACCGGACTCCACATGCGCAAGGATAGGAAATGGAAAGAACCCACTTACAAAGCGACATGCTCACCAACGGCGATCCCGTTTGTGACAGGCGAAAGGTAGCGACTGTGGCTGACCCTCGAGGGAATGCAATGGCAGGTGGCTTGCCCACTCAATATGTTGATGTGGATCCATCGGAGACCCAAGAATGGCTTGAATCATTCGACGACATGGTGCAGGCGGGTGGCAACTACCGAGCTCGGTATCTCATGCTTTCGCTCTTGCGTCGCGCTGCCGAACAAAATGTCGGAGTCCCCAGTTTGCGCAGCACCGATTACATCAACTCGATTTCCCCTGATCGCGAGCCCTTTTTCCCTGGCGATGAATTTGTCGAGCGCCGCATTCGGGCAATGATTCGTTGGAATGCGGCCATCATGGTGCACCGCGCTCAGCGTCCTGGCATTTCTGTGGGTGGGCACATTTCCACCTATGCCAGTTCTGCGACTCTCTACGAAGTTGGCTTCAACCACTTTTTCAAAGGCCCGAACCATCCGGGTGGCGCGGACCAGATCTTTTTCCAAGGACACGCTTCCCCCGGGATCTATGCCCGTGCATTTGTCGAGGGCCGGCTGACTGAAGCACAAATGGATGGGTTCCGTCAGGAGTTGTCCCACCGCGCCGGCGGGCTTCCCTCCTACCCGCACCCAAGATTGATGTCGTGGTTTTGGCAGTTCCCCACCGTGAGCATGGGCATTGGGCCACTCAACGCGATTTACCAAGCCCGATTCAACAAGTACCTGCACAATCGCGGGATCAAGGACACTTCCAGCCAAAAGGTATGGGCTTTTCTCGGCGACGGTGAAATGGATGAGGTTGATGCCGTAGGCGCGATTGGCCTCGCCGCTCGCGAGGAGCTCGACAATTTGATCTTCGTGGTGAATGCAAACCTTCAGCGTCTCGATGGCCCTGTCCGTGGAAACGGCAAAGTAATTCAAGAACTTGAATCTCTATTCCGTGGAGCCGGGTGGAATGTCATCAAGGTGATTTGGGGTCGCCAGTGGGATGAACTTCTCGCCGCTGACCGTGACGGTGCATTGGTCAATCTCATGAACACCACGCACGATGGTGACTTTCAGACTTATAAAGCAGAAGATGGCGCATTTATTCGCGAGCACTTCTTTGGGAGAGATCCACGGACAGCGAAACTCGTTGAAAGCTGGAGCGATGACGACATCTGGAGCCTTTCTCGTGGCGGTCACGATTACCGCAAGATGTATGCCGCCTACAAAGCCGCGACCGAAACAAAGGGTCAACCAACTTTGATTTTGGCCAAGACAATCAAGGGCTGGACTTTGGGCTCGAGTTTTGAGGCGCGAAATTCAACACACCAAATGAAAAAGCTATCCCTGGAGGATCTCAAGGAATTCAGGGACCGCCTGCACATCCCTATCTCCGATGCCGAGTTGGATAAGGATCCCTATCTACCCCCTTACTACAACCCTGGACTCGAGGACGAAAACCTCGCGTACATGATGGAACGTCGACGGGCTCTGGGCGGCTCAATGCCCGAGCGCCAAGAAAAGTCCACGCCCCTCGTGCTTCCCGGCGACAAGGTCTACGACGCAGTGAATCGCGGGTCAGGCAACCAATCCGTTGCAACGACCATGGCCTTTGTCCGCTTGCTCAAGGACCTGGTCAAGGACGAAAACATTGGGCACCGAATTGTGCCGATCATCCCTGATGAAGCTCGAACCTTTGGCATGGATTCACTCTTTCCAACACTCAAGATCTACTCACCACATGGTCAGCAATACACCTCGGTTGACCGTGAACTGATGCTCTCCTACAAGGAATCAGAAACAGGTCAGATCCTCCATGAGGGCATCAATGAAGCTGGTTCCGTTGCCTCATTCACCGCCGTTGGATCCTCCTACTCAACACACAATGAACCAATGATTCCCATTTACATCTTCTACTCCATGTTTGGCTTCCAAAGAACGGGAGATGCATTCTGGGCGGCTGGTGACCAAATGGTTCGCGGCTTTGTCCTTGGTGCGACAGCAGGCCGCACAACACTCAACGGTGAAGGGCTGCAACATGAGGATGGTCACTCCATACTTCTCGCGAGCACAAACCCCGCGGTCGTTTCCTACGACCCTGCCTACGGATACGAACTCGGCCATATTGTCAAAGACGGCTTGCGTCGCATGTATGGCGAGGACTCGGAAAATGTCTACTACTACCTGACCATCTACAACGAGCCTTACATTCAACCTGCACAGCCTGACAATGTTGATGTGGACGGAATTCTCCGCGGAATGTACTTGCTCAACGAGGGTCACGGACCTGGACTCAAGGCTCAGATCTTGGCCAGTGGCGTTGCCGTTCCGTGGGCCCTCAAGGCCCAGGAACTTTTGCGTGATGACTGGGGAATTGTTGCCGATATCTGGTCCGTGACATCGTGGAATGAGCTCCGCCGAGACGGCCTTGCCGTCGATCGTCACAACTTCTTGTACCCGCAGGAGGATCGACGCACCGCTTATGTCACCGAGAGACTCGAAGGGCGCGAGGGACCTGTCATCGCCGTCTCGGACTACATGCGAACAGTCCAAGACCAGATTCGACCCTGGGTCAATGCCCCATTTGCGTCTTTGGGCACCGACGGCTGGGGCATGTCTGACACTCGAGGGGCACTGCGACGACACTTCCTGGTCGATGCCGAGTCCATCGCGGTTCAGACACTGTCTTGCCTGGCAGAGGCTGGTCAGGTGGATTCTGACCTGGTGCGCCAAGCCATTGAGCGATATCAATTACATGATCCAGCTGCAGCCGATGCGGGCAACACCGAAGGTTCTGGGTGAGCATGAAGAACGACCCCAAGCGGTTCCTGCGCTACCTCAACGCAGAACGCAACGCGTCTTTGTTGTACCGGTCCCTGGCGGAAACTACAACGGGTGAGCGCAAAGAGGCCTTAATCGAACTCGCAGAGATCGAGGATCGCCATGCGGCCCACTGGATTGAGAAGCTCACCGAGTACGGCGTTGATATTCCGCCCGCACCAACAGCCCTCGACCCCAACGACGCAGCCATGGTTGCCCGCGCCAAAGCAGCCGGACTAAACACTGTTCTGGGTCAGTTGGAAGAAAACGAAGGCGCCGACGCTGGCATGTACGACGACGAACCGGAAGCACTCTCCACCATGTCGGAGGACGAACGCGAACATGCGGAAGTCTTTCGCAAAATGATGCAGGGGACGCCGAACCCCATGGCAGGAGTCACGCGCACCGCAGATCGCAGTAGCACCGAGCAGTGGCACAAAGTGGACAAGTCAGGTTCAGTCAGAGCTGCGATCTTCGGCGTCTCTGATGGCCTTGTTTCAAACACCGCATTAGTCATGGGTTTCGCCGGTGCCAGCCTTGCTGGGTCACTGGATAACAGCACCGTACTTTTTGCCGGGCTCGCCGGGCTCCTCGCCGGCGCATTCTCCATGGCGGCAGGTGAGTACGTCAGCGTTGCCAGTCAACGGGACCTATTCCGCCGGGAGATCGAAATGGAAGCCCAAGAGTTGCGGGACAAACCCGAAGAAGAAGCAAAAGAACTTGAACTGATATACCGAGCAAAAGGACTCAGCAAGGAACAAGCACGCGACGTTTCACGGAAGATTATGTCTGACCCGAAAACGGCTCTCGAAACCCTAGCCCGAGAGGAACTTGGGCTTGATCCCAATGAACTCGGTAACCCCATAAAGGTAGCTATTTCAAGTTTCCTCGCTTTCGCCCTTGGAGCCAGCGTTGCAGTTATTCCCTATGCACTCTTTTCGGGAGCCGTGGCCTTCTTCGCTGCCATTGCCCTCGCGGTCATTTCTCTCTGCGTGGTCGGCGGTCTCGTGGGCAAATACTCCGGCCGCGGAATCATTTTTAGCGCTATGCGCCAACTTCTTTGGGGAGTGGGGGCCGCGGGTGTCACTTACATCGTGGGAAGTGTGATCGGCGTCAACATTGGTTAGGCCTGGTCACACGTCATGAGCAGTTCGCAACTCACCCAACAACTCGCACACGCAACCGGCGAACTCGTGACAGCGGCCGCGGCCGAAATGGAACGATCACTCCCCTGGTACCGAGAACTCGGCGCACAGGAACGCTCATGGGTTGGCCAAGTCGCTCAGGCCGGTATCCAGGAATTCATCGATTGGTTCGCCGACGGAAAAGATACCTCAGCATTGACATCAAATGTTTTTGGTGCTGCTCCCCGCGAACTGGCTCGCGCTATCACTTTTGAACAGACCGTTGATCTCGTGCGAACCACGATCTCAGTTGTTGAGCAATCGATCGAACACTTCACGTTGGATGGCGATCGGGCACCGCTCCGTGAAGCGATCCTGCGTTACTCACGAGAGATCGCTTTCTCAGCCGCCGAGGTGTACGCGCGAGCAGCCGAAGCTCGCGGAGCCTGGGATGCTCGGCTTGAAGCTCTAGTGATCGACGCGCTTATCCGTGACGACGTCAGCAATGAGATTTTGAGCCAGGCCTCTGCACTCGGTTGGTCGAGCACTGGCGCAGCGCTCGTTATGGCAGGTGCGCCTCCTGAAATTGACGCCGAAGCCTCGCTATCTGTCATGCGCAGAGCCGCCCATGGTCATGCATTAGAACTACTCACTGGAACTCAGGGCTCGGTCATGATCACCGTCGTCGGAGGCCCGGGCGTGGAATCGGGCCATGCGCACCGACTCATGACCCCCTACTTTGGACCGGGTCCCGTAGTGGTGGGAGATGTCATTAGCGGTCTCCACGAAATTGGTTCGAGTGCTAGAGCATGTGTGTCAGGTTTTCATGCAGCTTCTTCATGGCCAACAGCCACCAGGCCTGTTCCGATCTCCGAGTTATTGCCCGAACGAGCAATCCTTGGGGAGCAAGCTGCACGTGCGGACCTGATCGACAATATTTTCCAACCCCTGGCACAAGAATCAGTTCTCATTGAAACTTTGACCGCATATTTCGATAACTCGCACTCGCTGGAAGCAACAGGACGAATTCTGTTTGTTCATCCCAATACCGTGCGTTACCGACTTAAGCGCATTGCTCAAATCACGGGATATGACCCCACACATTCACGGGAAGCTTTTGCTCTACACATTGCGTTGGTGTGTGGCCTAGGGCCTCACATCTAAATGGCCATGGCCAATTTCATTGGCCAGTTTCATTCGCGTTAGGAATTCCAAACCATTTTTGACTCAACACCTCATAGGTTCCATCCTCAGAGATTTCTGTGATAGCGGAGTTAACAGCGTTTAACAACTCGGTGTTGCCCTTCTTGAACCCTGAAGCTGCTGAATCAGACATCACTTGAACGCCAAGGCCTCGTGCATCAAGCTGACCCAAACTCTTGTAGTAAGACACAAGCAGACTGGACACGAAGATAGCTTCAACCTCACCTGCGGCCAGTACTTGGATTACCTCAGGGTTTTCAGCATATTCAGAGATCGGCCCCACACCTGGAAGTGCTGCTGCTGCATCAGCAAATGTGGTTCCTTTTTTCACGCCTAAGGTCGCACCTTCGAGGTTTGCTGGTGAGGACAGTGATGAGTCCGACTTCACATAGACGTCAGCCGAGGTGCGGTAATACGTGTTGCCAAAATCAATGAGCTGGGACCGGGCATCTGTCGCTGTCATGGATCCAAGAATGACGTCGATCTGATCAGAGTTCACCGAATCAATGAGATCAACGAATTCGGTGGGAACTAATACAAATCCCACGTCCAATCTCTGAGCTATCTCAGCACAGAGATCTACTTCGAAACCTACCTGCTGATCCCCCTGCAAAAAACTAAATGGCGGGTAGTCCTCCGCCACCGCACATGTGAGCTCCCCTGGTGATACGAGAGAAAACTCAGTCGCATCCGTGCCTTGGCTAGAACAGGATGTGATCGTCAGCCCCACAATGAGCATCAGCCCGATGGTCCATTTATGTTTCCAATTGTGTGTGAATGGAGATCGCATCTTCCACATTATTGTCGCCCAGCATCCTGGGCAATACCGTATAAACACGGTCATTCTCACCGCCCGAGCCCAGCGATGCCCAAACTTATAGGATTCCTACAAAGATTCGCCCATTTAATTGGCCGCGTCACCGCGACTGATTGTGGTTTCCTACGGAAGGCTAGAGCAGTGCTCGTAGTTGTTGCGCCCGGTCAGGGTGCCCAGTCCCCCGGTTTCCTCACTCCATGGCTTGACGTTCCCGGAGTCGTTGAACGACTGGAGTGGCTCTCACTCGTGAGCGGTATTGATCTGATCGAACATGGCACCCGATCTGATGCCGACACGATCCGCGACACCGCAATTGCCCAACCGCTCATTGTTGGGGCCGGTCTTGTCACTTTGCTCAGCTTGTTCCCTCACCCATCGGGCGCCTACGCTTCCATCAGCGCGGGTGCCGGACATTCCGTTGGTGAAATCACCGCCGCCGTTGGTGCTGGGGTCATGACCGCCGAGCAAGCCATGGTTTTTGTTCGCGAGCGCGGCAAGGCAATGGCACATGCCGCGGCGGTGACCAAGACCGGCATGAGTGCCGTCCTAGGAGGTGACCCGGACGAAGTTGTGGCCGCCGCACGTGAAGTAGGGCTCACTCCCGCCAACATGAATGGCTCAGGCCAGATCGTGGTTGCCGGAACCATGGAGCAACTTGCAAGTTTCGTCGCGCCTGACGGTGCCCGCGTTCGCGCACTCGAAGTCGCCGGCGCATTCCACACAGAACATATGGCGCCAGCAACTGCCGTACTCGGCAAAATTGGTAACGCCATCACCACACATGACCCACGCATCCGATTAATTTCTAATAAAGACGGCCAAGTTGTCCATGACGGACGCGAAGTGATCCGACGAGTGGTCCAGCAGGTGTCCCAACCAGTTCGGTGGGATCTCTGCATGCAAACAATGCTCGACCTTGGCGTTACCGCGATGATTGAAATACCGCCCGCGGGGACTTTGACAGGGCTTGCCAAGCGCGCAATGCCTGGAGTTGAAACGCTCGCGTTGAAAACCCCCGACGACCTTCCTGCTGCCTGGAAACTAATTGAGAAACATGGAGTTCATTCAGTGATTGATTCAACACCCACCTGGCGATTAGTAATTGCCCCCGCGAAGGGAACATTCCGCCTGGGAGCCCACCAGTTCGTTGACGGAGACATCGTCCCCGCGACCACCGAAATTGGCATCATCAAAACCTTGCGTGAGGAAATCCCCATTGCAGCGCCACACGGCGGCACGGTTATTGAGTGGCTCGCTGAAGACGGCGATCCTGTCGCACCTGGCCAACCGCTGCTTCGCCTTCACCCTCTCGAACAAATCTGATCGGAGCGATTGATGTCTGAGTCAGTAACGCTTTCGAGCCCAACTGGGGCGCAGTACTCGCAAATTCTCTCCGTGGGGAGTTATCGCCCTTCAAATATCGTCACGAATGCTGAGATTTGCACCCGCATTGATTCATCCGACGAATGGATCCGTGAGCGTTCCGGCATCACCGAGCGCCGCCATGCTTCAGACTCTGACACCGTGGTGACCATGGCAACGGCTGCGGCAAATATGGCCATTGCGCGAGCAGGCATCGATCCCAGTGACATTGACATGGTTCTCCTTGCCACGATCAGCCATCCGTACCCAACTCCATCGGCTGCAGTTGAAGTCAGCGAACTCATTGGAGCACGTGGTGCTGCGGCCATGGACATATCAGCGGCCTGCGCTGGTTTTTGTTATGGCGTTGCCTTGGCAAATGACATGATCCGCGGAGGCAGCGCCAAGTATGTCGTCGTTGTAGGTGTTGAAAAACTGACTGACATTGTCAACCACACAGATCGCGGAACAGCCTTCATATTCGCCGATGGAGCCGGAGCAGCCGTTATTGGTCCTAGCGATCAACCGAGAATCGCACCCGTCGTGTGGGGCGGCGATGGCAGTCAATTGCAGGCCATCAATATGACTGCCTCAAGTGTGGCCTTCCGCGATGACCCCTCCTTGGGTTATCCAACGGTCACCATGGCGGGACAGCAAGTATTCCGCTGGGCCGTCACGGAAATGGCGAAAGCCACCAAGGACGCCCTCGAAGCCGCGGGAATCACAGCAGAGCAGCTCGACGTTTTCATCCCCCACCAGGCGAATAACCGAATCACCGATGCCCTCGTTCGCGCACTCGCCCTACCAGAGAGCGTTGTCGTTGCCCGAGACATCGTGACAACGGGCAACACCTCGGCAGCCTCGATCCCACTCGCAATGGACCGCATGCTTGAAACCGGTGAGGCAAAGTCTGGCGACACCGCACTACTGATTGGATTCGGTGCGGGACTGGTCTATGCAGCACAAGTTGTAAAACTCCCTTAAACCACCCACCGGTCGGTGGGAGCCCACTTGGGCAACAATCGAAAAAGTCAAATGAAAGGAAAAGCAATGAGCCAGGAAGACGTACTTGTAGGTTTCGCCGCAATCATCAATGAGGTCGCAGGCGTGCCAATTGATGATGTTCAACTCGATAAAGCATTTGTCGATGACCTTGATGTCGATTCGCTCTCCATGGTTGAAGTTGTAATGGCAGCCGAAGACAAATGGGGTGTGAAGATCTCTGACGACGATGCAAAGAACATGCGCACAGTTGGTGACGCAGTCGCATTCATCAATGCAAATTCATAACTGATTGCACCAATCAATACCAAATATGTGGGCGTACCGGTCATGTTGCATGACCGGTACCCACAAAATTTCAGCAGATAATTTCTTGGAGGAACAATGTCCCGCGAAGTAGTAGTCACCGGAATGGGGATGACAACACCAGTTGGTGGCGATGTCGAGTCCAACTGGGAAGCAGTACTTGGTGGGCACTCTGGCATCATTGTTATTCCCGAAGCCTGGGTTGACGTCCAAAATGCAAAAATCGCTGGAATCATGGCCGTGAATCCTGTTGATGTCCTTGATCGAGTCGAATCACGCCGCATGGATCGTTCACAGCAGGCGGCGCTCGTTGCCGCACGTGAAGCGTGGGCTCAAGCCGGTGCACCTGAGATGGATCTTGACCGATTGGGAACAGTGATCGCCACAGGGATCGGTGGCGTCACCTCGCTTCTGAGCGCTTATGACACCCTCTTGGAGCGGGGGCCATCGCGCATTTCTCCTCACATGGTCACCATGATCATGCCCAATGGCCCAGCGGCAATTGTCGGTCTCGAAATTGGTGCCCGCGCCGGTGTTCACACACCCGTGAGCGCCTGCGCATCCGGTGCTGAAGCAATTTCCTATGCGGCCCGCATGATTCAAAGCGGCCGTGCCGACGTAGTCGTCGCTGGCGGTGCCGAAGCTGCCATCCATCCCATCACGATGGCGGGCTTTGCCGCCATGCGAGCCCTCTCCACTCGCAACGACGACCCTACGGCAGCCTCACGGCCTTATGACCTTGCACGCGACGGTTTTGTCATGGGTGAAGGCGCCGGAATTGTTGTATTGGAATCCGAAGAGTTTGCCAAGGCGCGTGGAGCCAAAATTCTTGGACGTTACGCGGGGGCTGGTTTGACCAGCGATGGTCACCACATTGCCCAACCAGACCCGGAAGGCGAAGGAGCCGCGCGCGCAATCCTGGCAGCACTCGACGATGCTGGCCTAGCAACAACTGACATCGTGCACGTCAACGCCCATGCAACGTCAACTCCGCAGGGTGACATCGCTGAGGCGGTCGCCATTCGCCGAGCGCTAGGTGCGGCAACGGACAGTACCTATGTCGCGGGCACAAAATCGATGACAGGCCACTTGCTCGGCGGCGCTGGAGCAATTGAATCGATCTACACCATGCTCGCACTGCGTGACCGTAAAGCACCGCCAACTCTCAACCTCGTGGACCTTGACCCGGAGGTCAACCTCAACGTGAGTGGAGCCGGAGTAACAGACCTTCCTGGCGGGGACATCGCTGCACTTAACAATTCATTCGGATTCGGTGGACACGATGTCGCCGTTGTTTTCAGGAGCGTATGACATGACCGCAGAAACTGAACTCAATCAGCTCGATCCACGATCGCCTCTGGTACGACTTGGAAAGTTCTTTGACGATGGTGAGTTCACCACCATCACCCCCGTTGATGATCGCGGAGTCATCGCAGCCGTTGGCCGAGCCCAAGGGACTCACTGCGTAGCTTTTTGCACCGACCCAACCGTTCAGGGTGGCGCCATGGGTGAAGCGGGCTGCCGTGCAATCGTCACGGCCTACGACCGTGCACTCGCCGACTCTGCACCCATAGTTGGCATGTGGCACTCAGGTGGCGCTCGCCTGCGTGAAGGTGTCGCAAGCCTCGATGCCGTTGGTCGCGTATTTCTGTCCATGACTCGAGCTTCCGGCAAAGTGCCACAAATCTCCGTTGTACTCGGACCTGCCGCAGGTGGCGCCGCCTATGGCCCAGCCCTGACCGACATCGTTGTTCTTGGACCCGCCGGCCGCATCTTTGTCACTGGGCCCGAGGTGGTTCGCTCCGTGACCGGCGAGGACGTCGACATGGATCGCCTTGGAGGTCCTGAACCACATGGTCGTCGCAGTGGTGTCGTTCACATTACGACCGATTCGGAAACTGAGGCTATCGACTACGGCCGAGCACTCGTTGATCTGCTCGGACATCAAGGTTCACTGAATCTGGAGGACATCGAGGACCGCGATCTTGGCGCACTGCTCCCTGAGTCATCACGCCGCGCCTACGACGTTCATCCAATCGTCGAAGGTTTTGTTGACCTAGATTCATTTGTTGAACTCCATGCCAAGTGGGCGCCTAACATCGTTGTCGGGTTAGGCCGTCTTGGTGGCAGGACCGTTGGCATTGTGGCAAACAATCCACTACGCCTTGGTGGGTGCCTTGACTCATCCAGTGCAGAAAAAGCGGCACGCTTTGTGCGCATGTGTGACTCATTTGCTGTTCCCCTCGTCGTCATTGTCGATGTCCCTGGCTATTTACCTGGCCTCGGTCAGGAGTGGGAAGGCGTTGTTCGCCGTGGAGCGAAGCTCTTGCACGCATTTGCCGAGTGTGTGACGCCACGCGTCACCGTTGTCACCCGCAAGGCATACGGCGGCGCATTTGTTGCAATGAATTCATCTTCACTTGGTGCCACCAAAGTGTTTGCCTGGCCCAATGCCGAAGTTGCGGTCATGGGCTCTGTCGCAGCAATTCGCATTTTGCATCGCCGCCGACTCGCTGAAGTTCCCGAGGAAAGCCGCGAACAAGTCGAACTCGAATTGGCAGCAGAGCACGAGGTCATTTCCGGTGGAATCAAACGGGCTGTCGACATGGGTGTTGTGGATTCAGTTGTTGAACCCATGGTGACACGTCGTGCGGTCGCCGAAGTACTCCTAGAAACACCGGGAGCGCGCGGCAATCACGGCAATATTCCGCTATAAGGACAGGTTCCAAAGTCACGAAACTTGATGCAAAACGCGCACCGTTGAACCCTCATGTGCGATTCGGAATGCTTCAAGTTCATGGTCCCAGGGCTGTCCCAAGAGTCGTTTGATTTCACTTTCCATTGACTCGCCCGTCGCATCACTCTGGGTGATGAGGTTCTTGAGTCTGTCTTCGTGGACCAAGACATCGCCATGCTGGCCAATGGTTGCCCGGAAGAGTCCCAAGGTTGGGGTGGCTGCAAAGCGCTCACCTTCATGCCCCGCTGAGGCATCCTCGGTTACTTCATAGCGCACCTGCTTGAAGGCGAGTAGTGAACTGGCTAGTTGGGCTCCCAGGCCCTGCGCACCTGTCCAGATAATTTCGGCGCGCAGTGAACCGGGCTCAATAGGTTGGTCGCCCCAGGTGATTGGGGTGTCCGTGCCAAAAACTTTTGCCAGTGCCCATTCCACGTGTGGAGCGAGCGCCTTTGGGCATGAATGAATAAAGACCACGCCACGGCTAGCAATCGAGCCTGCGCGACCATAGGCAACTACTGTCATTGTGACCTCCTGTTGTGAGTGACGCCTTCCCCAGCGGTCTCACAAACATTCAGTTCAGATGGTCCACCTGACAGTTGGTCCTTCTATTACTGACCTAACTGTAACCTGCGGTGTCAATATTGGGTAGTGTTTCCCCCACGAACAGGGGAATTCCCCCAGAAATGAACCGCGAAGGATCCCATCATGGCTTTTGCCTCCCCCGCCCCACGCGTCCTGGCTGATTTTGCGTCCAAAGCTGCCATTGCCCAGGTTGCCCTCGTCCTTGGTGGAGCCGCGTTCGTCGGCATTTCAGCGCAGATCGCTATTCCACTGCCTTTCACTCCTGTGCCCCTGACCCTTCAAACATTCGCCGTGCTCCTAACAGGCGCAGCCCTTGGCTCGCTCCGGGGCGTTCTCGCCATGACCGTTTATGCACTTGCAGGCGTTCTCGGTGTTCCCTGGTTCTCTGAGGGGTCATCGGGTTGGGGTGGCGCATCATTCGGCTACATCCTCGGCTTCATTCTTGCTGCCTTCATTGTGGGTAAATTGGCGGAACGCGGGAACACCACAACGCCACTGCGAACAACAGCGCTCATGGTTATTGGCAATATTGCCATCTACGCCGTTGGTGTTTCGTGGCTCAAAGTGTCCCTCGATGCAAGTTGGGCAACTGCAATTTCACTCGGCCTGACGCCGTTCCTCATCGGGGACGCCCTCAAGATTGCACTTGCTGCAGGCTTACTTCCACTCTCGTGGAAGGGTCTTGAAAAACTCAATCTTGGGCGATAGTTTGTAATGTGTCGATCACTTGATCGACCATGTCAGTTGTCGTAGCTGGATGCAGGAACACGAGTCGACCTATTGTTTCGCCATTCCATGCACTTGATGTGACGAAAGCAATTTGCTTGTCCAATAGGCCTTGAGTCCATCGGTCGTAATCCTCAGCGCTCCAGCCATTGCGGCGAAAGAGTACGACAGAAAGATCTGGTTCACGGATCAGTTCCAGATGCGGATGTTGCATGATTCTTTTTGCTGCATACTGGGCCAACTGGTTTCCCTTGACCACTGCGTCTCGGTAGGCATCCAGACCATTGACGGCAAGTGAAAACCACAGCGCCATCCCTCGAGCACGTCGAGTCAGGTGATAGGCAAGGTCACTTGGATTGAATTCAGTCTCTGCGTCAGCGTGAATCACATCGAGATATGAGGCATCCTGAGTGTGAACCGATTTTGCTAAATGTGGGTCTCGGTAAATCAGAGCGGCCGAGTCAAATGGTGCGAACCACCATTTATGAGGATCCATGACAATAGAATCGGCCCGTTCAACGCCCTTATACAGAGGCTTCTTCGTTGGATCCAACATTCCGGCACCGCCATAGGCACCGTCAATGTGCAACCACCATCCGTATTTGGCCGCGGTATCCGCCGCTGCATCGATGGAGTCGACGATTCCTGCGTTAGTCGTGCCAGCAGTTGCCACGATTGCTACAACGTTACTCACATCAAGGCCTGCGAGAGCCTTATCAAGATCACTGTAAGTCATGCAACCATCAGCGGTCGGGACGATCAAAGCCTGCATGTCCAAAATATTTAATGCGTTTTTAATCGACGAGTGGGCCTGGTCGCTCACCACCACCGCCAACGGATAAAGAGATTCCCCCGAGGCACGTTTTCTATTTCGAGCCGTATCCCGTGCAACAACGAGCGCAGAGAGGTTTCCTGCGCTGCCGCCCGATACAAATGTGCCACCGGCAGACTCGGGCATTCCCGCGATATCAGCCATAGTTCGTAGCGCCTGATTCTCCGCCATAACGGCACCCGCGGCCTCGAGCCATGAGCAGCCCTGAAGTGAAGCCGCCGACACCACCATGTCAAAAAGTAATGATGCTTTCGTTGGCGCAGCAGGAATGAAGGCAAAGAATCGGGGGCTGTCTGCCGAGAGAATCGTGTCGGCCAAGTATTTCTCATAAATCCCAAGCACCTCCGCGGGATCCTTGGGTCCAGCGCCAATCAATCCTTCGAGGGCGGCTTTCATCTCCTCGCGATTGCCAAGACCATCAACGGGAGCCTCAGGGAGCATCAGCCGTTCATTGACATATTTAAGAATCACATCGATGGTGGCCTGATCTGCGATATGCATACGCTCAGGAGAATTTAATTCTGGGGATGTCGACACTGTTTATCCTCGCACTCACCCGGGCTAAGCCGGATAGATGCGCCGTCAGCTGACCTGCCAGCAGGCATCTCCTCCGATGGTACCCAGCAGTGGTCCCGGGGATGAATCTGGATCTGTGGAGCTTCCCTATCCCTGTTTACGATGCTTGGCTACCGCGAGGATCGTGCGAAACGCGACGTATGCCCACACGCCAACTGCAACCGCCGAGGCGAGAACCGCCACGATGTCCGCTGAGTCAATGACTTGTTCAACACGCGCGATGGACAGTGCCATAGCGGCAACAGGGAATACAAATCCCCACCAACCCAAGTGGAATGGAATGCCACCCTGCATGTGGGATCGACGCAAATCAACAAAGGCAAAAATGGCCCACCAAATTCCGAATCCAATACCCATGCTCGCCACCGCGGCCGCGATGAAGACAGCATCCTCTCCCACGAAATTTGTTTCTTCTGCCGCTTGCGTCAATCGGATGAGGGCAACACCGAATATTCCTGCAGGAGCGAGTGGAATCCAAAGGGAAGGTGCCATAGCGCTCGGTAGTGGCACCTGTGTGGCAATCCGGATGACGAGCAGCGCAAAAATAGCGAGAAAGAGCAGTGCGCCTACGCCCAAAAACCCGAAGCCAATCGCAAGCAGCGGCGCCGCATGCTCTGGAAAATATTCAACAAATGGGACAATGGCTACAGGAACCAGAAGATTCATGACCACGGGAATGAGCCAGCCGCCATTAACGCGCTCCAGTCCCACTTCCCTGCGACTGATGGTTGAGGCCCAATAGGCGGAGAAACCGATCGCAACGAAAGCACCCAGTACGACAAGGATCCCGGCAATCCAGAGCGCGAGCGGAGTGGGCAAAGTCTTTGGACCGATTGAGCCCCATCCAATGGCCAGAACGAGCAGGCCCGCGGGCAGCGTTGCCAGCATTGCGCCGTGGTTCGGGTCGCCGACCTCCTCATGGAGTTCATGTCGACTTTGTAACCGTTTAAGGTACCTTGGCCATAGCGCAATCGCGACCAAACTGGCAATCCACAATAGAGTCACGGCGATCACTTCGAGGAACGTGGATTCGAATTCATCCGCCTGAAGGTTGAACAAAATAGCGATTGCGCCGGTGCCCATGACCGTGCCGAACCATGCTGGTTGTTTATGCAGACTTGGCAGTGACATGGCCTGTGATGCCTCCCAAATCATGAAGTAACCGGATGAATAAATACCCCGTGGGGTATTGTAGCAAGATGAGCATCATTGCGGTTTCCAACTCATGGCGTGCAGCCCTGTCTACCTGGAGCCCTCGTCGATGGTGGGCCGCATTGATATTCGGCCTAGGCATCGCCGTGATCATTGCACTACCGACAGCAGTGATACCCAACCCTATTTTCGGTCGCGCAATTGAAACAACATGGTGGTCGTTTCCGACAGTGATCATCACGGGAATTCTCGGTGGCCTCCTCGTGGCCACGTACGTTCGTGAGCCCTCAGACGCCCCCAAGGCCGAAGACAATGATGAAAAAGACGCGGCACTGCGATGGGGAACCATTGGCGGGTTCGTCTCATTCTTTGCCGTTGGCTGCCCTGTCTGCAACAAACTGGTCCTCCTTGCCATTGGTGCATCAGGGGCAGTCTCCTGGTTTGCACCCATTCAGCCATTCCTCGCACTCGCTTCGATCGCATTCATGGTCTGGGCATTGAATGAACGACTAAAAAATCAACACGCCTGCACACTCATTGCTCGATAAAAATGCTCAATAAAATTGCCCAATAAACGCGCGCCTAGCTGAACAAAGCTATAACCAAACAGCGCGCTTGGGCTCAACGGTGATTTACTTGTGGCTATGACACGCAAAATACTTGCCACAAGCGGAGGCTTCATTCAGCGCAAGGCCACCGGCGGGCATGAACCCGGCGGACTCATGCTCAAAGCCTTGGAGCTGACGGGCAAAGAGCGCCCCCGAGTGACGTTCATCATGACTGCATCAGGTGACGATCCCGCATATCTAGCAACCATGTATTCGGCCATGTCGAGGGTGTCCTGTGAGGTTGATCATCTGTCCTTATTCATGATGCCGAACCACAATCCCGCCGATCTAATTGGCAAAAGTGACATTGTGTGGGTGGGCGGGGGAAGCGTGGTTAACCTGCTCGCGGTCTGGCGCGCTCATGGGCTCGACGCGATCATGCATGACGCCTGGGATCAGGGCACAATCCTTGCGGGCGTGAGCGCTGGTTCCATATGCTGGCATGTTGGCGGACCCACTGATTCATTTGGTAAGGAACTCAAGCCTGCACTTGATGGTCTAGCCCTACTCCCCTACGGCAACGGAGTGCACTATGACTCAGAGGCACAACGACGTCCCCTCGTACACGACCTCGTGCAAAAAGAGTTGCTACCACTGACATACGCCACTGATGATCGTATTGGAATTTTTTATGAAAATACGGAGCCCGTTGCTGTCTATTCCGACCACGAGGTCGATCCCCTCACAGGACCTGCGGCGTACCGGGTGGAAAAAGTTGGAAATGAAGTGGTTGAAACCAGAATGCCTATTGGTGCAATTGCGTTATAGCTTCCTGCTAGCCACACCGCAGAGAAACTCGAGGATGCACAGGGCAACAAGTCGCACGGTTCGGCCGTCAGGGCTATCGGCTTGAGCATCCACTTCGGTGAAATCGACTGAGCCCACCCGCGAATCTGCTCCCATAAGAAATGACACTTGTCGCAATTCATCGGCTGAAAGACCGCCCGGTGCCGCGGCAGGACAACCAGGAACAACTGATCGATCACACACGTCGACATCAATGTCCACGTGAACCCGGCCACCACCCTTGCTCGCGATCTCAATTGCTTGATCGGCAATCGATCCAATGGATCGCGCGTGGAAGTCCGCTCGTGGGATTACCGTGATACCCATGTCTTGAGCTCGGCGCGCATAGTGGGCGGAGTTGGAAAAGTCAGCAATGCCCACTTGCACAATGTTGTCTCCCGCCATTCCAGCCTCGACCAAGCGACGCACGGGCGAGCCATTGCTGACTCCATCACGCAGGTCATGATGTGCATCAAAAGTAATAAGTCCTGATTGCTTGATGGACCCACCCGCAAGTGCAGTTGCTACCGAATAGGTGATCGAGTTGTCGCCACCAATGGCAATGACAATTTTTTCTTTCAAGGAATCGAGAGCCTGGGCAACTCTGACTTCGCCTTCCTCGTGATCGGGTGATTCGATATCACCTGCATCGAAAACATTGAGGTTTTCAAGATCGATCTGGTGAGTTGCACTGAAGGTGGAGTAGCGACGCAAAGCATCCCTCACTGCTCCTGGAGTTGTGTCCGCCCGTGTTGCACTGATCGATGTCTCACACGCTGGAATTCCAATGATGGCAATTGGGGCTCCCAAGTCGCGGCCAAAGAGTGAAGTCGCACGAGGCCACAATGGATCCTCACTTGATTTTGCCTGGAGATCATTCACTTCATTCACGGCCTGTGTCCACCAATTCGTTGTGTGAGTGCGTTTGCGGAGTCTTTCACAGTGGCGATCAATAGTTCTCGTTCACGGTCACTTACCGTTCCATCTCGATACGTTAACCCGATCGCTGCAACAGGTTGGCCAAGGTGATCAAATGCTGTGCTGGCAACTGATGAGTGTTCAGGCGAGACAAACCCTGATTCACTGGCATATCCGGCACGGCACTCGCGGGCCAGAATCGTGCGCAGTGCCGGAAGTGTCTGTGGGCCCTTTCCTGTTCGACTCGTAAAGGCTGATGCGTTGGGAAAGAGTGCTCGCACTTGAGCGCGAGGCAGGAATGCCAACATGGCTCTGCCCGATGCAGTAAGCGCTGCCGGAAGCCGAACACCGATATCGGTCACCAGCGTGATGTTGGGGCTACTTGACTCTTTGGCGATGTACAAGGTGTCGGACCCACGCAAAACTCCAAGGTGAGCGACAACAGGGGCAATGGATCTGAGCCCTTTTATTGCTCTAGAAATAACTGGGCGCGCCTGATGCTCAAGGGGTTCGTGGCGAAGGTAGGCAGAGCCCACTTCAAATGCGCTCGCACCAAGCCCCCAACCTGCGGGTTCCACCGGTACCACGAAGCCATGGGACTCCATTGACGTGAGCAGATGATAGAGCGATGAACGAGCAATACCTGTTTCCTTGGCAATCTTCGCCGCGGGCATGGGACCTGCTGCACGGGCAAGGGCAAGCAGGATCTGCATGGTTTTTTCGGCCGCAGGCACTTGAGTCACGGACAAAGTCTCGCATAAAGTCTCAGACAAAGTCTCGGATACAAGACTACATTCCCTTGGAAACGCACAGTTTGAGTCGGCGAAGGAGAACAATGTTTCTATGAGTTCAGAACTGATCACTCCTACCTTTGACCCCACAAGAGAAATCCATGCGCCTCGAGGCACCAAACTTTCAACTTTGGGCTGGCCTCAGGAGGCAGCACTGCGCATGTTGAAGAACAACCTCGACCCAGCCGTGGCCGAGCACCCGGAGAAATTGGTTGTTTATGGTGGCACCGGAAAAGCCGCGAGGGATTGGCGCAGTTTCGATGCCATGATCAAGAGCCTGCAAACACTCAAAGCCGACGAAACCATGTTGGTCCAGTCGGGTCGGCCCGTTGGAATCATGCAAACGCACGAGTGGGCACCGCGAGTACTCATTGCCAACTCAAATCTGGTGGGCGACTGGGCCACATGGCCTGAATTCCGTCGCTTGGAGCAACTGGGTTTGACCATGTATGGCCAAATGACCGCCGGTTCCTGGATCTATATCGGCACCCAAGGAATCTTGCAGGGAACCTATGAAACTTTTGCTGCAATCGCGGACAAGAAATTTGGAGGCACCCTTGCCGGAACTCTGACCCTCACGGCTGGATGCGGAGGAATGGGCGGAGCACAACCACTCGCCGTAACCATGTGCGAAGGGGTATGCCTCTTGATTGATATTGATCCCTCACGCCTCCACCGGCGCGTGAAGGACCGCTATCTCGACGTGGTTGCACCTGATATTGAGACCGCGCTCGATTTGGTTCTTGATGCAAAGAAAAATAGAAAGGCACTCTCCGTTGGGTTGGAAGGCAATGCAGCAACTCTCTACCCCGAGCTACTGCGTCGCGGCGTTCCCATTGACATTGTTACCGACCAGACATCAGCACACGATCCTCTGAGTTACATCCCTGAGGGCATCACCATGGGTGACGCTGGTGACTACGCCGACAAGAAACCCGATGAATTCACCGACCGCGCACAAGAGTCCATGGCTAAGCACGTCGAGGCCATGGTGGGCTTCCTCGATGAGGGAGCCGAGGTTTTCGATTATGGTAATTCGATTCGCGATGAAGCCCGAAAAGGAGGCTTCAATCGAGCTTTCGCATTCCCTGGATTCATCCCCGCATATATTCGGCCACTTTTCTGTGAGGGTAAAGGACCATTTCGTTGGGTGGCCCTCTCGGGTGAAGAGAAGGACATCTATCGCACTGACCAAGCAATCCTGGAACTGTTCCCCGAGAACGATCACCTACGTCGATGGATCACCATGGCCCAGGACCGAGTCGCTTTCCAGGGTTTGCCCGCTCGCATTTGTTGGCTCGGCTACGGCGAACGCGATAAGGCAGGTGAAAAGTTCAATGAACTCGTGGCCAAAGGTGAAGTTGCCGCGCCGTTGGTCATTGGCCGCGACCATTTGGACTGCGGTTCGGTTGCATCCCCCTACCGCGAAACTGAATCCATGCTGGATGGCTCGGATGCCATCGCGGACTGGCCACTACTCAACGCAATGGTCAATATCGCCTCGGGTGCATCCTGGGTTTCCATCCATCATGGCGGTGGCGTGGGCATCGGCCGATCGATTCATGCGGGTCAGGTCACCGTTGCCGATGGCACCGAACTTGCCGGCGAAAAAATTCGTCGGGTATTGACCAACGACCCAGGCATGGGAGTTATCCGTCATGTCGATGCCGGTTATGACCTTGCCGGTGACGTGGCTGAGGAAAAAGGTGTTCGCATCCCCATGAGTGAATTGGGTGCCAACGGATCACATGCACATGAAAACGAGTAAGACATGAGCACGCTAGTGAGCAATATCAGCGAACTCGTCAGTGAATCTGACAATCTCCCCGCTCGTGCTCAAAGGCACGCATTCTCATTTTCCGGGGGCATTATTACGTGGATCGGGCCAGAGGACCAAGCGCCACAATGCGATGACATTATCGATGCACATGGTGGAGCCGTTCTCCCAGGTTTTGTCGACTCCCATGCCCACCTCATTTTTGCGGGAGACCGGTCGGCTGACTTTGCTGCCCGCATGAGCGGTGATTCATATTCAGCTGGCGGAATTGCATCCACCGTCACTGCAACCCGAGCAGCATCGGATGCTGAACTGAGGTCCAATGCTGAAAGACTTGTCGGCCAAATGCACTCCCACGGAATCACAACCCTGGAGATCAAATCCGGGTACGGCTTAACCGTTCATGATGAGCAACGGGCTTTGCGCATTGCTCGAGAGTTCACGAGCGAAACCACTTTTCTCGGCGCACACGTCATTCCAGCCGAATACAAATCCGACCCTGATGCATATGTTGACCTTGTGTGTGGTGACATGCTCGCTGCCTGTGCGCCATTTTCGCGGTGGATTGATGTTTTTTGCGACCGCGGTGCATTCACACCCGAGCAAAGCACTCGAATACTGCGGGCTGGAAAAGCTGCCGGATTAAAGGTACGGCTGCATGCCAATCAGTTGGAGTCACTCGGTGGAATTGAAGTCGCCGCCGCATGCGGAGCCGTCAGCGTGGATCACCTGACTTTCATGAGCGATGCGGAACTTGCCATCATGGCCAAGAACAATATTGTGGCAACACTCTTGCCCGGCGTAGAATTTTCCACTCGGTCTCCCTACCCCGATGCCCGCAGATTCCTTGAAGCAGGGATCACCGTGGCCATTGCAACTGACTGCAACCCGGGGAGTTCATTCATCACGTCAATGCCGTTCTGTATTGCTCTTGCAGTGCGGGAAATGCACATGAACGTTGACCAGGCAGTGCGTGCCGCTACGGCGGGAGGCGCCCAGGCCCTCGATCGCCAGGACGTTGGGCGAATTGAGCCAGGGATGAGTGCTGATTTTCTGATCCTTGACCGCCCATCCATCGATTACCTCGCCTACAACCCCGGTACATCACCCGTGCAACGAGTCTTTCGGGCCGGCCAACTCTTAAGGTCATCACATGAGTAACAACCAGACCCGCGACTCAGTCACCCTGACAACCACACCGCCCACGTTCACTGATGTGATCAATGTTGCCCGCCACAATTATGCGGTCACCATTGCTCCGGGGGCACTCGATGCGATGGCCCAAACACGCTTTCATGTGGAAAAACTTGCGGCCTCCCCGGACCCTGTCTATGGCGTCTCCACCGGATTTGGTGCTCTTGCCAACCGACACATCCCCGCAGACATGCGCACGCAATTGCAAAAATCACTGATTCGTTCTCATGCGGCAGGCATTGGGCCAGAGGTCGAACGCGAAGTAGTCCGCGCAACCATGTTCCTTCGTCTGAAAACACTCGCCTCCGGTCGCACTGGGGTCCGGCCTGACGT
>JALRGY010000005.1:0-1814 GCA_023253325.1 Candidatus Nanopelagicales bacterium | reverse complement strand
GATCCCTTGGCTGTAGTGGCGATTTAGCACCCCTCGCTCACTGCGCACTCGTTGCCATGGGTGAAGGTGAAGCTCGAAATTCTGCAGGGGACGTTGTAGATGTCTCCGACCTTCTGGCATCCGCAGGCATTACACCTATCGAGTTGCACGAAAAAGAGGGGCTCGCCCTGATTAATGGAACCGACGGCATGCTCGGCATGCTCATCATGGCCATCAATGACTTGGAGTCTCTGTGCGAGGCTGCCGACCTTGCCACCGCCATGAGCATTGAAGGACTCCTAGGAACCGATCAGGTGTTTCGCCCGGAATTGCATGCACCACTTCGCCCGCACCCGGGTCAGGCTACGAGTGCCGCCAATATTTACGAGTTACTCCAAGACTCGGGCATTGTCGCGAGCCACAAACAAGACGATGATCGCGTGCAAGACGCGTACAGCCTTCGATGCGCACCACAGGTGACAGGTGCGGTTCGCGACACAATCACCCATGCTCGCACCGTCGCCGAACGGGAATTGGCCTCGAGCATTGACAACCCAGTTATTCTTCCCAGCGGTGAGATAACAAGCAATGGCAATTTTCATGGTGCACCTATTGCCTATGTCCTCGATTTCCTTGCTATCGCGGCCGCAGATCTCGGTTCAATGTGTGAACGTCGCACGGATCGAATGCTGGACAAGGCTCGAAATCACGGGCTGCCACCTTTCCTGGCTGACGACCCCGGTGTGGACTCTGGGTTAATGATCGCCCAATACACGCAAGCAGGTTTAGTGAGCGACATGAAACGTCTCGCCGTGCCGGCGAGCGTGGATTCCATTCCCAGCTCTGCCATGCAGGAGGACCACGTTTCCATGGGTTGGCATGCGGCCAGGAAACTTCGCAGTGCAGTGTCTAATCTGACATCAGTCATTGCCATTGAAATCATGACCGCCGCTCGCGCCATTGAATTGCGCGCACCACTTGAGTCATCGAAAAGAATTTCACGATCGATCGATGAGTTGCGCGAGTACTGCCAAGGACCGGGTCCCGATCGTTTCCTGAGCCCCGATATTGACGGCGCACGTCAATTCGTGGTCAATAAATTTCTAATTTAACGCCTACTCAGAGATTCTGCGCCCAGCCTTTGAACCAATCGATAGATTCAGGGTTTTCTAGCGCGGTCGTATTACGAACTTTTTCGCCGTTAATGACATCTGTGACAGCCAACTCAGCCAACTTGCCCGTCTTTGTACGCGGCAACGCGGGGGCCTGCACAAGGTGCTTTGGAACATGGCGCGGACTTGCCTTGGTGCGCAGCGCAATTCGGATTGATTCACAGATCTCGTCGTTGAGTTCCATCGATCCAGTCAGCACCACGAAGAGAACAATTTCGGTATCACCATCAACTCTTCGGGCCACCGCCAGCGATTCCGAGACCTGCGGCAATTCCTCAACAACACCATAGATTTCAGCGGTACCAATGCGAACACCCTGTGAATTCAGAGTTGCATCGGAACGACCGTGAATGACAAACCCGCCAGAGGGCCTGCGCTCCATGAAGTCACCATGAGCCCAGGTGTCTGGGAAGCGGTCAAAGTAGGCAGAATGAAATTTCTGGTCACCATCTGGCCCGAGAAAGCCAAGCGGTACCGAAGGAAATGGATTTCGGCAGACTAATTCGCCTTTAAAGCCGACGGGAGCCTCATTGCCGTCATCGTCGAAAACGGTGACATCCATTCCCAGCGCGGGTGCTTGAATTTCTCCTTCAACAACGGCGAGTGTCGGGACACCCAACACGAAGCACCCGCATATGTCGGTGCCACCGGACCTGGACGATA
>JALRGY010000059.1 GCA_023253325.1 Candidatus Nanopelagicales bacterium | reverse complement strand
CTTGTGGTGGTTGCAGGCGATGAGGAATATCTCATCCCATTCGTCTCTGAAATCGTGCCTGAAGTTGACCTCGAGACTGGTCTGGTGAAGGTTAATCCACCTCCTGGCTTGCTATCAGAATTGGTCGATGAATGATCATCGACATCGTCTCCATTTTTCCGGAGTATTTGGAGCCGCTGTCGCTCTCCCTTGTTGGCAAGGCCCAAGAGAGCGGAAAGTTAACTGTTCGAGTTCATGATCTCCGTGAATGGTCGGCGGCGCCGCACCACCGGGTTGATGACACTCCCTATGGCGGCGGGCCGTGCATGGTGATGGACGCACCTACTTGGGGTAGGGCGCTCGATGACATTGCTCAGTCATGCGACTCAAAGCCTTTGTTGGTGATCCCAACTCCATCGGGAAAAGTATTTGATCAGCCGGCGGCCCGTTCATGGGTTGGGAATCAATCAATTGTGATTGCTTGCGCTCGGTATGAGGGAATCGATTCTCGCGTGGCCCAGCACTATCAAAATCGCTCTGACTGGGCGGGCGTCCAAGAGGTGAGCATTGGCAATTACGTATTGGCAGGTGGGGAAGCAGCAGCACTTGTCATGGTGGAAACAGTCGCTCGGCTTATTCCTGGGGTCCTGGGTAATCCGGAGAGCGCGCCAGATGACACCTTCTCGCGTGCTGATGGTCTCCTCGAAGGCTCCGTCTACACCAAGCCACCGACCTGGCGTGATCTTGAGGTCCCTCCCGTACTGCTCAGCGGAAATCATCAGGCGATAGATCAATGGCGAGCGGCATCTGCTGAAGAGAAAACACGGAATCTCAGGCCCGATCTGCTGCCGTGAGCGTGGTTGTGGCAGACTACGCAGGCTCGGTAATCGGAGATCTGCCATAGGGGACCCGAAACTGCCAGAGAGAACAGTACGAGCGGTGCGAACCGCTCGTCACGCTGAAAACAACCCATAACCGTGGGCGACCTATGGCGCTTGCAGGAAGAAGTAATAATGAAGAAGCTCGACGCAGTAGATCAAAGTTCATTCCGCACCGACATTCCTGCCTTTCGCGCAGGGGACAATCTAAAGGTCTACGTCAAGGTCGTTGAAGGCAACAAGACCCGTGTCCAGATGTTCCAGGGTGTCGTCATCGGGCGTCACGGCTCGGGAATCGGCGAGACCTTTACGGTCCGCAAAGTGTCCTACGGAGTTGGCGTCGAGCGTAAATTCCCGCTGCACACCCCGATCATTGAGAAAATAGAAGTTGCAAGTCGCGGAGATGTTCGCCGCGCGAAGCTCTATTACCTCAGGGATCTGCGTGGCAAGAAGGCGAAGATTCGCGAGCTGCGCGAAACTCCAAAGTCTGACAGCTAAGACACTTTTCTGCTTTGCTGCAGAGTTGGTGCTTGAGCCATGAAATTTGTTCTATGGCTCGGTATTGCGATCGCTGGCCTGTGGCTGGTAACCCAATTTGTGGTTCAACCAT
This sequence comes from Candidatus Nanopelagicales bacterium, assembly GCA_023253325.1. Classification (GTDB taxonomy): domain Bacteria; phylum Actinomycetota; class Actinomycetes; order S36-B12; family S36-B12; genus UBA4592. The sequence goes on along the minus strand of JALRGY010000059.1, from coordinate 10,223 downwards.
TCTCCATTCCCAGTGACTCAATGAAACCGGGCTTGGAAATCGGTGATCGAATCGCAGTGAACAAAACGGCTTATCGCTTTGCGCCCATTGAAAGAGGAGACATAGTTGTCTTTAATGGCCAAGACTCGTTTTCCTCAGGTGATAAGGACTACGTCAAGCGGGTCATAGGCGTCGGCGGCGATCGTGTCGTCTGCTGCGATGAAGCAGGTCTCATAACTGTCAACGGTGACTCTGTGAACGAGGGCGCGTATCTCGAGTCGAATATGGAACCCAGCGGTGTGACCTTCGATATTGAAGTTCCTCAAGGAAAGTTGTGGCTGATGGGGGACAATCGAGTAAATTCTGCTGACTCACGCTCCCACCTCGGGGATCCCGGCGGTGGATTCGTCACGCAGTCTAAGGTTGAGGGCAAAGCGATAGCTGTTATTTGGCCACCGCAACGAATTAAGATTCTCGATTAACCGACTTGGTTTGTGAGTTGAAAATCTATTTATACGAGAGTGAGTAGTTAGTGGCCATCCCTGCCCGCGAGACTCCTGAGAATTCTTCAAACGTGGAATCTTCATCAGCGGCTACCAAGAAGCGTGGCAACTCATTCCTGCGCAGCGTCCTCGAGTTTGTCATCATCATTGTTATCGCTCTCGGAATCGCTACCTTCATGAGAGCTTTCCTCATCCAACCCTTTTATGTCCCTAGCGGGTCTATGGAACAAACCCTCCAAATCAACGATCGCGTCGTCGCCTCAAAAATCACAACAAGAATTTCAGGCGTGAACCGTGGAGAAATCATGGTGTTTAAAGATCCAGGCGGGTGGCTTCCAGAGTTCGACAACTCGAAGGAAGGGCTGAGTGGCGCTCTCTCCCAGTCCTTAACCTTCATTGGCTTGCTCCCCAGTGACTCCGGGGACGACCTGGTCAAGCGCGTCATCGGTATTGAAGGTGATCGCGTTGCCTGCTGCAATGAGGCAGGTCAGATTGTTCTGAATGGTGTGGGCCTTGATGAGTCCGCATATATCAACGGGCCAACTGACCAGGTTCTCTTTGATGTCACGGTGCCTAAAGGCGGCATGTTCATGATGGGCGATAACCGTGGGAATTCTGCAGACAGTCGATTCCACTTGGACCAAAATGATGGTGCTGTCCCGACGAACAACGCGGTCGGCAGGGTCGTTCTAGTTGTTTGGCCGTTCGACAGACTAAGCACTGAGCCAATCCCTGAGTTATTTGGCAACCCTGCAATCGCTGCGGGCAACGCTTACGGCAAGTAGTTGGGTGTCGGTCAAGCGGTGATTTGCTTGTGAACTCTCCAAGTCTTGAGCCCGATTTGCAATTTGAGTCAATGCTGTTGGCTCGTGACATCAACTATCTTGCTTGTTTCGATGAAGTAGGTCGGGGCGCCTTAGCGGGACCCGTTGCCCTCGGGGCGGTGTTGATTTCTCGCGGTGTTGGCCAGATTCCTGCAGGATTGCGTGATAGCAAACTTCTCACGGCAAAATCCCGCAATGATCTGTTGCCTAAAATCCAGAACTGGGTCTTGAGCCAGGCAGTGGGCTTCGCTTCAGCCGCAGAAATCGATGACCTTGGAATTATCGGAGCGATGCGCGTGGCTGGAGTGCGGGCCCTTGAACAATTGAGCCCCCTTCCTGACCTGATTCTGTTGGATGGAAATCATGATTATTTGTCATCAGGTGGGGTGAAACGCGAAGTAACGCTTTTCGATGTTCCTGACCTAGAAGAGATACCTCCTGTTGTAACCAAAGTCAAAGCCGACATGACATGCGCTGGCGTGGCTGCCGCTAGCGTTGTGGCTAAATGTGCACGCGATGCGCTGATGATCGAACTCGCCTCCAAGCTTCCGGGATATTCATTTGAAAAGAACAAGGGGTATTCATCGCTGGACCACATTCAAGGACTCCGTGCCCATGGACTGAGCGAAGTGCACCGTCACTCGTGGAAGATGCCCGTTTAATCTGGCACGTGGATATCCACAGTCACTGGATTGGGGGTTTTGTTCCCCGTTGCGTTCCATCATTCTGAGTGCATGAAACCAAAGGATGCCTTGGGCAAATACGGTGAAGAATTAGCAGCTCGCCATTTAATGGTGAAAGGTTTTGTAATTCTTGAAAGAAACTGGCGGTGCGATCTGGGCGAGATCGACCTCGTGGCACGGGAGGCATCGGATCTGGTCGTCTGTGAAGTAAAGACTCGAAGGTCAGAAGCTTTTGGTGCGCCCGTGGAAGCCGTTAGCGCCCGAAAGGTACGCCGCATGCGCACATTGGCCCTGAGATGGCTGGATGAAAGAAACGTGAATCCGCGCGATATTCGCTTTGACGTGGTGGGAATTGTCCAGCCACTTGTTGGACCTCCGCAAATCACCCATTTGCGGGGGGTGTGAGGTGACCCTCGCCCGTTCCTTTGGAGCCGTCATTTCAGGTGTTGCGGGTCAAATTGTCACGGTGGAAGTTGATCACTCCAGAGGACTCCCCGGCGTTGGCATGGTTGGACTGCCTGATTTGTCGGTCAGCGAAGCGCGACACAGGGTGAGGACGGCGCTCTTAAATCAAGAACTGACCTGGCCACGCGGGCGGGTGACAATAAGTCTCTCGCCGGCGGAGGTGCGCAAACAGGGTGCGGGTCTCGATTTGGCAATTGCGGCAGGAGTCCTTGGCGCGACCGCGCAGTTGAGCGAAAATGCGCTGAGAGAAACGGTCTTTATCGGAGAGTTAGGCCTTGATGGGAGCATCCGAAAAACTTCGGCTGCTTTACCTTGCACCGTGGCAGCATCCAAGGCGGGATTCGCCCGAGTCGTTGTCCCATTTTCTGATATCACCCAATGCATGATGGTCCCAGGTATTGAGGTGGTTTCCTATTCCAGCATCACCCACATGATTGCTGGGCTGGACTCAGGGGAGTTGCCACTTGCACCGCCAGCGCGAGCAAGCGCGAATAGAGCACCCTTCCCGGATCTGAGTGATGTCCTCGGGCACTCGGAGGCGAGGGCGGCTTTGGAGATCGCGGCCTCGGGCGGGCACAACATTCTCATGGTCGGAGCCCCTGGCGTCGGCAAAACTTTGTTGGCAGAGCGACTACCGGGCATTCTGCCGAGGCTGACGCCAGAACAATCCCTTGAAGTTACGTCAATCCACTCTATTGCGGGCTCATTTTCAGGGACAACTTTTGATTCCCCACCACTTGCGCACCCACCATTTATTGCCCCGCACCACTCATCCAGCCTGGCAGCACTTGTGGGCAGTGTCAGTGGGAGTCGGGTGCAGCCCGGTGCCCTCACGCTGGCTCATCGAGGTGTTCTTTTCCTCGATGAAGCTCCCGAGTTTCCTAGGAATGCGATGGAGTCATTGCGACAACCGCTCGAGTCGGGAGTACTGAGATTGAGTCGATCGACATGGAATGGTGCACTACCCGCCGACTTTCAGCTGGTCATGGCGATGAACCCGTGCCCGTGCGGACAAGCACTACCGGGCTCGAGTTCGCAGTGTGATTGTTCATCCTTGGCCAAGCGCAACTATGCGCAGCGCATTTCGGGGCCCCTCAGGGATCGAATCGATATCACTCTGGCCATGCCCGTTATCAAGTCCAAAGCGATGGGAGACTCCTCCTCAGTTACAGCTGCACGAGTAAACGAGGCACGCGAGCGGGCCAGCCACCGCTTTCGAAACCATGAGTGGGACGTAAATGCCCGCATCCCACCGCACGAACTGCAGACAACTTTTACACCTGCCTGGCCCGCACAGGAACTTCTCGATCAGTTTCAGCGAAAGTTAGGCGGGATGCGCGGAGCGCATCGGGCCTTGCGAGTGGCTTGGAGCATCGCTGACCTAGCGGGTAGGTCTCGACCAGACAGGGATGACATGGCGTGGGCGCTGCACCTGCGTGCATCAGATTGGTCCAACGCAGCGTGAATCAAAACGTGTCGGATGCTTACTTGACGCTGGCTCACTGGTGCGAACCTGCAGATCCGGGGATCGTCGCTGCCCTAGAACGGTGGGATCCTCCGACCGTTGTGGAGCGGATTAAAAGTGGGAAAATCATGCGAAATATTCGGCCGGAAACTGCAAAAAAAATTGCACAGTTCTCGCTTCAATGCGAACGCGATTATGCGCACTCCATTGGAGCTTCAATTGTCACACGTGGTGAATCAGGGTGGCCAACACAACTGGAGGATCTCAAGAGACAGGAACCTTTTGCGCTGTGGTCAATGGGTAATGCTGACTTTCGGCTCATGGCTGCACGGTCAATTGCCATTGTGGGGACTCGAAACTGCACGCCTTACGGGCGTCAGATAGCACGGAACTGGGCTGCAGAATTCGGTCAAGCGGGTGTCACGGTCGTTTCAGGGGGAGCCCTTGGAATTGACGTCGCCGCCCATCAAGGCGCATTAGAAGTTGAAGCCCCAACGGTTTGCGTCCTTGCGGGCGGTGTTGAATCTCGCTATCCCAAGGCCAATGAGTTCGTCTTCGGGCAGATTCTTGATTCGGGGGTGCTGATTAGTGAGTCACCGCCACGCGAGTCTCCTCGCCGTCAACGTTTCATCACACGAAATCGCATCATTGCTGCATTAAGCAAGGCGACAGTTATCGTGGAAGCCGCGGAGCGCAGTGGAACGGAATCCACGGCGAATCGTGCTCACGAAATGAATCGCTTGGTGTTTGGTGTCCCCGGTTCAGTGCATTCACCTGCATCAATGGGTGTACATGAGTTGATCCGGCAAGGGACAGCAGCAATAGTCCAATCTCCCGACGATGTACTCGATTTAATCGAGGCACGACAGGGAGATACTGAGCAGCAAGCAGGGAAAACAACGAGTAGCTCCGTTCCTGAGAGTTTCGACTGGCGTTCGCTGCAACAACGTGAATTGGATGTGTGGGAGTCCATGCCTATCCGCGGAGCAGTGCTCGTTTCGGATCTTGTTGATAGTTCAGGACGAAGCCTGTCAGCTGTTCTTGGGGCACTCGCAGAACTGGAATTGATGGGATATGTGTCACGGGACGGATTATTCTGGAAGCGCCTCTAAGGACAGGAGGAATTCTGGTGCCTATCTGTGCTGAATATTGCGCGGCTCCTTCCAATTCGTCCGTTGGACCGACACGATAGGAACATGCGGGAATTTTCGCCAACCATCGAAAACGAGATCTCAGGCTTTCGTGCCTATATTCGCGATGAAAAAAAACGTAGCGAACATACCGTCGCCGCATATGAATCTGATGTGCGGAGCATCTTTACTTTCAATGAAGATGCAGAGACCGTCAGAGACTTAACTTTGATGGGCTTGCGTGCTTGGTTGGCTGATCTGAATTACAAGGGGCAGGCTAAGGCAAGCATTGCGCGCAAGGCTGCTGCTGCCCGCTCATTTACAGCGTGGGCAAAACGTCGGGGAATTATTGAATTCGATCCAGGCGTTCGCCTCGTTAGTCCAAGTGTCCCTAAAACTTTGCCGCAGATTATGAGCACGGAGCAAGCCGAGAGAGTCGTGACTCATAAATCTGAGGATTCAAGCCCCGCGCATGTTCGCGATTTGGCCATACTTGAATTGCTCTACGCAACGGGAATAAGGGTGGCAGAACTATGTGGAGCTGATGTCGATGACCTCGACCGCCAGCGCAATGTGCTTCGCGTCATGGGCAAAGGTCAAAAGGAGCGCATGGTGCCATTTGGTTTACCCGCAGCGAAAGCCTTGACAAATTGGCTAGATGTAAGAAACAAACTTGCGCGAGATTCAAGCGCCCTATTTGTGGGAACACGCGGTTCGCGGATCGACAGCAGGATGGTTCGTTCAATTGTTAACCGCGTGACTCTCGAGATCACGGGGCAAAGTATGTCTCCGCATGCCTTGCGACACACTGCCGCGACACATGTGCTTGAAGGCGGAGCCGACATGCGGGTTGTTCAAGAACTACTGGGGCATGCCTCCATGGCAACAACTCAACGGTACACACACGTCAGTGTGGAGCGCCTGCGAAAAACTTTTGAACTTGCCCACCCACGCGCAGCCGCGGATTTTGAGGGTTCATGAACCCCTTGAGTTTCGAATTTTTGGAACCTCGAATTTTTGTTGGCAAAAGCACGGATGTTCTTTTCCAGAGCATTTCAGGGTTCAAGTAATTAGAAACGCCATATTTGAGACCAACATGTAAGCAGAGATCGGCACAATGACTTGATTGAGTGCCCGGTGACGTCTCTCCGATCAGCTGGCCCGCTCCGACCTTCTCACCGATTTTGAGTGACGACTTCACGGGTTCATAGGTAGTCCTTATTTCTGAAGCACTGATTCGGGGGTGAATGCCATGGGAGATCGAGATCACGGGTTTGCCCGCGATGAGGCCCGCGAATTTAACGACCCCCTGACCAATCGCAAAAACAGGAGTCCCTGTCGGGGCCAAGAAATCAATCCCTCGATGGCCACTGGCAAATTGCGCCACAGGGGGATCAAACTGTCTCAGGGGGATTGAGGCGCCATGGAGTGGAGGTGCCCAATTGACCCCGGTCTGGGGGAGAGCCTGTTGCTCGAGGGCTACCAAGGGCTTCATGGTGGCCGAATGTCCCGTGGAACAGAATGCCCCCGCACTCAACATGGTGGCGGCCGTGAGGAAAACGGGAATTTGAGTCAGATTTCGAAGTCTGCCGGGCCAAAGTTTGTATTTCATGGCTCATGGTCACTGCCCATACTGGTGCGTGGCAGTCCGAGTCGAAATCTGTGAGGAATGGGGTGAGGCTCATCGGATCTGTGGATACCCCTAGACTCTGCAGCGCACCATCAGTTTTACAGCACCACAAATACGCGTGGCTTAATCCGGTAGTTCGGCCGGCTCCATACGGTCTGCACTGCTCCTGAGAAGGGGCTCGGCAGGAAATGGAACCGAAGTCACCAGGAGGAACACCAACCGGTGTTACCTAAAAACCGTTAGCGGCCATTGGTCGCGAAATTGGGCTGCATGCCCGCAAGGAGTACGTCATGGCAGTCGTAACAATGCGACAAATGCTGGATAGCGGTGTTCACTTCGGACACCAAACCCGGCGCTGGAATCCCAAGATGAAGCGTTTCATTTTCACGGAACGCAACGGCATTTACATCATCGACCTACAGCAGTCACTTTCATACATTGACCGCGCTTATGAATTTGTCAAGGAAACCGTGGCACATGGTGGCAGCATCATGTTCGTCGGTACCAAGAAGCAAGCACAAGAGGCGATCGCGGAGCAGGCAACTCGCGTAGGAATGCCTTATGTCAATCACCGCTGGTTGGGCGGCATGCTCACAAACTTCAACACTGTGCACAAGCGCCTGCAGCGCCTCAAAGAACTCGAAGTCATCGATTTCGATGACGTGTCGGGCTCCAATCTCACCAAGAAGGAACTGCTCGTGCTTCGTCGTGAGAAGGAGAAGTTGGAGCGGACCCTGGGTGGTATCCGCGATATGGCAAAAATCCCAAGCCTGGTGTGGATTGTTGACACCAACAAGGAGCACATTGCCGTCCAAGAAGCCCACAAGCTCAACATTCCAGTAATCGCCATGTTGGACACCAACTGCGATCCTGATGTTGTTGACTTTCCAATCCCTGGCAACGATGACGCAATCCGCGCGGTAGCACTTCTAACCCGCGTTATCGCGGACGCAGTTGCTGAGGGCCTCATTGCTCGCTCAGGTGGGGCTGCTGTCGCAGAGGTCGAGCCTCTCGCTGAGTGGGAACGCGAACTGCTTGCTGGCAGTGAAACTCCCGACGCTGTTGTGACGGAAACGATCGTCGCTGAAACGCCCGCAACTGAGGCTTAATCCACTTGTTGAGCGTCCCGACCGTGCGCACTCGCTTTGGCGAGTGCCTGTCGGTCGGGGCCTTTACTCGGCTGAATTCATAACGAAAAGGAAGTAGATTCATAATGTCCACGATTAGTGCCGCTGATGTAAAACGACTGCGGGAAGCAACATCTGCCGGAATGATGGAGTGCAAGAAGGCACTCGAGGAAGCCGGTGGCGATTTTGACAAGGCTGTTGAAGCGCTCCGTATTTCCGGCGCAGCCAAGGCCGCAAAGCGCGGAGCAGAGCGCACGACCTCAAATGGAATTGTGGCCAATGACGGTAATGCACTGGTAGAGCTCCTATGTGAAACCGACTTTGTGGCGAAGAGTGAGGATTTTCAGACTCTTGCAAATTCGATTGCTCAGGCCGCTCATGCAAACCAGACCGCTTCGGCACAAGCGCTTTCAGCAGTTGAACTGAGTTCGGGAACCACTGTTGCCAGTGCAATCGCAGAACTTGCTGGAGTTATCGGTGAGAAAGTTGAACTCGGTCGAGTGGCGGTCCTTGAGCAGCCAGTGGCGTTGTACATGCACAAGCGGGCTTCAGACCTCCCCCCTCAGGTTGGTGTCATCGTTTCTTACTCCGGTGATGAAGAAGCAGCCCGTGGGATTGCAATGCAAATTGCTGCCATGCGGCCTCAATTCCTCACCCGTGAAGAAGTTCCCGCCGAGACGGTGGAGAGCGAGAAGCGAATCGCTGAGGAAACCGCAAAGGAAGAAGGCAAGCCCGAACAGGCAATGCCCAAAATCATCGAGGGACGTGTCAACTCCTACTACAAGGATGTTGTACTTCTTGAGCAGCCCAGCGTGACGGATAACAAGAAAACGGTGGCTCAAGTCCTAGCTGACTCGGCTACCACGGTGTCGGCATTCGCGCGTTTTGAGCCAGGACAGTAAATCCCGCGTTATAGACCACACCGGAAAGGGGCATGATCATCGTCATGGATGAATCAAAAGGTTCGATTCAGCCGACTCTTGAAGGAACAATTGACTTGTGGCCGGGCGTGCCTGAGGGTGGTTGGCAACGGGTGCTTCTCAAACTCAGCGGTGAGGCATTTGCGGGTGAGGGAACTCTCGGAGTGGATCCTGACGTCGTAAGTTCAATCGCCCAGCAGATCAAAGGTGTGGTGGATTCTGGTACTGAAGTCGCAGTCGTCATTGGCGGTGGCAATTATTTTCGGGGTGCCGAACTTTCCGAGCGTGGAATGGAACGTGCCCGCGCGGACTACATGGGGATGCTCGGCACGGTTATGAACTGCCTTGCACTTCAAGATTTCTGTGAGAAGGCGGGCATTGATACTCGAGTTCAGACTGCAATTGCCATGGGACAGGTTGCTGAACCTTATGTGCCGCGGCGGGCAATGCGTCACCTTGAAAAGGGGCGAGTCGTAATTTTCGGAGCGGGTCTTGGGCAGCCTTATTTTTCCACAGACACCACTGCCGCACAGCGCGCGCTGGAAATCGGGGCTGAAGTTGTTCTCATGGCCAAGGGTGTGGATGGCGTCTATGACGATGATCCTCGCCAGAACCCAGAGGCAACCAAATACGATCATTTGACTCCCTCTGAAGTATTGGCTCAAGGTCTCAAAGTTGCCGATGCCACAGCCATTAGTTTGTGTCAGGACAATGATCTGCCCATTGTGGTGTTCAATCTCTTGGTCAAGGGAAATATTGCGCGTGCTGTGCGTGGCGAGAGTATTGGAACACTCGTTCGCTCCTAAGGTGGAGTGCGCGATGCTAATAGGGAATGACAAAGGATAGGACCCGACATGTCTGAAGAAATCGATGTAATCCTCTTAGAAGCCGGCGAGAAAATGGAGAAGGCCATCGCCGTTGCTCGTGAGGATTTCTCCACAATTCGCACCGGGCGTGCAACGCCATCGATGTTCAACAAGATTTCAGTTGATTACTACGGAACCGCAACCCCAGTAAATCAGTTGGCTTCATTCCAAACCCCTGAAGCTCGCATGATCCTGATTACTCCTTACGACAAGGGCGCGGCCGCAGGCATTGAAAAGGCTCTTCGGGACAGTGACTTGGGCATCAATCCAACGACCGATGGAAATGTGATCAGAGTCGTTCTACCGCAACTGACCGAAGAGCGACGCAAGGAATACATTAAGTTGGCGCGCACTAAGGGCGAAGAAGCAAAGATTTCTGTGCGCAATATCCGGCGCAATGCCAAGGAAAATCTTGACAAGATGCAAAAAGACGGCGAAGCCGGCGAGGACGACATTCGGCGCGCGGAAAAGTCACTCGACGAGATAACACACAAGAATACTGAGCACATCGATGAAATCCTGAAGACCAAAGAAGCAGAGTTGCTCGAGGTCTAATACATGTCACCCGGTGCGAATGCGGCAAAAGCGGGGAGAAATCTGCCTGCAGCCGTGGCATCGGGTGTCGCCCTTG
>JALRGY010000058.1 GCA_023253325.1 Candidatus Nanopelagicales bacterium | reverse complement strand
CTACGTGATCGGCACCTGCAGGAACACCCCTAGGAGGAGGACGAGAGCGCCAGCGACCGCCAGAGTGCCAAGAATCGTGATCCGATGATCAGCCTGGCGAGCTGTCATCCACGACTTCAGAATCCTGCGGGCAATCGGTCCGGTGATCCACGAAACACTGGCGACAGCCAGGAGATTGGACAGTAGCAACATTGCCGCGAACGGCAGAGTCACGCTCTCCAGCAGCAGGGAAATAATGAAGATAGATGGATACAAGGCAGCAACTGTGGAGAGCCAGATCTTCCAAGTCGGCGCTTGAACGGACGGTGGATCGGGTCGGTACCAGAAAGGGGTGAGGTACTGCTCATCTGTCCCAAAACGGTCAGCCCGTTCGACGAGCTTCTGTAACCGGGTGTGAAGCCCCTTCCACTCTCCGCTGTCCAGCCACCTGCCGAGATTTGCCGATGAGTCAAAGCGCACCACCAGTGTGTAGAACTCTTGCCCGCCGTCCATGGGTTCAATGACTTCCCGCGATAAGAATCCCGGAAATTCCTTCTCCATTTTTCCGGAATCTTCCAACCACCTCGCATAATCATTCGCCATCGACAGGCGGACATTGTGGACAGCCACCAAGGTCTCCGGCTGTGTTGATTCGGCGTCTCTTTTCATGAGTTAAAGGCTATAGAGGCTCCAGGCATTTCCTGTGGATTAAATCCGCCTACTCCGAATTGGAGCCGCCTCGGGGAGCCGTCGCTGCGCTCCTCCCCACCCCGGACCTACGCATTACAAGTGCGTGAAGTGCCTCAGGGTGGTGCCGGTTTCCCGGTAATACCAACGGATCTGGTGTCAGGCAGGTGGAACCAATTGCACCCTCTGGCACCTAGTTTGGTTCCAGAAGGGTTCCACCCCCGGGGTGGTCTCGCCGAACCGCGAGAAGCCGACAGACTCGGCCCGGAACATAGCCTGTGTCTGACCCTGCGAATCTCGTTTGGCCAGCGCTTGACGTTCGTGGCGTCCGCCACGATGAAGTCGTAAATGACCCGTGAGTTAAAGACCCCGGCCCTCACGACCAGAACTACCCGAATACTCTTGCAAGGTGACCACCGGCCAATCTGTGCCCTCTCCCCAAAGCACCAACATCTTCCTTACTCTTGGGGGCCTCGCTGTCGCTGGAACGATCATCGGTCAGTTGGGGGCCACGTCAGCAACGACCCTTGCCTCTGACGGCAATGGCGGTCTCGAGACCGGCATCTTCTTGAGCGTGATGTTGGCATTCGCAGGGATCGCAACCATGAGCGTGAACCGGCTGACCTCGCGCTGGGGAAGACTGCGTGTATTCGCGTTGGCTCAAGCAGCTATTGCCGTCTCGTGGTCCCTCGTTGGTCTCATTGAGATGTTCACAACGACGAGCCTCCTCGTCCTATGGCTTTCCGCGCCAGTATTCGGCGTATTTTCCGGGGTCACGATGGTCCTGACACCTTTCCTTGCTCGTCAATTCATCGACCCTTCCTCTTTGGACACGTCCTTGGCGAGACGCAGTGTGGCGGTCGGCATCGCAACGATTGTTGGGGCCTCGCTCGGTGGCTACATCATTCACCAAACGGATCCAGGAGTAGGGATCCTCGCTAACGGTGTCTTGACCAGTCCACTCGCGATCTTTCTTCTTCGCAGCTCGAATCAATCCATTGATGTGACGGCAGCAGCCAAGTCCCCCACCGCACGTGAGCTTGTCACGGCACTGTGGTCGAACGCCAAGCTTCGCTCATTTGCTGTCTTGACAGTCTGCTCCATGGTTGTCACGGTCCCGATGTTCAACATGGTCGTTCCGCTCCTCAACAGCATCGACCACGCGCCACTTCCCTCAGGAGCCGGTCTCATGCTTGCCGGTTTCGCGGGTGGCCGACTGCTCGTACCGATGACCGTCAAGAGAATTCTTCGTCGGCAGACTGAATTTGGCGGAGCCTTGTCGGCATCTCTCGGGGTGACGGGTTTCATGCTCATCTTCGCTGCAAGCACTGCCTTACCCTTCACACAGCTCGATCTTGTTGTGTGGACCATCATTTGTATTTGTCTCGGCGCTAGCCGCTTCACTGTTCACACGTTGGTCATCGCCGGAGGAGCGCACTCCGCCACTCCCGGAGGAGAACAGTCTGGAGTAGCAGGCCTCGCACTCCTCGCAACCGTCTCGCTGACCATCGGCACCCTTCTGTGGGGCTTGTCGCTTGACTACCTCGCCGCAACCGCGACGGTGGCAATATCGGCATTGACCATGACGACATTGGTGGTGTGGCTCGCGTTCGCAGTGCGTCGGAACCGACCTGTATCAACGTAAAGCTGCTGAGAGCTCCGCAGAGCCGCCTTGGGGAGCCGCCTCGGGGATTTGAACCCCGGACCTACGCATTACGAGTGCGTTGCTCTACCCCTGAGCTAAGGCGGCCTACTGCAGATTTGTTTCTGAGCCATCCAATGCTATCGGCGAGGCGGTGTGGCTTTGAAGCGGCGTAGACGCAATGAGTTTGTGACTACAAATACGCTGGAAAAGGCCATGGCGGCTCCCGCGATCATAGGGTTAAGTAGCCCAATCACGGCGAGGGGAATGGCAGCTACGTTATAGCCGAAAGCCCAGAACAGGTTGCCTTTGATCGTGCCTAGGGTTTTTCTAGCGAGCCTGATGCCCGTTGCAGCGCTGGTTAGGTTGCTGTTAACCAAAGTGATGTCGCTGGCTTCGATCGCAACGTCAGTTCCCGAACCCATGGCCATGCCAAGATCGGATTGAACAAGGGCGGCAGCGTCATTGACGCCGTCACCAACCATGGCAACGACCAGCCCCTCGGACTGAAGTTGAGAGATGACCGCAACTTTGTCCTCGGGCAATACATCGGAATAGACGCGATCAATACCGACCTGCTTGGCAACTTCAGTTGCTGCAAGTTTGTTATCACCAGAGAGAAGAATTGGCGTTAAACCAAGTTCCTTGAATTGAGTGATGGCATCTTTTGAATCAGTTTTGATTGTGTCCGAGACGGCGATGAATCCACGGACTTGATTGTCCCAAGCAACCGCGATGACAGTGTTGGCTTTTGATTGCTCTGATGCAATCCAGGGATCATCGATTGCTATCTCCAGTTGCTCACCGATCCACTTGGGGCTGCCTGCGATTACCTGGGTGCCATTTATATCCGCGCGCACTCCGGAACCCCTGAAAGATTCAAAGTTCTGAACATCACGCAACGCACCCTGTTGCTGCGCTTTTCTGGCAATAGCCTGCGCAACAGGATGCTCGGATGGACTCTCCAGCGACCCGGCAATCAACATGAATTCGGTTGGATCAGTGTTGTTAAGCGTCTTGACGTCGTGGACAGACATCTTTCCTGTTGTGATGGTTCCGGTTTTGTCCAAGACAATGGTGTCAACTTTTTGGGTCGACTCAAGAATTTGTGGCCCGCTGATAAGAATTCCGAGTTGAGCACCCCGGCCGGTGCCAACCATGAGAGCGGTTGGAGTTGCTAGCCCGAGGGCGCAGGGACAGGCAATGATCAAAACCGCAACAGAAGCTGTGAAAGCAAATGTTGATCCCGCACCTGCAATTAGCCAGCCAATGAGAGTTAGAGCTGAGAGAACGAGCACGATGGGAACAAAGATTCCCGCAACTTTGTCAGCCAAGCGCTGCACGGGTGCTTTACCTGACTGGGCCTGCTCAACCATTTTGGTGATGCGCGCCAATGCAGTGTCAGATCCAACAGCCGTGGCCTCAATGATCAGTCGCCCCGAGCCGTTGACCGTGGAGCCCACCACTTTTGATCCCGACTGGACGTCGACAGGGATGGGTTCTCCAGTAATCATGCTGGCGTCTACTTCGGAGACACCGTCGAGGACGGTGCCATCTGTTGCGATTCGCTCACCGGGGCGCGCAATGAATGAATCCCCTACGCGCAACTGTGCAATCGGGATACGCGTTTCGACTCCATCGCGCTCAACGGCAACGTCCTTCGCTCCAAGTTGCATAAGAGCCGTGAGCGCCTGGCTGCTCTTTGATTTAGCTCTCGCTTCAAGGAAGCGTCCCAACAAAATGAATACGGTGACGGCAGATGCCACCTCAAGGTAAATCTCACTAGATCCATGGTCGTCACTCGGTAATAGCGTGAAGTCCATTCGCATGTCGGGGTTTCCAGCCGAACCGAAAAACAATGCATAGAGGCTCCACAAATACGCAGCACTGATACCGATTGAAATCAACGTGTCCATGGAAGCACTGTGATGACGAACATTCTTGAGGGCAACTTTGTGAAATGGCCAAGCACCCCACAACACCACAGGCGTGGCCAAAACAAGACTGACCCACTGCCAGTAGTTGAATTGCAACGGCGGAACCATGGCCAGCAGAACAACTGGGACCGCAAGAATGGTGCAAATGATTAATCGATTCTTAAGACTTGATTCGTCACCCTCATAATCAATTGCTGACTCTTTTGTGATTTCAGTCGCTGTGTAGCCCGTGGCGACCACTGTTGCAATGGCGTCCGATGCACTAACCGATCGCGGAAGTTCCACCGTGGCTTTGCCCGTTGCATAATTGACCGTTGCGTGAACGCCATCAATTTTGTTGAGTTTCTTTTCAATGCGCGCTGCACATGACGCACAGGTCATGCCACCAACGGCTAGTTCCACATATTCAGATGGAACAGCGGTCGGACTAGACAAGTGTGTAACCGGCTTCATCGATTGCCGCCGCTAGATCAGTCATTGCAATCTCATTGTCAGCATCAAAATCAATATTGGATGGACCATCCGGGTTAAGTGTCACATTCACGTTGTTAACGCCGTCAATCTTGACAAGTTCCTCGGTGACAGCGTGAATGCAATGGTCACAAGACATGCCTTCGACCTTGATTGATTGTGTTGACATGGGTAGCTCCTCTACTGGCTTTGCTTGATTAACTCTTGATCAAACGTGCGATGGCTTCTTGAGCCTCTTGTATCTTTGCCGTTGCTCCAGGGCCGCCTTGCGTTATGGCATCGGCCACGCAATGGTTGAGGTGGTCGCCGACGAGGACTAGGGCAACGGACTGCAATGCCTTGGTCGCGGCAGAGACCTGAGTGAGCACGTCGATGCAGTAGGTGTCTTGTTCAACCATGCGGTGAATGCCGCGAACTTGACCCTCAATGCGCTTGAGGCGCTTTAATACTGCTGCTTTGTCATCGGTGTACCCAGGTTGCATACCCACAACTATACCCCATGGGGGTATCAATCACAGGCGACCGTCGACCCGGGCGAGATTGCGCCGTCAAGGAGATAAGCATCGACAGCGTCGGTCACGCACGAGCTTCCCTCGTTATAGGCCGTGTGGTTGTAACCTCCCACCCACTCAACGACTTCCGCATTGCCCAACTTCTGTGCGAGGTCTTTGCCCCATCGTGCCGGGGTCGCAGGGTCATTTTCAGCGACAACAATCATGACCGGAGGCGTAGTTCCCTGTTGAATGGCGGGGGGTTGAATCCCCTGAAATGGCCAGTCCTTGCACACGGTCGCCCCCCACGCGAGACTGCGGCCAAAGGTAGGCGCTGTTCGCTCGAGGTCTTGGGCAAAATCCCTGATCTGTTCAAAAGACTGCGAAACGGGTAGGTCCAGGCATGAAACTGCATAGAACGAATCATTGGAATTATCTTCATACCTGCCATCGGGACCACGACTAATGCGCTGATCAAGAATTGTGAAAAGGGAGTCTGGATCCCCTTCGGTCATCGCTGCATTCAGAGCGGGGCGCAATTCATCAAAGTCATATTCCGGGAAATAGAGGTAGCTCAAAATGGCATACTCTGCTACCGCTTGGGTGAGTTCCCTTCCCTCTGCGCCGACAAGCGGCTGCTGATCCAACTTCATAAGAAATTCTTGTAATTGCTTTACGCCTTGGTCAACTGTTCCGGAAACCGGGCAATCGTCTTTGTTCAGACAATCTTCAATGAAATACCTCAGGAGAATTTCAAATTCCTCGGCCTGACCGCGAGTCACTTCAAGTTGGTCAAGATACGTCGGTAGAACTCCGTCAAGAACCATGCGACCCACGCGCTGAGGAAATATTTGCATGTAGGTAGATGCGATTGACGAGCCATAACTCTTGCCCAACATGTTCATCACCGGGTCACCCACGAGAGCCCGCGCAATGTCCATGTCTTTAGCGACTTCCACCGTTGACATGTGGGCAATGAGCGGATTGTTTTTCCCTGAACATGCATTACCCACCACCGATGCATCGAGAATTAACCGGGACTCCTCTAGTTCCGTGTCCGGCGATGCGTCGGAGGCAATGAGTTCATCAGTCTGTTCATCGGTGAGGCAATCGATCGGTTCACTGAGTCCGACTCCCCGTGGGTCGACACCGACAACGTCAAAAGATTCACGAATCTGATCAGTCACAACGTAGTCAGCGGCTTTGGCATAATCAAATGCACTGCCTCCGGGACCACCCGGATTAACAAATAGTGAACCTATGGACTCCCCATTCGCGCTCACCCGCGTCATGGACAGCGTTACGCGTTGTCCCCCTGGATCCTCATAATCCAATGGGACCTCGAATGTTGTGCAGTCGGCTTGGCCGCAATTGCGCCAATCCAGAACTTGCCCATAGAACTCTTCAAGGTCTGAACTGGTTGACGCGGCACTGGCCTGGGGATTACTCGGCGCCGAGACGGGTGGTGATGCACAAGCGGCGAGCGTGAAAACTGCTGCAGAAACCAAGGGTCCCATGGCTCGGAATGCGCGACCCTTGAATTGTGTTTGACTCACACGGCTTACGGTATATCGGTGAGCCAACGACCCAGGACACCGGCAGAAATTGCTTCCGCGGTTGAGCAGGGACTCAACAGAGGATTGAACTTGGTTGATTCACTGACCGCAGCAACCTCACACCGCTCGCTGACCCGTGAACACCGTAAGGCCCTCAACGAATACCGCAGAAACCGGACTTCATATGTCACCCGGCGAGAGTCAGCTCGAATCGCCATGGTTGCAGGTGGCATTGCGATCGCCGGTTCCCTCGCCCTCGGATTGCTCACAGCGTCCCCCATATTTTTCTTGGGAGTCATTCCTGCTGGTGCTCTAGGGGGTTTGGGTGTCCTGTCCTGGCGCCGGCTCGGTCCTCCACCACGGGAGCTTGCACCGGTGCCGCCAGTCAGCGCACTCCCACGCAAGGCAATCGGACGCTCAGAGGTGAACCGCTATCTCAATGTGCGCACCCAGGTCATGACAGTGCACGCCAGCATCAAATTGATTCACCCCGATGCAGCTCGGGAATTGCGCGCCGCTGATTCTGCCGCGGCACCTGCACTCAATGCACTCGTTGAACGCCTCGCCGTGCTTCATGAACTCCGAATCAAATTGCCCGACAGCGCTGCAGCCAATACCGCAGAAACGGCCTGCCTTGCCATTATCGAACGGCTGCAGGTCGGCTGCGAAAACTATGACGTTTTGCTCTCCGCATGTGCAACGCTCATGGCAACTCCAGAATTGGACAGCAACACTCAATTGCAGAACGCAGCAGATAGCCTTATTGCATATTCATATGGACTGACGCGAGCTGCGGATCTTTAATCATGATCATGAGAGCCTCAACCGCCAACTGCGGTGGGGTATTCGCCTGCACGGATGCTCGTGTTAATTCAATGGCCTCAAGGACCCTGGTTGAATCAGCCGCATTCCCGCGTGCTGCCAGTTGTTCCATTTGTGGTCGCATTTCCTGATTGATCAACTCCAAATTGCTGCCCAGTTGAATCATGAGTAGGTCCCGATAAAGCCCCAAAAGATCAACAAGTGACCTGTCCACTTCATCGCGCACCATGCGCTTGCGCCGGGTCTTTTGGGTTGCAAGGAGTTGTTTCTTGGCCGCATCAACGGTTCTCTTGGAGGATCCTGTCACGCGGGAGCCATCCTCAATTCCAAATGCGAGCTTGAGTTGCTCATCCTCCTTTGCATCCAATGAATCAGCTCGGGTATTCGCAGCAGTCGTTGCTTCCTTGACCATTTCACTTGCCGCGATGACACATGAGGGAACATCCCGGAGGTTGAAAACAGTGCGCAAATCAGACTGGCGTCTCATGCGCGCCTGCTCTTCTGTTGCAAGCCCTCGCGCCCTCCCAATATGACCCTGTGAAGCGCGAGCAGCAAATGCTGCCATCGCGGGATCGACACCATAGGAATTGATCAACAGGTCACGGACATCGGCGGAAGTTGGTGTTCGCAGGGTGAGGTGCCTAGTCCTGGAAATAATCGTGGGGAGAACATCCTCGACACTCGGGGCACAGAGAACCCAAACCGAATGAGGCGTTGGTTCCTCCAGACTTTTGAGCAATGAATCAAAAGCTTGGACCGTCAACCGATCTGCATCTTCCACCACAATCACGCGCCATGGACTCTCAATAGGCGCAAGTGATGACAATCGAACCAGCTCGCGAGCATCCTCCACGCCATAGGACAGGCCCGTTGGCGTGATGATCTGCACATCGGGATGCCCACCAACCGGAGCCATGCGACACACCTGGCACTCACCGCAACCATTGAGCGGGCAAACAAGCGCGGCAGCAAATGCGGTTGCAGCGGTCGAACGTCCAGAGCCAGGTGGTCCGGTGATTAGCCACGCGTGTGTCATGCCTGGGCCGGATTCGCCCTGTCGAATGAGATCGGCATCGCTGACTGCTCTAGCGAGTTTCGCCACAACATCAGATTGGCCGACGAGTGACTTCCAAATCGGAGTTATCTCAAGCGCGGCGGGACTGCTCATTTCTTGTTCAGTTCCTGCAAGACTCGGGCATTAATGAGTTGGGCGATCGCATCCTTGCTCTGCGTTGCGTCGATCACGAGGTAACGGTCAGGGTCTTGTTGGGCAAGGTCAAGGAATGCTTGAGTCACAGCGCGGTGGTATTCGATTGGCTCGGCTTCAAGTCGATCGTGATTGCTGATCCGTTGCAGGCTGACATCAGCACTCATGGTTAACACGATGGTGAGATCGGGCAGAAGGTTATTCGTTGCCCACAGGCTGAGGTTTCGAACATGGTCCGCTCCAAGATTGCGCGCATAACCTTGATAAGCAACGGATGAATCGATGTACCGGTCACAGATGACAATGTCGCCGCGCTCAAGTGCCGGACGGATCACCCGCTCAACATGATCACCGCGGGAAGCCGCAAAGAGAAGTGCCTCAGAGCGCGCGTTCATACCATCAAATTCTCTGCTGAGAACAATCGCGCGGATTGCTTCGGCAGCGGGAGTGCCGCCGGGTTCGCGCGTGCGAACAACGGTTTTGCCCATACTGCTGAGGAATTCACCAAGAAGTGCTTCTTGCGTGGATTTACCCACGCCCTCCCCACCCTCAAAGGCAATGAACAATCCGGACATGGGAGTAGTTAACTCGAGACTTCTGCCGGTGTTACCAAGTCGGCCGCTTTCGGCTCGGCTTTCTTGGCAACCTTCTTGGTTGCCTTCTTCGCCGTCTTCTTAGTTGCCTTCTTCGCTGCCTTCTTGGCAGGGGCGCGCTTTGCCACCTTCTTGACAGCTGGTCCCTTTGCCCTGCGTTCAGCGATCAGGTCACTGGCACGCTCAATGCTCACGGACATGGGATCATCAGCTACGCGCAACGTTGCATTTGTTTCACCGTCGGTGACGTAGGCGCCGAAACGACCTTCTTTGACAACGATCAACTTGCCCGTTGATGGATCAATACCCACCTCACGGAGTGGACCTGCAGCTTGTCCTCGCCCACGCCTGACCTTGGGTTGCGAATACAACTGCAAGGCTTCTTCGAGAGTGACTTCAAAGATGCGATCCTCGTTGTCGAGTGAGCGCGAGTCCTTGCCCTTGAGCAGGTACGGCCCATAGCGGCCATTCTGCGCAGTGATGTCTTCACCACTCTCAGGATCAACACCAACGACGCGTGGCAAGTTCAACAAATCAATTGCCTGTTCCAAAGTCACCGTGCTTGGCTTCATGTAACTGAAAAGTGAAGCGGTGCGGGGTTTTGCTGACTTGGCCGCATCCTCAGGAAGGTTCTCTGAAACATATGGCCCATAGCGACCAGACTTAGCCACCACCATGAGTCCCGTGTCGGGGTGCAATCCGAGTTCACGATCACCCGAGGGTTCGAGTAAAAGCTGTTCAGCGAGTTCTGCCGTCAATTCATCCGGTGCCACACTCATGGGGATGTTCGCGCGTTCCTCGCCACGTTCAACGTAGGCGCCGTAGCGACCAACACGCAAGTGGGCATCAGTTCCCTTGATCGGCATGGTGGCAAGTCCCCGAGCATCAATGGCACCAAGATCCTCGGTCAAGTGCTTGACGCCAGGGAATGGTCCCTGCAATGAATCCCCGCCGAGCCAGAAGGTGTTCAACTGCGTGATGCGATCGGCTTCACCGAGTGCAATGAGATCGAGTTCCTCTTCCATGTTCGCCGTGAAGCTGTAGTCCACGAGCGCGCTGAAATGCTCTTCAAGCAGACGCACGACAGCGAGTGCAATGAAACTTGGAACAAGTGCTGAACCCTTTTTCCACACATAACCACGATCAACAATGGTGGACATGATGGATGCATAGGTTGATGGGCGGCCAATGCCGAGTTCTTCTAATTTGGCAACCAAACTGGCTTCGGTGTAGCGGGCAGGTGGCTTTGTGGTGTGACCTTCAGGGTTGAGTTCCTGAGCACTGATCTTTTGCCCCTCAACAACATTGGGCAACTCGCGATCTTCTTCGTTGTCATCATCTGACTCGAGGTCAGCCAGTGCGGCACGGAAACCCGCAAAAACAACGACAGTGCCTGTTGCGCTGAACTCAGCGTCTTTGCCATCAGAGGTCAATGCGCCAAGCTTGATCGTGGTGGTCGCAACCTGGGCGTTGACCATCTGGCTTGCAACCGTGCGCTTCCAAATCAATTCATAAAGTGCAAACTCGTCACCCGAAAGTTCCTTGGCAACTTCACCCGGCGTGCGGAATGTGTCACCTGCGGGTCGGATCGCTTCGTGCGCCTCTTGGGCATTTTTGGATTTATTGGGGTACGTCCGTGTTGCCGCGTCAACATACTCAGGACCAAAGAGTTCACGAGCTTGCTTCTTGGCGGCATTAATTGCTTGCTCGGAAAGGTTCACCGAGTCGGTACGCATATAGGTGATGTACCCGTTCTCGTACAATCCTTGCGCAACACGCATGGTGCGCTGAGCACCCCAACGGAAACGACCCGATGCATCTTGCTGCAATGTGGATGTGGTGAACGGGGCCTTCGGTTTGCGCTGCCCTGGCTTTTGCACCACTGAACGCACCGTGAACTCCGCATTGCTCAGGCCATCGACCAATGCTTTTGCGCTTGCTTCATTGAGTCGCTCGACATCCTGGCGCGACAAGTTGCCGTCTTCACCGAAATCCGCCCCGGTGGCAATCCTCTTACCATCAAGACTTGCGAGCTTGGCACCGAATGAACCGGGTGTAAATACTCCCTTGATATCCCAGTAGTCAGCCGGGTTGAAGGCGATGCGCTCGCGCTCGCGATCAACAACCAATCGAACGGCCACGGACTGAACACGGCCCGCAGACTTTGCCTCGCGGCCAATCTTTTTCCACAAAACCTCAGAAACCGGATAGCCATACAGGCGATCAACGATTCGACGAGTCTCCTGCGCCTCGACTAGGTTCATGTCGATATCGCGGGGATTGTTCACTGCCTCTTGGATGGCTTCCTTCGTGATTTCATTGAAAACCATGCGCTTTACGGGCACCTTAGGTCGCAGGACCTCAAGGAGATGCCAACTGATGGCTTCACCCTCACGGTCCTCGTCCGTTGCGAGCAGGAGTTCATCGGAATCTTTGAGTGCTCTCTTAAGCTCAGCAATAGTTGCCTTTTTGGAGTCATGCACCACGTAATAGGCCTGATAACCGTCATCGACATTGACGGCCAGCTTTGCCCACGGCTGCTTTTGCTCCTCTTTGGGTAGGTCAGATTTGCGAGCGGCAAGGTCACGGATATGCCCCACGGAAGCCAATACGTGGTAGTCCGGTCCTAGGTAGCCGGCGATCTTTTTCGCCTTGGCTGGGGACTCAACAATGACCAGTGTCTTGTCTGACATGTAACCCTTTCGGTGCTCATTCTGCGGCGGGAGGAAGTTCGACCGCGGAGTCTGACGTTAGGACACATACTTATAGGGCAGAAACATTGCCCCCCATATTCAGCGATTTTCCTCACGAAATTTGCTCGTTCACGGGGCTAATGCCAAAATTTCGTTCAGAGCAAGCAAATGCCGGGACCGGGATTTCTCCCTGCCCCGGCATCTGCCAAGTCGTGATCGGCTTGAATCAGTCAGACCACAACTTTTTGGGTCAAATT
>JALRGY010000057.1 GCA_023253325.1 Candidatus Nanopelagicales bacterium | reverse complement strand
GACTCACTCGAATAGTGATCGCCCACCGCCTGTCCACCATTCGCACGGCAGATCGAATCATCGTCATTGCGGGCGGGCGTGTGGCGCAGCAGGGCACCTTCGAGGAACTCGCTGCGCAGCCCGGCCACTTCGCCGACCTGGTCAAGCGACAGGTTGTCTAGAGCAAGACCGACTTGAGTGCCGGACTACCTGCGCCGACCAGCGATGTAAAGGCGATCCCTGACAGCCCCTGCATAAAAGCGGGCATGAGATACGGGGTGTCAAAACCTGCTCGAAGATTGCCACCAGCACCCAAGGCGAAACCATGTTCATGCAGTGCACGCTCGTGTACCTGCTCCGCAATCTGCTGGCCCGCATCCACCCAATCTGTTCTCCCTGCAAATTGACCCATGAGACTCAAAGCGGCAACGCGCCCCATGTTGCCGCAGCAAACATGGTCACGTGGACCAACCGCAGTTGCCATGGTCGATGCAGCACTGCTCTCAAGCGCCGCTTGCCATAGTGGGGCGTCAGGATGGTTCGGTAGAAGTTCAAGAGCCCGCATACGCGCAAGACCTATTCCTGGGGCTCCGGCACACCAACCTGACATGAAACTTGAGCCGTCAGAATTGCTCCTGAAGTCAGGCCAATTGCCAACCACTTGGTCGAAGACGGAATCTTCATAAGCAAAAGCCTTCGCACCTGCCTCGAGCATGCGTTCATCCGCCAAAACAACACCAGCTTCTAAGAGAGCCAGGCCCATGCCACTCGCGCCGTGAGCCAATCCGGTGAGCGGCCTTTGAGCCTTGAGCCCTGGGGATTTCAGGATCCAGCCGCCACTTGCATCTTGGCGGTCCATGAGTTGCCGCGCCATCACAACGGCCAGACCCCTGCCACGCTCACCTTGGGCACTCACTCGAGCCACCACTGGGAGCGATCCGGCCACTCCTGAAAGAACGTCTAATGCGGAATCCTGAGCAATGACAGAAGTGTCAATCATTGCAACTGCTTGAGGCAGCATCGAAGCTACTCGGGGATGCCAACCCTGAATCGTGAGTAACTCCAGCAAGCGAAGAATGCCGCCGTACCCCCCGATTCCTAGACCGCTATCTCTCTGCAGTCGAAAGCGCATGCCTTCATCACTGATCACTCGAAGCATCGGCTCACAAGCACGTTCAGCAAACTCGAGAAGATCTGAATCCCCATATGCCTGAGCACCAGCAAAGAGCAGAGCGACTGCACCAGCTTGCCCACCGTAGATTTCTTGTTTCATGAGTTCTAATTGGCGTTGACCTGATTGAGAATTTTGGTCAACCGAGAGCCAGGTTGGAGTTCCCACCCGATCCTCGAGTGCAATTTCACGGACGGCAGACACAATGTCAATCGTCTGCACAGGGGAGCGAACGTCTCGTGCTGCGTCCACTTGACCTTGATCACACAGCGAGATGGAAGTACGTATAAGTGATACCTGCCAATCCAGATCCTTCTGGCACATGGCCTGAAGGCTCAGCGCAGCCTTACGAATTCCATCGTCATTCATCATTCCTTTGACAGGTGTCTCGGACTCCCAGATAGTTGAGTCACCTAAGTCGAAATCGAAGTATGGAATATCCCAGCGTTCCATCGCCTCGATCTCAGCATGAAAGGCATCCCACAGCGGTGTGCGATCCTCATGCAACAGACTCGATCTTGATAAACGGTCTAATTCGAAGCCACGCGTGAGAGCAGAGCGAAGTGCGCTAGGTGACGTGGCCCGCTGTTGCAAAATGGCATAGAGACTCGTGTTTCTCAGGACTATGCGTCGACGTATACCCCTGAAGCGCTCCAGGTCTCCGGCAATCCGCTCACGATTCTCTTGGACCATGGCCCACTGATAAACATCGGTGAAACCCGCCACGAGTTCATCGGCGAAGCCCACAACAGGATTTGGAGTACCAGCGCTCACCGGGATACTGCCGGGTTGGGATACCTGGGTTTGGCGCACACCCATCGTCATTGCGTCGGTGTTGACATCGACCCATGCTTTTTCCTCATGATCGGCTTTTCCTGATGATGACTCAACGCCCAATGCGCTCACATCCACCAGTTGACCACCTGCTGCAAACTCCCTCGGCGAGGGGAGCATGCCCAAAGAAAGTACCCAGCCATCAACACTTTCAGGAACCTGTTCCATTACCTGAGCAACCAGGACCTGTGGTTGAACTTCAAAGAGTGTTTCCGCATCAATCAGGACTAGATCTTTACCGTGCGCGATCAAATTTTCAAAATGGCAATCGCTCGCGCCCAAAATGTGAAGTACTGCCATGAGACGCCCTGCCTGTCGGTAGAAGGCGGGCAAGTCGTCAACTGCGCACGGTTCGTGGGAAACGAAATTTGCGTAACCATAGGCATCACCCATCGTATGAACCCGAATGGGATCCTCAACGTTGCCAGAATCATCAGCCGTACTGAACTCGCGCAACAAACCCTGTGAGAATTCGTGGTAAGTCTGCTCGATTCTCAGGTCCTTGGGTTTGTAAACAACAGGTGGAGAGTCACCCGAGAATCTCAATATTGCCACTGTCGCTCCACCGCGGTGGGGATCACTCAATGCCCATTCCACTGATTCGAGCTTGGCCTCTAATGAAACATTGAAGGTCTGCTGCAGCACTAGTCGGTCATCGATCACACGCTCGACCAATGCGCTCGCGTTGATTTCCCACTGCTGACAGATAACCGAAATCATGCGACCGGCAACGGGAAACTCCCAAAGGAATTCGGAAAAACCTTTGGAAACCAATGATTCACAAAAAATTTGATAGGGAGTTAACCCACGCAGTTCTTCGAGTGAGCGAGTCAACAACCTTGAAAGACGAGCAACGAGAGCCAGAGCGAGGTCATCCCAGGTTGATGGAAGCACTCCAACAATCTCTCCACGAGCCGCAAGAATGTGTTGCTGCATCCGCTTGAGGGCATGGTTCGCGACGGGCCAGAGCGCGTGGGCGTAAGGGATTGGCTGTGATTCCGCCCGCATCATTGCGGTCAATTGGTCATCGGTCGAAGCAAACCATGATTGTCCTGGCTCCCCTGTATTCCGCTGTAAAGCCTCGGTGAGATCGTGCAGGTAGTTCAACCAGTCTGGAATCACACCATCAACCGGATGCAATTCGATCAGATGCTGGGCCCCTTCGGGTCCAAGGTCAGCCCAATCAAGTCGTTTTGAGAACGCATCCGCCCCGGTGCGCGCGATGAGCGCTTCCCAGTCCCGGATGGGTTCTCCCTCTAACTCAAGGCCGTGAGGCCGCTGTCCTTTGGATTCAGACAAACGGATATGCCATGGAAGACCATGCAGCATGAGCCGCTCATCGAGTTCCTTAATGTCATTTCCCTTCGTGACACCTAATTGTTGGGAGCAAGCTTGCCCCCTATTTCCCGCCCTACCCTCACATATGAATTCTCACAGCAACACCGTAATTCCACGGTATTCCTATGAATCGTGATCTCACGACATATCACCCGTGCAATATCTCACAACGACTTACTTGATCGATTCGTCGGGACTGAATGATGAGTCACCGAAACTATGATGAAGTTATGCACCCAAACACGGACAAGTGCTCTCTTCGAAGTCATCGCATGGCGCTGAGCCTTGCAATGATGCTGCTCGCAGGGGGTGCGTTGACAGGGTGTTCCACGTCGAATTCCAATCCGACTTCAGATTCACAGCCCACAGGTGTTGGGCCGGTGAGCATGATTAATGGCGCCGTTCCACCAGGCACACTTGATCCCCTGCAGAACACGACGACAATGCTCGACACCGTAGATGCACAAGGTGATCGACTGTTCGTTGTCCGCGGCAAACTTGGGTGACGAGCCAGCCGTACTCATCGATCATTTCACGCTGCCAATCGATGCGCCCGTGATCACGATCCTTGAGCCAGGGTGGGAAGAAGCCGTAGCAAAATCTTCCCAACGAATTGATTTGCAAGACGGAAATCTAGTTGGCGAATAATGACGGCACGCTATTGACTGCTCGCCCGACTGAGGATTCTCGAACTACACGTGTTCTTTCAGCTCGACACGATCTCCTAAGCGGGGAACCGCGCGAGCGACAACTGCCCCGATGATCGCGGCGGGAACAAGCGCCAACCCACCCATGAAGAACCCGAGGACTGCCCCCAAGACAATGGCGATGGACCACTTCATGGGTGCCGTAGCGATTACCGATGCAATCACGCCAATCGCAAGTGCAGCCTGAATTGCGGGACCCGATGGAAGCAGCAGTGCGAACAACAAACCTGTTGCTGCACCGATAAACATGATGGGGAAAAACGGTCCACCTCGGAACCCTGCTCCCATGGAGACGGAGTAGGCGATCGTTTTGAAAACCACGATTCCCAATACCGCTGATATCGAGGTCAGTGTTGGCAACTCAGTGAGGACTTCTTCACTCGATGTTGCGATGTATTCAAAGGGGAGGTCTGTCCACCAGTTCATGGCGATCGCAGCCACACCAATAACAACTGCGGCCGCCAGGAGCGCGGGTAGGTGTGGTCCAGTTCCAGTTTTTTTGGTGATCAGTGCCGCACCGTATCGAGCGAGCGTGGCCATGAGTGTTGCAACAAGGGCAACCGGGACCGCCCACAACAGTTGATCAACTTCAACCGACGCTGGTGCGCCATCAAGTGAAAGTGATCCAGAGATGAGTGGGTTCACAAACAGCGCAAGAATCGCACCAAGTGCACTTATCCCAACCACTTTCTTGGCGTCGGGGACCTTGAAGGCTCGTGCAACCAGTCCACCGATTACGGCACCTGTTGAGACAAGCGCGACCTCAGGCCCAAGGACTGCGCCACCCAAAAGTGAGGCCGCAATTGCCAGAATCGCCCCTAAATATTCTTTGGGAGTGAGCGCACTGACCTTGATACCCCCGATAGGTGAGTGACCAGCATCTCCCACGTGCCTGCGAATGACAAAGACCAGCAATGCAGCGACGAGTAAGAGCCCCATGACATACCAATAGGGAGTACCCCCAAGGTTCTGGGGGACGCTCTCCCACAAGAACACAATTCCTGCGGTGATCAGTTCTAAAACGATGTAGCCAAAGAACAAACTGAGTACGGCACCAATGAGCATCACTAAAACTGGAGTTCTTTTCACAAGCGCAATCAGACCACACTTTCAACAGACTTGTCTGCCCGAAGATGATAAATCTGCACTAGCCTTTTCAGTGTTTCAGATACATCAAGTTCTGTTGTTGCGGGATTAATAATGCACAAACGCAGCACCTCTTGACCCTTCAATGAGGTTGTTGTCAGCGCAGCGAATCCTGATTCCGTGAGTTCTCGAGCAATTGCTGCCAAATCACATGGCTCATTGAATGTAAATGTCACGATTCCGAGTTGAGCAGGGGTAACTACCTCAAGTTCAGGAGTGCTTTGAATGACCGTTTCCGCGTACTCCGCCAGAACAATTCCCCTATCAATGGCTGCACCAATCTTGTTGAACCCATAAGTTCGAATTGTTAACCACAATTTGATCGCACGACTGCGTCGCGACAACTCCAAGCTTCGATTGTGAAAATTCACCGTGCCATCAGATACATCTTTCAAATACTCCGGGTACATGGCGAAGGTTTCTTCCAGCGCACCGGGATCACTGATCCACAGACATGCAATGTCATACGGAGAAAAGAGCCATTTATGCGGATCTAAAACGAAAGAGTTGGCCCTTGCCAGTCCTGGCATGACAGCTTTCCCGCGTGCAGTGAGAGCCGCTGGTCCCCCATAGGCGCCATCAACATGAAACCACATGTTTTCGGTCTCAGATATCTCTGCGATTATTTCGAGATCATCAACAGCACCCGTGTTAGTTGTTCCTGCAGTTGCGATGACAACCGTGGGGACAAACCCTGAGTTTCTGTCAACGGCGATCTGCTCACGCAACTGGGCAACATCAATTCTCAGATCTTTATCGGTGGGTATAACTCTCACCAGCGCATCGGGAATTCCTATTGCTTTGATTCCGCGCGTTATTGACGAGTGTGTTTGATCCGAGAGATAAATGCAACCCTCGCCTTTAATGTTGCGCGCAGTGATCAGGGCAGTAATGCTTGCCATTGATCCACCCGAAAGCATGATCCCCTCGCACTGGGGATTGAGGCCGATCCGGTCACGGAGCCATTCGAGGGTGATGAGTTCAATTGCACTGGGACCCGAACCGCCGCCCCAAGAGGATGCAACCGAGTCCATGCCTGTTGCTAGCCAATCACCTGCAATTGCAGCGAATGAGGATGGACTGGGAACGCGGGCAAAGTAGCGAGGGTGATCGCCGTGTTGTTGGTTTTCTAGTGCGACATTTGCCAAAAGATTTAAATCGCTTGAAATGTTCCCCGGTTCTTCGGGTGCTGGCCCACCGAGTTGAGCGTGTAACTGTTCATTGGTGGCAACGCTGATTGCGGGTCGGTCACGCAGGGTCATGAGGTGATTGATGGTGAGATCAACTATCTGGTGACCCAATGCGCGTATCTGCTCTGGATCAAGCGTTAAGTCGTAACTGCTTGGATCCTGTGATTGAAAGGCATCGTATTCGTCCTCGCTCATGCATGAAGACTAGGTGCTGATCGGTTCAGCCACCCGGAGATCAGCCACCGAAAAGTCGTGAGAAGAACCCGCCCTTATTGGCCGCAGCCTTTTCAGCGGCAGTGCAGGAGCAGCGCTGGTTCTTGGGAATTCCACGCAGAACCTCGTTCTTGTGCTGGCCACAGCCGGCCCAAGTAGCCTTCTTGCACGCTTTACATGTTGTTTGACGGCACACGTTGATCCTTATGTCGAGGGGCTGAGAACGGCCACCTTTCGGCAGCCGTGGTGACTATACCCCAGGGGGTATATGAACGATCAGCCATGGGTCTCGACTGGACCCCTAGCAGCATTTGTTTTGAGTTGTCGCCAGGTTGGCATGCTCGCTGGGGTCAATGGCGATTATCTCGCTGAGGAATGAATCGAGGTTTAGCTTGCGACCCCCCAACCAAGTGCCTTGAACTACAACTTCAGTTGCCAACTTGGTGGGATCTGCCAGATAGGGATCCATGGACAACTCGACGAAATCAGCCATCTTCCCAACGGTGATCGAACCGACAAGGTCATCGCGATGCAACATATGGGCGGCATTGATTGTTTGTGCCTTCAATGCATCATCCAAGGAAATAATCTGGCCAGGTCCATGCACCGTCCCGCCGTCACTCAATCGAGTGATAGCCGTTTGCACATTAAGAAGGACATTCGGTGGTGACACGGGTCCATCGTTGTGGAATGAATAGGTTGCGCCAGACTTGACCGCATCCCCCCATCGCATCCAATTGGCGCCAATCTCAGATGCAAACATGGTGCCATCGAGTAGGTCCCCCCAGTAAATGTATTGGAATACGCCTAGTGAAATACCTATACCCATCGCGGCTGCGCGATCAAATTGATCGCCCCTGCAGGCGCCAACATGTTCCACTCGCCAACGGTGGTCGGTTCCCATCAAATTGTTTTGCACCAGTGCTTGCTCGTAAGCATCCAGCACAATGTCGAGTCCAATGTCGCCATTGACATGAAATGAAAACTGCCATCCCATTGGCGCATATTTGGCCAACACCTGATCAAGTTCAATGCGCGTGTAGTTCATCATGGCTTCGCCACCTGGACCAATAGGAATTTGCGCATTCTGCGTGGTTGCATTGTCCAAGTACGGGAATGAGGCGGCAATTGTGCCGACCCACGGCGAGCCATCTGCCCACAACTTGATGCCCTGCTTGTGCAACATGTTCGTCGACACCGTTGAGTTGAGCGGGTCACCAGCATCGGCGTTAATTGACATGTGAAAAAGCGTTACGCGAACCGGGCAATCGGCGGCAGAGGCGAGGGCTTCATAGCCCTTGAGCATGCTTGTGTTGTAGGTCATCTCAGAAACGCTAGTTATTCCGTTCTGTGCAAGAACTTGATAAAACTTGGCAGCAGATTGCAAAGGATGCGTCAACGCCTTGGCCATTATGGGATCCACCACGGTTAACACTGCCGCTGTTTCATAAGCACGGCCATTCGAGGTTCCATCGGCATTCCTGCCATAACGAGCGCCCATTGGATCAACAGGTGGCTTGCCATCCGCCCAGTTGAGGAACTTGATCACTGCAGTATTGAAATAGACCTCGTGGCCGGAGTTGTCAATTACAACAACGGGGCGATCGGGAAAGAATCCATCGAGTTCCGCATTGGTCAATTCAGGAGCGCCCTGCAGGAGCCGATCAAGCCCATTAAAAATCAGTGCTGTACCCGATGGAGACTCTTGATGCGTTTTGGTCCAAAGCGTTTGAACATCTGAATATTTGGGGAATCCAACATACGGAGCAATCCAGTGGGCCGGTGGTTGCGTAATAACTCCGGTGAGAATGGGATGGCTGTGTGGTTCAACGAACCCAGGCATAAGAACAGTCGCGCCGAGATCTTGAACTTGAACCCCAGGCGCTGCCGCTTGACACTGTTCGAGGGTTCCAACAGCAACAATCTTCTGTGTATCTGCGTCAAATGCGAGTGCCTCGGCCCTCGGTAGCGCCGGATCCATGGTGATGATGCTTTTAGCCTGGATAATTTGCACCGACATAACTCTCCTTATTTGAGCATCAAAGTCATTTCTTTTTCTTGCTGATCCGTGCCTCTCGGGCAGCAGCTTCTATTTCAATTGCTTGATCGAGTGTAGGAGCACTCCCACCTAATCGCTGTGGGATCCAAGGGGAACCTGGTGATTGATCTTTGTAACGCGCCACGGTAATTGCCAG
Source organism: Candidatus Nanopelagicales bacterium (assembly GCA_023253325.1). Taxonomy (GTDB): domain Bacteria; phylum Actinomycetota; class Actinomycetes; order S36-B12; family S36-B12; genus UBA4592. The sequence goes on along the minus strand of JALRGY010000057.1, from coordinate 3,642 downwards.
GAGATCTTTCAATGCATGGCTCAACATCGCATTTGCTGCGTCGGCGTCCGTCCCCGCTGGAATCACCAGTGGCTGACCAACGGTGATGCAAATTTGTTTGCCCCGGGAAAAATCACGGGTGTTATAAGAGAGGATTCGGTGCCCACCAAAAATTATCATCGGAATCAATGGAACTTTTGCCGCACTTGCCATGCGAATAGAACCGCTTTTGAGTTCCTTGATGTCATAGGACAAACTCATTGTTGCCTCGGGGAAAACCCCGACGAGTTCGCCCGCCTTAAGTGCGGTGACTCCATCGCGGAAAGCCTGTGAACCTGCGTCGCGGTCAACCGGAATATGTTTCATGGCGCGCATCAAGGGTCCAGCAACTTTATGTTTAAAAATTGGATCCTTGGCCATAAACCTGACCAGCCTTCGCCCACGCATGTCGGCCGGGATTCCCCCCAAGGCAAAATCCAAATAACTTGTGTGATTGATGGCGAGTAGGGCCCCACCCTCTGTTGGGATGTTGTCAGCTCCCACCACATCAAGGGTGAGATCGAGGCCCTTGAAAAGAGTCTTCGCGGTGAAAATTATTGATCGGTATACGGGCTCGGCCACGAGCCAAGACTAGCGACTGTTTCAGTAGGCCGAGTCACCTAAGCGAGCACCGCTCTTGTCCAGCAGGGCTTGTACCTCGGAAGATCGGTATCGGCGGTGGCCCCCGAGAGTCCTAATGCTGGCTAACTTGCCCGACTTGGCCCAGCGAGTCACCGTCTTTGGGTCGACCCGAAAAAGTGCTGCGACTTCACCCGGCGTCATGAGGTGCTCAGTCTCAGGGATGGCTCCGTAGTTCAACATGTCACCTCTCATGTCCAATTTATTGTTCTTGGATCAGGCCGCGCACTTTTCCACTGTCGCAACGGTATTGCTCCATGGCAAATGTGCAACTCCAGTCTATTTGCGTGAGCACTACGCTGGGTGGATCTCTAGACTTCCCAACCGCTAGACGCCCGCATCACGAGAGGCCCCCTAATCATGAACATGAGCCTGAACATGAACACGAAACTGAACACGAGTCTGAATCCTTGGTCCGAATTTGACGGTCACGAGCAAGTCGTGGTGGCTCAGGACCCAAAAACAGGTATTCGGTCCGTCATCGCCATTCATTCCACTGCCCTTGGGCCGGCCCTAGGTGGTACGAGGATGTCCCTCTATGCCGACGCCCCTGACCCCTATGCGGCAGCGCACGCCGATGCCATGCGACTGGCCCGCGCCATGACCCTCAAAAACTCCCTCGCCGGTCTACCCCATGGTGGTGGCAAGGCCGTGATAATCGGCGATCCACACAACAAATCCCGAGAACAGCTTCTGGCCTACGGGGACCTCATTGAGTCCCTCGGCGGTAAGTACGTCACGGCAGGTGATGTTGGCATGCAGGTCGCCGATATGGACGTCCTCGGGGAACGCAGCAAGTGGGTCACCGGACGCTCCCCAGAAAAAGGCGGTGTGGGTGATTCAGGGATTCTGACCGCCTTGGGCATCTGGCAAGGAATGCGGGCTACCGCTCAATTCGCCTATGGTTCACCCGATTTGGCTGACCGAACAATCGCAGTTGTCGGCGCTGGCAAGGTGGGTGGGCGCCTGATTGGCCATCTCATCGAGTCAGAGGGGGCTCGCGTGGTGGCAATCGACCCTGTGCCCGAGGTCCGAGCAGCGTTGAGTGCTCAGTATCCCGCCGTGACCTTCGTTGAGACCGTAGATCAACTCCTCGCCACGAATCCCGATGTCCTTTCACCCAATGCCATGGGCGGGTTCATCACCCCTGAAATGGCTGCCCGCCTTGAGGTCGGAATGGTTTGCGGGGGGGCCAATAACCAGTTGGCTAGCCCGGAGGTGGGCGATCTCTTGGCCGAGAGAGGGATTCTTTATGCCCCTGATTTCCTGGTCAACTGTGGTGGAGTGATTCAGGTGGCTGAAGAACTGGTCGGCGCTGATGTTGAGCGGGCACGAGCCAAGGTCATGGGGGTCTATGACACGGCCAGCACCGTCTTTGCCAGGGCAGCCTCAGAGGGAATTACCCCCGTGGCAGCCGCGGAGGCAGAGGCCTGGGCCCGCATCTCTGCGGCCTAATCGCGGCAATTTTTTGGGTCATTCTTCGCTCCAACTGAACCAGAGATAAGATCCTCTAGTGGCGGTTAAGAAAACCCCACGTGATAATCAGAAAGTTAATCAGTCAACGTACTACCGGGGTTACCCATTCGGTGATCTGGAAGAGAGGGTCGAGCCATGGGGCGAGGCCGAGCCAAGGCTAAGCAAACAAAAGTTGCGCGGGAACTGAAGTACGGCGGTCCGCAGACCGATTTTGAGCGCCTACAAGCAGAACTCAGCGGGCAGCCTGTTTATGTTCCCGAGCCGCAATCAGAATCATCAGATTCTGATGACCTCGATGACCCTTATGCCAAGTACTACTCCGATGACGATGAAGAAGACGAATCGGCGTAGTTGCCTGTCAGAAACACTGCTCCACCCCCACCACCCTTAGCTGGTGAGTCGCCCCCTTCTCCATTGTCGCGATCGCGAACTGTGCCGCACACCCACGCGTCCAAGTTTCGCTCGGCAAGCACATTGAGTGCCGTATCCACCGATGCCGCGTCAACAACAGCGAACATTCCCACGCCCATATTGAAGGTGCGTTCTGCGTCAGCCAGCGGTACAGAACCCTCACGCTGAATCAATTCGAAGATTGGCGCGGGCTGCCAAGTCTGTCGGTACACATCAACTGCCACATGTGCTGGTAACACCCGTGCAAGGTTTGCTGCGATTCCTCCGCCAGTGACATGACTGAAAGCGCGCACATTTGATTGCTTGATCATTTCAAGGCAGTCGAGTGCATAAATGTGAGTAGGTTCGAGGAGCTCTTCACCCACAGTTCGACCAAGACTCTCAACTTCCGCATCGAGTCCAAGTTTGCCCTCACCCAAAAGAACATGGCGTGCCAGTGAATATCCATTGGAGTGCAGGCCACTTGAACCCATGGCGATGACGACATCGCCCACCTGAACACGGTCTGGTCCGAGCAAGTTGTCAGCATCGACTATTCCCGTACCCGCACCCGCGATGTCGTATTCATCAGGTGCCATGAGACCCGGGTGTTCAGCGGTCTCGCCGCCAACGAGTGAACAACCTGCCAATTCACATCCCTGAGCGATACCAGCGACAATGCTCGCCACCCGCTCAGGGTTAACAGAGCCAACGGCAATGTAATCCGTCATGAATAAGGGCTCAGCACCACAGACCACGAGGTCGTCCACCACCATTGCAACGAGATCGAGACCAACGGTGTGGTGAATGTCTAATGCGCGCGCGACCGCGATTTTGGTGCCCACACCGTCCGTTGATGTTGCCAGCAGCGGGCGCTTCATTTGTTTTGCCGCAGAAATGTCAAAGAGTCCTGCGAAACCACCGAAGTCACCAACGACTTCAGGTCGAGTACTTGCTGCGATTGATGCCCGCATCAATTCAACGGCGCGCTCACCTGATTCAACGTTGACACCCGCAGCCGCGTACGTTGCTGGATTCGAAGTCGCTAGATTCGAAGTCGCTAGATTCGAAGTCATGGTCTGTTCAGAGCATCTGCTGCGACTGGATCAATTTTGAGAG
>JALRGY010000056.1:5536-12608 GCA_023253325.1 Candidatus Nanopelagicales bacterium | reverse complement strand
GTGACGATGACACTGATAAGCCGGTATCCCCTATTGAGCACCTTGATGGCGTCACGCTTTTTGGCACGCCCAAAATGTGGGTTGGTTTGATGGGTCTGGTGTTCTTGGTCTTGGGTGGCCTGATTTGGGGGTTTCTTGCCAGAGCGCCAGTGACTGTTCCTGCCGAGGGTGTTATCTCCACGCAAGGCGGCCCACTTGAGGTGGGTACCTCACTCGATGGAACCGTGACTTCTCTTTTTGTGACGTTGGGTGAAAGCGTCGAGGCATCGAATACCTTGGCCATCATTACGAACGATGAAGGAGACGCCGTCCGAGTGCGCACTCCCGTGAGCGGAATCGTCAATGAAATATCGACCCAAGTGGGTGACTTTCTCAGCGCTGGATCCACTTTGGTGACACTGCAAGACACCTCAATGGCTCTCGAGTCCATAGCTTTGATCCCAGTCTCAAGTATTGGCTCACTCATTGTTGGCCAAGAAGTTTTTATGTCACCGCAGTCAGTGCCAGTGAGCGAGTATGGGTATTTGAAAGGCATTATCAGATCTATTTCATCAGTCCCCGTGAGCAAATCGCGAGTTAATCAGCTAGTTGGAAGCGTCGCCGGATCAATCGATTACAACATGCGAGGTGAGCCGATCATCGAGGTGCGAATTGCTCTCACGGAGGACAGTGAGACAACTTCAGGGTTTGCTTGGTCCGAGGGCCAAGGTCCCTCATTTGAAATCTTGTCGGGCACTCCGTGGGTGGGCGAAGTGATCATCGGTAATAGCAGGCCGATCGAAACACTTTTTGGTTCCTGATGACGACACCGATTTACCTTGCGCAATCCTCGACGGAAATGGGCATTACATGCCTGCGAATGGTGATGGCTGGATACAACTACGCACTCGGCACAGAAGAGTTACGGCTAATCTGTGGAGTAAGTCGAGATGGCGCTGATGTGCATTCTCTCGGGCAAGCTGCAACGCGGTGTGGTTTCGTTTCTAGGGTTGTCTCGAGCGATGAATATTGGTCTGAAATTCATGTTTCTCAAAAGCCATCGAAGGCAAACTTGCCCGTGATTGCCCAATGGAGAAGGGGCCATGCGGTTGTCGTACTTGGACAACAGGGAAATACGTGGGAGATTATTGATCCAATTGCAGGTAGGAAATTTATCAATGACGATGAATTTAAGGGTGCAATCTCAGGGCATCTACTCCTGATTGAGCCAGGTGCTGAATTTGTGCCCAACAAACCGCTAGCAGGAATGCTTTCCACCCTGATCTCACAATTTCATGGGAGTGGTTCTGGCGTTGCTTTTGTCGTTGTTGCAGGTTTAGCTCTCACGATCCCGGGAATTTTCACCCCAGGGCTTCTTCGACTTTTTGTGGACGAGTACTTGGTTGCAGGGGACAGGGAACAAACTAGTGTCATTCTTGTCGGGCTAGCGATATCACTGACTCTCTCAGTGATTTTCATGACTATTCAGTTACGTGCATTGCGTCGTTTGACCACTATCACAGTGACCCGAGCGACTGCGCGTTTCCTCTGGCACACCCTGAGAATGCCGGCATGGTTCTTCAGTCAACGTGATGCGACAACTTTGGCATATCGTGTTGGGCTGACCGAGAAACTTGCAGAACTCATGTCGGGGCCTTTCGCGGCCGCCATCCTTGCCCAATTGACCAGCGCATTCTTCCTCATCGTCATGTTTGTGTTGTCACCGATTCTCGGGTTGGTATCGCTCGTGGGCTATCTGATCCTCATCGCACTGATTTGGCGCGTTGCGCCACTTCGTCTTGAGGTGAGACAGAAGCAGGCTCGTGAGGTTGGAGTAACTGCCACGCAAATTGGAATCAGCATCAGAGTGCTCGAAACACTTAAGGCAACGGGCAGTGAATCTGTGGCTTTTGACCGAATATTTTCATCGATGTCGCGAAATCTCTCATTGGGAGTCACTCACCTCTGGGCCTGGTTTGGAATGCTCCCAGTGCTCATGACCGCACTGATCAGCACTTTGGTTTTATCGGTTGGTGCTTTACTGGTGATCCAAGATGCGATCACCCAAGGAACACTGGCCGCATTCACCGTTCTCCTTGCAGGGTTTATTGCCCCAATTGCAATTTTGGTTCCAAGTATTGATGGATTCCTCAACGTTCGTGGCGCACTGGAACAAACTGGTGATGTCTTGGACCAACCTGTTGACCTTCTCTTGACGGACCCATACGCAGATAGCCACGCAATGAGAACACCAGGGTCAATCGAGGACCGTGATGAAAGTGCTGCGGGCGGTGGGCGCCGAAATGATCAGGTTGATGTAGTAGAAATTGAGCCCGCAAGGAAGGCGAATGTGGGAGATGACTTTGATTTTCTCTCCGAGCTTGCCCATCAAGGCAGGAAGCGTCGGACTCGGATGGCAATCGACCCGTGGGCAGCTCTCTTGGAGATCCATGGCGTGACCTTTGGTTACACCTTGGATGCGCCCCCACTGATTTCCGAAGTCGAGATCACCGTGGAACCTGGCAGGGTGGTTGCGATTGTTGGTCACAGTGGAAGCGGGAAGTCCACGATAGGGCGTCTCGTTGCAGGTCTTTACCAACCGTGGGCCGGACATATATCAATTGATGGACGCCCGCTCAATGACTACCCACGGGCGGCGCGGGCTCAAGAGTTGGGCTTTGTTGACCAAGACACTGTTATCTACCGAGCAAGTGTTCGAGACAACCTCGCCATGTTTGATCGTGACATCTCCGATCGAGACATTATCGCCGCGGCCAAAGCCGCGTGCATCCATGATGACATTATTGCTCGGCCAGGCGGCTATGAGGCTATTTTGGCTGAGGACGGTCTTGATCTATCTGGAGGGCAACGACAACGCTTGGGCATAGCTCGAGCGTTGGTGCGACAACCGCGACTGCTCGTGTTGGACGAGGCAACGAGCGCACTCGATGCACGAACCGAGTCCATAATTGTGCAAAACCTTCGAGCCCTAGGGTGCACCTCGTTGGTTGTGGCGCACAGGTTGTCCACCGTGCGTGACGCCGACGAAATCATTGTGATTCATGACGGTGGGATCTCAGAGCGCGGCACTCACATTCAATTGTCCGAGGGGCATGGGCTTTATAGGACGTTGATGGACGCATGAGAAATAACCGTCAAGATGTAAGTGTTAGGGCGTCAGCCAGGCGCGAGCACGAATCACAAGTAGCGGCTGTTCGTCTGGGTAGATTGCTCGATGCCCAAAAGCCGTTGCCATCCATGCCTCACCAGCAGGGCAGGGTGACAGACATGGTTGCCGTTTTGGCTCAAAGGTATGGATTCGAGCAAAGACCCGTCACCATTGATCCGGAACTACCTCCACTGGAGCAGGTAATTCAGTCATTGACCGCGTGCCAAGTACGGACCCGTCGCGTTCATATGGCGGAGCGCTGGTGGGAAATCAACGTACCTGTGCTTGTCGTGGAAACGAGCAGCGGGCTGGCCAATATAATTCCGGGACCACTCTCTGCGCCCGTGTTGCATCGAATCGATCAAGACCCTGTCGTTGTTACGGAGAAAATTGCTTCTGAAATCTCCCGACATGCCGTTGAGGTGATTCGTCCGCTGCATCAACCCAAGGTCAAATTGCGTGACCTCGTGCGCATCTCAATGGTGGGAATGTCCAGAGACATCACCTATGCCGCATTGGCATCCTTGGGGGTTGGAGCCATCAGTTTGGCCATTCCCATCGCGACGAATGTCATCTTTAATGAAATCGTCCCAACAGGTAATACATCTCGACTCTATGCCGTAATCCTCACTTTGCTGGCACTTGTTGGCGCGACGGCGGCTTTTGCCTATATTCGCACCTTTGCATTCATTCGTATTGGCGATGCCACCGAAATGGCAACGGGTGGCGCCCTAGTTGACAGACTTTTGCGGTTACCCATTGGGAAACTGCGCCAATGGTCAGGGGCAACCTTGGCGACCAGATTCCTTATTTGGTCCCGATTGCAGGAAGCAACTGGTCGGGCCATCAACGTTGGCCTGATCAGTGTGATCCTTTTGGTTCTTAACGCGATCCTCATGGTGGTTTTCATTCCCACACTGGGATTCGTTGCGGTGGTGTTGGGGCTGATGCTCCTGCTGGTTTCCTGGTTGATCATTCGCAAGGAGAGTGGCGAGCTTTATATTGAACTTGAGGAGAGTGGGCCGCTCTACTCCGTCACGCTTGACCTCCTTCGAGGCTGGGTTCCCATTCGGATGACAGACGGAGAAGTCTCCGCATTTGGAAGGTGGGCTCAGCATTATGCGAATTATCGGCGGGCCTTTAATCGTCGTTGGGGAACACAACTACTGGTCGATGTTCTTGTGGTGGCAGCCCTCGGGGCCATGACTTTCAGTTTCGTATTAGTGGCTTATTTCATGCCCACGGGTTCGATAACCTCTGGATCCTTTTTAGCTTTTCTTTCCGCTTTTTCTCAGTTCAGCGCAGGGTTAATTGGCACTGTCATCACTATTCGAGCCTTTGAGGCTATCGGTCCTGCGCTGGAGCGAATCGCTCCGATTCTCGACATTGAGCCTGAAGTGGGCAGTGCACAGGAACACCCCGGCGTTCTCAGTGGAACGATTGAAGTTCGCAATCTTGGTTTTAGGTACGGGGAGGATTTGCCGTGGGTCTTGCGAAACGTTAACTTTTCGGCGGAACCTGGTGATTTTATCGCGGTGGTTGGAACGTCTGGTTCTGGCAAATCCACGTTAATGCGAATGCTTCTTGGCTTTGATAAAGCCCAAAGGGGCTTGATCATGTATGACGATTACGACCTTTCAGGGCTTGACCTTGCCGCTGTGCGGCGACAATTTGGTGTGGTGCTGCAGTCGAGTCTCTTACTCCCGGGCACCATCCGAGACAATGTCATCGTCGCTTCTGGCCCACTTCCCGATTCAAAAATTTGGAAAATTTTGGATCGAGTAGACGTGGGTGACTCGATTCGCGCAATGCCATCAGGGCTCGATACGCCGGTCGACGAAAACTCAACTCTGATTTCAGGTGGCCAGCGGCAGAGAATTCTACTGGCGCGGGCACTGGCCAATGATCCCGTTATATTGTTATTGGACGAAGCAACCAGTGCGCTCGATAACGTAACTCAAGAAACTGTGACCCAGAATATTGCGGCATTGGGCATGACGCGCATTGTTATTGCGCACAGGCTGTCCACGATCCGCAAGGCTGATCTCATCCTTGTGCTTGATCGAGGAGAAATTGTTGAAAGTGGAAATTACGAGGAGCTCATTAGTGCCAATGGACTCTTCAGTGAACTTGTATCTCGGCAAGAAATCTAGAGTCAAGGAGCGTTACCGGTGAAAGTACACAAAGTGAACAGAATTTATTCGACATTGATTGGATCTGCTTTGCTTGTCCCTCTCATTGCTGGCTGCTCAGAGCCAGTCAAGAACTCGACACCGGTTGAATCAACCCTTACAGTCAACGCGCAGGCCGTCGCTGCAGTCCCTGATTACATCAAGGAAGCAGGTGAACTCAAAGTCCGATTTGTTGAGAATTCACCGCCAGGCTCGTTCAAATCGAAGTCGGGCGTGACCACAGGATGGGAGGTGGAATTAGCCCAATTGCTGGGAGAACGCATGGGCCTACCCGTAGCCGCTGCATCTATTCCATTTGACCAGGTCATCCCGGCCGTGATGGATGGAATGGCGGACATGAGTTTGGCGAGTATGTTTGACACGCCAGCAAGAGAAGAGCTCGTTGATTTTGTTAACTACTTTGAAGGTGGCACTGGGTGGGCAACATATGCGGACTCAGGATTTCAGCCCTCAGATGCATGTGGAAAAAATGTCGGCGCAAGGAGTGGCACGGCGCAATTTGAGCAGTTCTTGCCGGCAAAGTCAGCGGCCTGTGTTGAGTTGGGCAATGAACCAATACAAGTTACCGGCTTCTCTGATGAAACTGCAGCCGCAGACGCACTCAAGTCACAAGAGATAGATGCATTTGTGGCGGATAGTCCAGTTGTGAGTTACCTGGTGGGTGAAAGCGTGGGACGTCTCACGCGGGTTGGAAATATTGAAGAAATTCAGCCCTATGGAATAGCGGTCGGTAAGGGCAATGAAAAGTTGGAAACAGCATTGCGACTAGCTCTGAATTCCCTCATTGCCGATGGCACGTATTTCCGGCTCCTGGGTAAATGGGGAGTCGAGAGTGGAGCAGTCACCGAAGCAACAACCAATGCTGGTAGCCGCTAGTTACTTGTCCAACCCTCGCGCTTGTGCGAACCATCGCAGAAGGGCTTATTTTTGCTGAAGCCACAGCGGCACAGATAGGTCTTTTCACCCTCTTTGAGGACATTTCCGTCGGCATCTTTGACAACGGTGAGGCCTGATACTTCATTGGGGCCATCAGGCAGGGGTGTGATGATTACTGGATCACTCATGGTTGGACCTTAGTGGACAAGAGTCACTTGCACCAATGGTTGGTCACCGACAGTGAGAGCTTCCTTCGCTCTAATCGATTTCTTGAGCGGGAGCACAAATGTTTTGCGTTTGGTATCAGGGAATATCGAGGTTGACCACTCACTTGACCCAATCACCACATTCACTTTTACCGAGCCAAACCCACCGCGAAGGGTGGGTGAGTCTTCTATTTCATCGGCGATGTCATGAGGAAGTGCAATAAAGTGCCACGCCGAGTTTGCCTCCCACAGGAATACTTCAGCGGTAAAAGTGAAACTGGGGTGTTCATTCACTGTTTCTCCAGATAAGGGTCATTGAGATAAGCGTCATGCAAGGCCATGGCTTCAGCAAAATCTGCCGCCGTAGCGTTCTCTGAGTTCAAATGGTCTAAGAGAAGCCTGGCCCGTTCAATTTGTTCAGGCCCACCACTTTTTCTTACAATTTCAAGTAGCTTCATCGCATGACTTATGCGGGTTTGCGGAATTGCAATGTCAGAATCATCGAGCCAGATATTCATTGTGGCCGCAGAAACTATGGCGCTGTGACAGTGGCCGCCAGATGTTCGGTCCGCAGATATTGCATGGAGGTGTAATCCTGGGATCGTGATGTCTTGATCGTTGATCTGCGGAAAGGAAAAGCCAACTAGCGT
>JALRGY010000056.1:0-5492 GCA_023253325.1 Candidatus Nanopelagicales bacterium | reverse complement strand
GGAAATTGCGTTTCATGGCGGAGGACTTCATCGAGGTGTTGAAACGGTGGCTCTTGCTTGTGTTCGCTGCGAAGGAGAATGTTGTTAAAAGTTCCATCAATGCGCACTGCAACAATGGCGTGATTCCCGTCATTCAATTCAGCAACAATCGATTCAATTAAATGGCTGATGTCATCTACTGTCGCCCCTTGTTCCACGGTTACAGGAATAGGCGCCCCTCCTTCGGCGCTGATGGCGAATGGCATCCCGAGATTATTGTGTGCAATCTCGGGGATCCCAGAGGCGGGAACTCGCCATGTTTCACCGTCGACGGAAACTATTTCCCCGTCCAGCCGATCGGCCACTCCAAGACCCAACAGGCTATTGGGAAAAACCTCGGAAACTGTGGTGACGGATTCATAGTTTCCGTGCAGGAGGTCTGTAACAGCATCAGTTTGATGGACATGGCCATGTGAGGCTCGAACGAGGTGAGGATCTAACACGCATTAACCTTAAAGCAGGTCGAATCTCAAGGAAGCAGGGCTTTGGCGTCTTTTTCGATGTCAGCAGGTTTTGTGGTTGGTGAATAGCGCTTCACTGTTTCACCATCTGGTGATACCAAGAATTTGGTGAAATTCCACTTGATGGCAGATCCAAGCATCCCACCTGCCTGCTCTTTGACAAATTTGAAAACAGGATCTGCATTTCCCCCGTTGACATCTACTTTTGTTGACAGTGGAAAAGTCACCCCATAATTCAAAGAACAAAACTGCTCAATGTCTGAGTCATTACCCGGTTCTTGGTGCGCAAATTGATCACAGGGAAACCCAAGCACGACGAGCCCTTCGGCTCCAAGGTCCTCATGAAGTTTTTGAAGGCCTTCATATTGCGGGGTGAAGCCACACTTGCTTGCGGTGTTCACAATGAGAACGGGCTTGCCTCGATATTGATCAAGGGAAACTTCATTGCCCTTGTTGTCGGTGTACTTGAGATCAAACAAAGTTGTCATGACCCCATTATTGCCCGTTGCGTGGGATATCGCGCATCATTGAGCTCCGACATTGAGCTCGCGGTTGTCCGAGGCGTCGCGCTGATCAAGTATTGGTGGGATAGTCGGAAACTTCGAGTGGTCTGAATTCATTGCGCTCGCGAACACCGCAGTCGGGGCATACCCATGATTCGGGGATTGAGTTAAAGGGTGTTCCGGGCGCGAAGCCTTCGCGCACATCGCCTCTTGCTTGATCGTATGAGTAGCCGCAGCCAGGGCATTCATAATGCGTTGATTCGGCCAGTGACATTGCCGCTTCGACTGTTTCTCGATTTTCGCTTCTAGGGGTGCTGGAATAGAGCGAGATGATTGACGCGCATTTACTGGGTCGAATATTTGCCCGCGAAATGTCGCCATCAAAGTGGCCGAGAACTTTGGGGTCCATGACCTTTTTCCACGCAAATGGCAAAAGTGACAAGAGGATCATGCCTGCATAGCCTGTGGGAAGGACCGGGGATTCCTTGTAACTCAAGAGTGCTTGGTACCTGCGGGTTGGTTGCGCATGATGATCACTGTGGCGTTGTAGATGGTAAAGCAAGATATTGGTTGCAATGTTGTCCGAGTTCCAGCTATGGCTGGGATCGACTCTTTCATAGCGAATTCGGTCCCCATGCTTGACCTTTTGGCGCAGCATGCCGTAATGCTCGAGGTAATTAACAGCTTCCAGCAGGGTTATCGCTATGAACATCTGAATGATGAGGTAGGGAAGTATGCCCATTCCCAGCCAAGAAAGCATGGCGACCCAAAGGACCACGGACATGACCCACGCGTTGATGTTGTCGTTGCTTAAACGATAAGGGTGTTTCTTGCGCCGGGCAATGCGATTCTTTTCAAGGCTCCACGAACTCTTTATTGAGCCAAACACCGTTCGTGGCCAAAAGCGATAGAAGCTCTCACCTACTCGACTGCTCGCTGGGTCTTCCGGTGTTGCTACACGAACATGGTGCCCACGGTTGTGTTCAATGAAGAAATGTCCGTAGAAACTCTGGGCCAGGGCAATCTTTGACAGCCATCGTTCGTAACTTTCCTTCTTGTGACCGAGTTCGTGCGCGGTATTGATACCGATCCCGCCAATCATGCCCACGCTGATGGCGAAGCCAATTTTCTCTGGTGTGCTCAGACCCCATGTAGCAATGACATAGAAAGCAGCAATAAACCCCGCATATTGCAGGGGGAGGAATAGGTAGGTGATGAGTCGGTAGTACCTGTCGTTTTCAAGTTGTTCAATCATGTCGGCGGGAGGGTTGGACAGGTCGCGTCCCGTTGCAAGGTCAATGATGGGGACAATCCCCAAAATTACGATGGGACCTATCCACAACCAAATTGCCCAGTTGGTGAGTGAATACATCCCAATGGCAATGAAGAGAAGTGAGGGCATGACGAGTGCAACGAGCCACAGGAAGCGCTTCTTGTCGCGCCAAGGCCTTGCGTCGTGAGCCGTGAACTGACCAGCACTCATGTCAGCAAACTAGGCTCAAGGCGCCATCCTGTCAAGGAATAGCCCTGGAAATGCAGGTGTGAGTTACTAGTCCGCGCCGAACTCAAAGGACGCGCGCTCAAGGTTTTGCTCATCAGGGTGCTGTGCCTCGGGGGTTGCCGCAATTGCTTCAGCGCCGCCAGGGGTGAGTTTGCCCATCAGGTTCACGTGCCCGTCCAGTAGTTGTCCCTGGCTGGCGTACATTTCCAGCTTGGTTCGAGTGTCAGCGATATCGAGATTGCGCATGGTGAGCTGGCCAATGCGATCTGTTGGACCGAAGGCTGCGTTCTCTGTTCGTTCCATGGATAGTTTCTCTGGGTGGTAACTAAATGCGGGGCCATCGGTTTTGATGATTGAGTAGTCGTCACCACGGCGCAGTCGCAGTGTCACCTCACCCGTGACTGCAGATGCAACCCAGCGCACGAGAGATTCACGCAGCATCAGAGCCTGCGGGTCGAGCCAGCGTCCTTCATAGAGCAGGCGGCCAAGGCGCCGGCCTTCAGCATGGTAGTTGGCAATTGTGTCTTCATTGTGAATCGCTGAGATAAGCCGTTCATAAGCGATGAAGAGAAGTGCCATGCCGGGGGCTTCATAGATACCACGGGACTTTGCCTCAATGATTCGGTTCTCAATTTGGTCAGCCATACCGAGCCCGTGGCGCCCACCGATCGCATTTGCGGTGAGCACGAGGTCAACAGCACTCTCGAATTCCTCACCATTAATGCGAATAGGCCTGCCTTGGTGGAATTCGATGGTGACGTCTTCGGTCTCAATGGAGACGGCAGGGTCCCAGAACTTCACACCCATGATGGGGTCAACGATTTCCATTGAAGCACTAAGCAACTCGAGGTCTTTGGCCTCGTGGGTGGCGCCCCAAATATTTGCATCCGTGGAGTAGGCCTTCTCGGTGCTATCACGGTAGGGCAGGTCATGTTCCTTGAGCCACTCGCTCATTTCATGGCGCCCACCGAGTTCAGATACAAATCGTGCATCGAGCCACGGCTTGTAAATCCGAAGTTCAGGGTTTGCCAGTAGTCCGTAACGGTAGAAGCGCTCAATGTCATTGCCCTTGTATGTGGAGCCATCGCCCCAAATATTCACGCCGTCCTCGAGCATGGCTCGAACCAAGAGTGTTCCGGTTACCGCGCGCCCGAGTGGTGTTGTGTTGAAGTACGTGCGCCCACCCGAGCGAATGTGAAAGGCACCGCATGCCATGGCTGCAAGGCCTTCTTCAACCAGCGCACTGCGGCAATCGACCAGTCGTGACTTTTCGGCTCCGTATTGGCCTGCTCTTCCCGGCACAGAGTCGATGTCGGGTTCATCCGCTTGGCCGAGGTCTGCTGTATAGGTGTAGGGAATGGCGCCGTTTTCCCGCATCCAGGCAACTGCGACTGAGGTGTCCAGACCGCCAGAGAAAGCGATTCCGACACGTTCACCTACTGGGAGTGAGGCCAAGACTTTAGACATATGCCAAGCCTAGTGACGCGCTGCTTGGCGGATGGACACGCTAGTTGATCTGGAGGAGTAATTTGCCCATGTTGTTGCCGGCAAAGAGGCGGTTGAGGGTCTCAGGGAATTCGGTGATCTCTCCTTTAACAATTGTTTCTGGCGCGGTGATCTTGCCTTGTGCGAGCCATTTCCCAATTCGGCGTTGGGCCACTGGGAATTTGTCTTCATAATCAAACACGAGGAAACCCTGCATACGGGCTCGCTTGACCAGCAAGTTCATGTAATTACTCGGACCCGGTGTGATTTCAGTTGCGTTGTACTGAGAGATGGCCCCGCAAATCACGACTCGAGCGCCGAAAGAAAGGTAGGCGAGGTTTGCGTTGAGAATTTCGCCACCGACGTTGTCGAAGTAGACGTCGACGCCTTGTGAACCCACTTCTTGGAGAGCTGCTCCGAGTTGCTTGCGCATTGGGACATCGGTTTTGTAATCGAGGCAGACATCGAATCCGAGGGTGTCTGTGACGTAGTCGCATTTGTCTTTCCCGCCGGCAATGCCGATCACCGTGCAACCATTGATTTTGGCCAACTGACCCACGATGCTGCCAACCGCTCCAGCGGCAGCCGAAACCACGACCGTGTCACCTGCGCGCGGAACACCCAGTTCAAAGAAACCGAAGTAAGCGGTCATGCCGGTCATGCCCAATGCACCGAGGAACGTTGGTGAAGGGGCAAGCTCAGGCTTGATCAGTCGCGCACCGGTGCCATCGGAAATCGCAATTTCTGTTGCGCCGAAATTCCCCACGACTTGAGCCCCGACGGGAAATCGCTGGTTCTTCGATTCGATGATGGTGCCCAGCGAGCCTGCGCGCATGATCGCACCGATTTCAACAGGAGGTAAATAGGAGGGGCGATCATCGAGCCAGCCGCGCATTGCGGGGTCGAGTGAGATCAATTCGATCTTGATCGCAAACTCATTGTGCTTGAGTTCTGGCATTTCTTCAGAGTCAATATTCCAGATTTCGGCGGTAGGTAGACCTACGGGACGTTGGGCAAGGCGCACACTGCGAAATGAAGTCATCGGGCAAGCGTAATGAACAGGTGGACGGTACCGTGGCGTATGGCTGAAAATGACGTGGAAAAGGTCCCGGAAATCATCTACCCCATTCTTGGGGGAGTTCGAATCGCTATCGGCATTGGCTTAATTGTGAGCCCAACGGGCCTTGCCAAGGGCCTGGGTGTTGATGCCCCCACTGCCAAGCGTGTTCGATGGATTACGCGCATTGCGGGCGCTCGAGAAATTGCCGTGGGTGTGGGGACTCTTCGGGCCTGGCGCAGATCGGAACCACTTGATGGCTGGATCCTGGCGCAGGCGATCAGTGATGGCAGTGATGCTATTGCCTTCACCGCGGCATCGATTAATCGTGAAGTTGGGGTGGCGCGAGGCTTGGGCTTGGCCGCTTTTGCCCTCTCAGGAGCTCTGAGTGAAGGGTGGATGTATGTCCGTGCGCGTTGATCTGTGGTCAGACATTGTTTGCCCTT
>JALRGY010000055.1 GCA_023253325.1 Candidatus Nanopelagicales bacterium | reverse complement strand
GATCAGGGCGGGAAAATTGAACTGACTCCGGGCACCGTTGGTGTTCTGCCTGCTGGGGCCAAGACGACTTGGACGGTGACAGAGCCGCTGCGCAAAGTGTGGGTCACCCTCGGGTAGTAAACCCGCGGCACGCGAACGGTTGCCAAATCGAATCGCTGTCAGTGAACCCCGATACCTTTAGATCATGAGCGAATTTGATGAACACATTGAAGAGCCTGAACCCAGCTGGGTGCAGCGGGGATTCATTGCTTTTGACACGGAGACAACCGGTGTTGATGTTGCAAATGATCGAATCGTTACTGCGGCTGCGGTTGTGTTCATCGATGGCGTTGAAGTTGAATCCCAAGAATGGTTAATCAAGGTTGATGTCAACATCCCTGAAGGTGCGAGTGCTGTTCACGGTGTGACAAATGAAATGAGCCAGTCGCAGGGCATGGATCAGGGTCAGGCGCTCTGCGAGATTCGCGAGTACTTGGCATCATTCGGTTTTCCGGTGGTGTGTTTCAACTCATCCTTTGACCGCGCAATCCTTGACTCAAATCTGGAACGAATGGGTTTGGAACCTTTGCGTGGTGTTGCTGATATTTGCCCATATGTAATTGATAAACAGCAAGACAAATATGTCAAGGGCAAAGCGCAACGAAGGTTGCAACCAACGGTCGCTCGCTATGGCTTGGAACTCAATGAATCCGATTGGCATGGGGCGCTGGCGGACTCTCGCATCACTGGACAACTGCTGCTCGCCCAGACTGTTCGCTTCCCGCACCTTTTCCAGGTTGACGTGGAAGAGTTGGCCGATGCAGTTACGGCCTGGAGAGATCAGCAAGACCGAGAATTCAAAGAGTGGCTGGCGCGCCAGCCACCCAGAGAATAGTTAACGGCCTCATTCAGTGGGAGTAGTTAACCAATCCAGCCAGAAATTGGTTCTGCCGCGAAGTAGACAACAAACGCTGCTGACACAACCCACATGACCAAGGGGATCTCACGTGCTTTGCCTTGGAAGGTCTTAATCACAACCCATGACACAAAGCCAGCGCCGACACCGTTAACAATCGAGTAGGTGAATGGCATCAGGACAATGGTGAGAAATGCTGGGATACCGATTGCCAGGTCCGTGAAGTCAATATGACGAACCTGCATCATCATCATTGCGCCAACAACGACCAGTGCTGGAGCGGCAGCTTCCCAGGGAACAACAGTGACCAGTGGTGTGAAGAACATGGCGATCAAGAACAGGACTCCGGTGACCATGGCTGCGATACCGGTTCGGGCGCCGTCACCGACACCTGCTGCTGACTCGATGTAGGCGGTGTTGCTTGACGAGCCTGTTGCACCACCAACGACTGCTGCAGCAGCATCAACGGCGAGAATTGCCTGCATGTGAGGGACATCGTTGTCCTCATCGAGCATGTCACCCTCGGCTGCGATACCAAAGGCAGTGCCCATGGTGTCAAAGAAGTCAGTGAGCATCAGGCTAAAGACTGCAAGTCCCGCAGCGAGGGCGCCGATTGCCGTGAATGCGCCAAACAGGCTGAATTGACCAATCAGACTGAAGTCAGGTGAACCAATAACGGCGTCGGGGAGCCCTGGAATGTTGAGGCCCCAACCACCTGGGTTTTCTTCGCTTCGGCCACCAACACCGAATGCTGCCTCAGCAATGAGGGCAATGATCGTGGTGACCACGATGCCAATGAGTAGGCCGCCACGAATCTTGAGCACTACTAGCACGGTCATCAGGAGCAAGCCAAACACGAAAATGAATGCCGACCAGCCCGAGAGGTTGCCGTTGACGCCGAAGTTGATCAGTGGATTGCCGGGTCGGGTGATACCTGCATCAACCAAGCCGATCAGTGTGATGAACATGCCGATACCGACACCAATGGCAAACTTGAGTGGATCTGGGATAGCGTCAAAGACTTTCTTGCGAAGCCCGGCGAACACCAGCGCCAGCACGAGCAAACCCTCGAGCACGATGAGACCCATGGCCTCGGCCCAGGTCATGCGGGGAGCGAGGGAGTAGGCCACGACGGGCAGCAGTCCCAAGCCTGCGGCGATTGCCAGAGGGATGCGACCGATCACTCCCATGGCAATCGACATGATGCCGGCCACGAGGGCCATGACCGAGGCCACCGCAGTGATGGAGCCGCCCACGTCGCCGTAGCCGCCGATCAGAGAGCCGGTGGAATCGGTGGCGGTGCCAAGAATGAGGGGGCCAAGGACGACTATGTAGGCCATGGTCACGAAAGTGACGATCCCGCCTCGGAACTCGCGGGTGTAGGTGGATCCGCGCTTGGTGAGCTCGAACCAGCGGTCAATGTTGGATTTGGATGATTGTGAGGATTCGCGGGTTATCGACATGGCGGGATGCTACTGATTGGAACACCCCTATATGTGGCATTTTTAGAAATTGCCTTGGTTGGCTTATGTTTTCTCGACTCAGGCGTCACAGGGGGTCACCTGCTTCACAATTCCCGCCTTCGGTACTCTTGGCTGCTGCTGTGGTTGGGCTTCGAGCCCATTGCTGCGGCCTGAGCACCCGGGAAGGTGCCCAGTACGGCTCATCGGCAAAAGCCTTTGAGTACAGAAACCGAGTCCCTACGAGAGAGCAAGGTCGCTTCACATGAAAACCTATAGCCCCAAAGCCGGCGAGATAACTCGCGAATGGCTTGTCATTGATGCCACCGATGTTGTTCTCGGTCGGCTCGCATCACAGGCTGCTGCGCTTCTGCGCGGTAAGCACAAGCCCACATTCGCCCCCCACATGGACATGGGTGACTTCGTCATCATTATTAATGCTGACAAAGTTGCACTCACCGGTTCCAAGTTGGAGCAGAAGAAGGCATACCGTCACTCGGGTTACCCCGGTGGCTTGACAGCAACCAGCTACTCCGAACTGTTGGAGAGCAACCCCGAAGGTGCTGTCACCAAAGCTGTGAAGGGCATGGTCCCTCACAACAAGCTCGGCCGTCAGCAGATGACCAAGCTCAAAGTTTATGCAGGTCCTAATCACCCGCATGCTGCGCAAAACCCCAAAGCTTTTGAAATTACCCAGGTCGCGCAGTAAGCGCACAGGAGAGGACCACAGTCGTGTCAGATGTTTCAGTAGTTGATGTAGTCGAAGAAGACTTCGAAGAAGTTCCCTCGGAATACACGAGCGAAAGTTCAAAGCCAGTCATTAGTCGCGATGTTGTTGTCGCACCAGCAAATGCAACAGGTCGCCGCAAGGAAGCCGTGGCTCGCGTTCGCCTCGTCCCCGGAACGGGACAGTGGAAGATCAACGGCCGCGAACTCAGTGACTATTTCCCCAACAAGGTGCACCAGCAGATCGTGAACGAGCCATTTGTCTCCCTGGGAGCCGTTGGAAAGTTCGATGTCATCTGCCGCTTGCATGGTGGAGGCCCCAGCGGACAGGCAGGCGCTGTGCGTCTGGGTGTTGCTCGTGCCCTCAACGAGATCGATGAAGAAGGTAATCGCCCAATTCTCAAGAAGGCTGGATTTCTCACTCGTGATCCACGTGCCAAGGAGCGCAAGAAGTACGGTCTGAAGAAGGCCCGTAAGGCTCCGCAATACAGCAAGCGCTAATCGCGTGAGCCTCTTTGGTACCGACGGTGTCCGAGGGCTGGCCAATAAAGATCTCACCGCCGAACTTGCACTGGATTTATCGGTGGCGGCTGCGCATGTATTGGCAGATGCCGGTGAATTCACAGGCCATCGCCCCCGGGCGGTTGTGGGCCGCGATACCCGAGCAAGTGGCGAGTTCCTCGAGGCAGCAGTCGTTGCGGGACTTGCCAGCGCAGGTATCGATGTCACTCTGGTTGGCGCATTGCCAACCCCGGCGGTTGCTTACTTGGTTTCGCATTTTGAAGCTGATCTAGGCGTTATGTTGTCGGCATCGCATAACCCGATGCCTGACAATGGCATTAAGTTTTTTGCCCGCGGTGGACTCAAACTCGATGATGCACTCGAAGCAGCAATCGAGCTGCGCATGCGTGAACCGTGGGAGAGGCCATTGGGCGCAGACGTTGGCCGCGTGGTTTCAGCACCGGATGCGGGAGATATTTTCATTGAGCATTTGCTCTCCACGATTTCCGGTTCGCTTTCGGGCTTAAAAGTTGTTGTCGACTGCGCCAATGGTTCAGCATCCGTTGTTGGCCCCGAAGCACTGCGTCGAGCGGGCGCTGAAGTCATTGCGATTCATGCCGCTCCCAATG
The DNA here is from genome assembly GCA_023253325.1 of Candidatus Nanopelagicales bacterium. GTDB lineage: Bacteria > Actinomycetota > Actinomycetes > S36-B12 > S36-B12 > UBA4592. The sequence goes on along the minus strand of JALRGY010000055.1, from coordinate 8,570 downwards.
GAATCAACATCAATGAGAATTGCGGCAGCACTCATATCGAGGATCTGAGAGCAGCGGTGCTCGAACATGGCGCCGATGCGGGTATCGCGTTTGACGGTGACGCCGATCGTTGTCTGGCTATCGACGCTTTGGGCAATGATGTCGATGGCGACCACATTCTGGCGATCCTGGCCATTGCATTTTCTGAGTCCGGCACGCTCGCATCCAACACGATTGTGGCAACAGTGATGGCAAATCTTGGATTCTCCAACGCGATGCAGTCGGTCGGAATCTCCGTCGTTGCAACAGCCGTTGGTGATCGTTATGTCCTTGAGGCTATGCGCGAGCATGGCTACACGCTCGGAGGGGAACAAAGCGGCCACGTTGTCATGAGCGAGTTTGGAACCACGGGTGACGGAATCCTCACGGCACTCCACCTTCTTGCCCGCATGAAGCAGCGCAGCGCGTCTCTTTCAGAACTCGCGGGTGTTGTCACCAAACTGCCCCAGGTGCTCATCAATGTCAGTGGTGTTGACCGAGCGGCGCTGGAAACGAACATCAGGGTTGCGCAGGAACTTGAATTACTTGAATCGGCCCTTGACGGCGATGGTCGGATCCTGTTGCGCCCCTCGGGGACCGAACCGGTCATCCGCGTCATGGTGGAGGCTGAAAGCGAAGTTGCAGCCCTGCGGGTTGCTGAGCAGCTGGTTCGCGTGATCACGGCGGAACTGTCGCTTGGTAATTAAATGGTAGCCGTGTCATTGATGTTGACGAGAGTAAATGTGCGCCTTTGCTTCGAGTCACGCTGCTTCGGGCGTCAGGGGAGCGCATCAGCCACTATTGAGCCTGTCGCCACTACGCTGGGCTTGTGTGTGGAATCGTTGGGTATGTCGGCCAGAAGCAGGCTCTCGAGATAATCGTCGCCGGATTGCGGCGAATGGAGTACCGGGGCTATGACTCTGCAGGCGTCGCGGTCGTGGCTGACGGAAAGCTCGAGGTTCGCAAGAAGGCGGGCAAGCTGGTCAACCTAGAAACCCTCCTAGGAACCGATCCACTCCCGCACTCAACAACAGGCATTGGTCATACCCGGTGGGCGACCCATGGTGGGCCCACCGATCGTAATGCGCACCCGCACGTGAGCACAGACCATCGCATTGCCGTTATTCATAATGGGATCATCGAGAATTTTCAATCATTGCGCGCCGAGTTGGAATTATCGGGCGTGATCCTTGAATCCGAAACAGACACCGAGGTGGTCGCGCACCTAATCTCGCAGGCTCTCCCTTCGGTGGACCATGATCTGCCACGAGCAATGCAGGCGGTGTGTTCTCGGCTTGAAGGTGCATTCACACTGGTTGTTGTTGATAGTGCTCAGCCCGATCTCGTGGTTGGCGCTCGCAGAAACTCACCTTTGGTTGTTGGGCTCGGCACCGACGGCAACTTCTTGGCCTCCGACGTTGCCGCATTTGTTGATCACACGCGTCATGCGCTGGAATTAGGGCAGGACCAAATTGTCATCCTGCGCGCTGACTCAGTCGTTGTTACTGACTTCTCAGGAAATGTTGAGCAAGCTAAGCCATTCACCATCGACTGGGATGCATCCGCTGCTGAAAAGGGTGGATTCGACCTGTTCATGCAAAAGGAGATCTCCGAACAGCCCAAGGCGGTTGCTGACTCGCTGCTCGGTCGAATCGATGAATCACATCGCATCAAACTTGATGAGTTCAATCTTGAACCGGCAATTATTCGTGATCTCAAGAAAGTGATCGTGGTTGCCTGCGGAACCGCAGCGCACGCGGGGATGGTGGCTAAATACGCCATCGAGCACTGGACTCATTTGCCGGTTGATGTCGAATTGGCAAGTGAATTCCGCTATCGCGACCCCATTGTTGGTCCTGACTCACTTGTCATTGCTATTTCTCAATCGGGCGAGACCATGGACACACTGATGGCACTACGTCACGCCAAGGAGCAAGGTGCTCGCACCTTGGCAATTTGCAATACGGTCGGCTCTACCATTCCGCGTGAATCGGATGCCGTTATTTACACGTACGCCGGCCCTGAAATCGCGGTCGCCAGCACCAAGGCGTTCCTCACCCAGATCACGGCAACATATTTGGTGGGGCTTTTCCTCGCTCAAACGCGGGGCACCATGTTCGAGGACGAAATTCGTGGAATTCTCGCCGAACTCAATGACATGCCGAGTCAGGTGGACTTGGTGCTAGACACTGCTGAGCCGGTGCAGAAATTGGCACGCAAACTCGCATCAGCACGTTCGGTTCTCTTTTTGGGTCGCCACGTGGGCTACCCGGTTGCACTCGAAGGCGCTTTGAAACTCAAAGAACTCGCGTACATGCACGCAGAGGGCTTCCCCGCTGGTGAACTCAAGCATGGACCAATTGCATTAATTGAACCCGGCATTCCCGTTGTCGTGATCGTTCCCTCTCCGAATGGCCGAGCCGTGTTGCACGACAAAATGATTTCAAACATCCAAGAGGTGCGCGCTCGCGGTGCGCAGGTGATTGCCATCGCTGAAGAGGGCGATGAAAGCATCGTTCCGTTCGCTGATCACATCATTCGCATTCCAGCAGTGCCAACTTTGATGCAACCACTTGTTGCCGTTGTTCCCCTTCAGGTTTTTGCGCTTGAAATGGCGCGCGAGCGGGGACACGATGTTGACCAACCACGAAATCTTGCAAAGTCCGTCACCGTTGAATAGTTGGTAAATCACATGACCATTGGATTACCCGTTTATAGCGTGGATCAGGTTCGCGATGCTGAATCCCAACAGTTTGCGATAGCAGCACCTGGCGAATTAATGCAGCGGGCGTCATTTGCGCTCGCTGTTGGTTGCTGCGATGTTCTATTGGAGACCTACGGAATTATTTATGGCACAACCGCGGTGATCGTTGCTGGCCCGGGAAACAATGGGGGCGATGCACTTTTTGCTGGAGCATATTTGGCCCGCCGAGGGGTCAAAGTCTCAGCGCATGTAGTTGTCCCCGGGACTTTTCACGCGCAAGCAATGAGTGCACTGCTCGCTGAGGGCGGAGTCACAGGTGACTTCAGTGGCCAGGACTTTGACCTGGCCATCGATGGAATTGCGGGGCTGGGATCTTCGCGTCCCGTGGATGGTGAGCTTGCTCGGTGGATTAACACTCAGCCAGTCGTGATAGCGGTGGATATTCCCAGCGGGATTAATGCGGAAAGTGGCGCATGTGATGTCAACGCCTGCGTGCATGCTGATGTGACCTACACATTCGGTGCAATCAAACCGGGACTGGTCCTTGGCCCAGGTGCTGAATTCGCTGGCGACGTCGAACTCGTAGACATTGGTCTTGATGCACTCGATGAAGTGGAACCACTGGCTCGTATTTTTACGCAGGATTCCTTTGTTGCGCTCATGCACGAACCTGCGTTCTCCGACTATAAATATTCGCGCGGTGTGGTGGCACTCGCGGCTGGTTCAGGGGCCTACCCCGGAGCTGCTCAGTTAACAACGCTTGGCGCACTGCACTCGGGCGTCGGCATGGTGATGTTCCGGGAACAGGGTGCTGCTGCCATGGGAATCACTCAGGAATTTCCCAGCGTCGTGTTGACGGATGGAAAGAGTGAGCGCATAAAAGCATGGGCTGTTGGCCCAGGTTTTGAAGGCAGTGACTCTGAGGCACAATTCCTGACTGAAATTTTGAGTGGGGATTTGCCCGTGGTACTTGATGCGGGTGCCCTGCGCTTGGTCAGCACCCAAGATTCCTTGCGCACGTTGGTTGCAACCCGAAGTGCGATCACGGTGCTCACGCCGCATGTAGGTGAATTCCTAGCTCTCTTTCCGGGTCTCACGCATATGGGTGTTGCTGACGTCATGCGCGGTGCTCACGAACTCGGCTGCATCGTGGTGGGCAAAGGTCCGCGCACCGTTATTGCCTCACCAACGGGCCAGATGTTCATTGACATTGAGGGAACTCCGGCGCTGTCAACGGCTGGCTCTGGTGACGTGTTGACCGGGATCATTGCCGGATTACTTGCCGCGCGTCCTGATGCGGACCCGGTCGAGGTCGTTGCCGCAGGCGTGTGGATGCACGGGCGCGCCGGACGGATCGCCGAACTTGATGCTATGAATCCCACAGCGGTGGACATTGGTTTCGCGTGTGCGGAAGTGCGAAACCCATGAGTTTTGCCCGAGCGCAAGTGTTGGTCAATACCGGCGCCATTGTGCATAATTACTCGACCATCGCACAGCGCGCTGGGGTGAAAGCTATGGCGGTGGTCAAAGCTGATGCTTATGGTCATGGTGTCAATCACGTTGCGCCTGCACTGCGTGCTCATGGAGTTGAGTGGCTCGGCGTTGCACTTCCCGCCGAGGCACTCGCACTCAGGGCGTCTGGTGACACAGGGAATGTTCTGTGTTGGCTTTCAACTCCGGAGGATCCAGCAATTGCCCAATGCGTTGTCGGTGGAATTGATCTCTCGGTCTCGAGCACTCGAGAACTCAATGAAATCTCTCGGGCCGCGCAAGCAGCCGGCGTAACGGCGAATATTCACCTTAAGGTTGATACAGGCCTATCACGTAATGGCGTGATGAATTCCGATCTCCCCGAACTGATCAACGTTTTGCTGCCAGCGGTCCATGATGGCAGTGTGCATCTACGCGGGGTGTGGACCCACCTGGCCAGTGCTGACGACGAAAACATTGCTCTTGCCGAGTCCAGTGTTCACAGCCAGATTGACATTTTTGATCACGCACTTTCTCTACTCGCCGGTGCGGGGTTGAATCCAGACATTCGGCACATGGGTAACACTGCGGCAGCACTCTGGCATCCGAGTGCTCACTACGACCTGGTCCGGGTCGGTATTGGTCTTTATGGGCTGTCACCGAATCCTGAGCGTGAAACGAGCGCTGACCTGGGAATAACTCCGGCAATGACAGTGTCAGCACATCTTTCCAACGTAAAAACGATTCCTGCTGGCTCGGGGGTTTCTTATTCGCATGCATGGATCGCACCGGAGGCCACGCGCGTGGGACTGGTCCCCGTTGGCTACGCCGATGGCATTCCTCGCTCGGCCAGTTCTCTCGTGGACCTCGCAATTAATGGGCAATTGGTCCCACAGGTCGGCCGAATTGCCATGGACCAATGCGTTATCAACTTAAGTGATCATCCCAATGCTCAGGCAGGGGATGTCGTAACACTTTTTGGGCCCGGATTGGCTGGGGAATTAACTGCCGATCAATGGGCGGCTCGCGTGGGAACTATCGGCTATGAAATTGTGACGCGCATTGGTTTGCGAATTCCCAAGGATTATGTGTGAGCTATTTGAATGAAAGCGTTGTGACGCGCAATGGCCATTGACCTGCCGCGCGTAGCCGGCCGCGCTGCGCTATCGCTGGGTGCACTGGCATTGGGTGCAGCTGCAGGTGCAGCCGCCGAGAGGCTTGTCATGCGATTGAGCGCTGATCCTGAATCCGAAGTTGACTTGAGTGAATTCAGCTCGCTCACAGGTGAACGCAAAGAGGTCTTCACCTCCGACGGTGTCGTGTTGGTCGCAGACATTGATCACTTGCCCGAATCAGACATCACAATCGTGATGCCCCATGGTTTCGCACTCAATCGCAATTCATGGTTCTATCAACGTCTGGCACTGCGGCCGCATGCCAATATCGTGGTCTACGACCAAAGAGGTCATGGCGAGTCAAACTACAAGGATTCCAGGGGTGTAGTCACAGGCCCTGTGAGTTCCTCGGATTTGGATCACAGTATCGATCAACTCGGGCGCGACCTCTACTCCGTCATCCAACAGTGTGTTCCCACTCGGAAAATAATCATTATTGGCCATTCCATGGGTGGCATGTCCGTATTGGCGCTGGCAGAGCAACACCCCGAGCTATTTGGTGGACGCATCATTGGCGTTGCGCTGATTGCCACCGCTGCCTCCGCGGTGAGTAGTAGCACCTTGGGACTCCCTGCACCCGTTGCTCGAGTTGTGCAGGGCGCGTTACCTACCGTGGCAGGTGTTGTTGCTCGTGGTGGTGAATTGATCACCCGCTCTCGGTGGAGTAAGAGTGATCTGGGCTTACTTCTTACTCGCTTGTATTCCTTTGGGTCGGTAGCACCGGTTCACGCGGGTGAATTTGTGGCCGACATGATCGCGGGAACAAATTTCAATGTCCTGGTGGATTTCCTGCCCAATCTTTATCAACATGACAAGGTCAAGGCTCTTTCAACTTTGCAAAATGTCGAGACGCTGGTGATCGTGGGAGAGTCCGATAAATTGACGCCACCGGCCCAGAGTCACGCAATCATTAATCAGGTCCCCGGTGCGCAGCTCATTGTGCTCGCTGAGAGTGGCCACATGGTGACCATTGAGCGTCATGTTGAAGTCAATGAGCTTCTCGTTGGTTTCGTCGAGTCTGTCATGGGGCAAAACAATCATGGGTCACGAAAGATTGACTCCGCATGAAGGTTGAAACAGCGCAGGCCATGCAGGATCTGGGAGCTCGAATCGCACAAGTGGCACAACCGGGCGATGCATTGATTCTGACGGGGGAACTAGGAGCGGGAAAGACCACATTTGCTCAAGGTGTTGCTCGTGGAATGCAGATTACTGAGCATGTCACCAGCCCAACATTTGTCATGTCCAAGCATTACCCATCAGAAACCCAAGGGCTTGACCTTTTTCACCTCGATGTCTATCGAATGACCACGGCTGATGAACTCTTGGACCTTTGGTCAGAATCAGATGCCCAACACGGCTTCACGTTGGTCGAGTGGGGTGCGCCGTGGGTTTCTGAATTCGGTGCGAGTGTTGCAGAGATGATCATTGACTCGGAACGAAATATTGATTTCATTGGCCACACGGAAAAGGGCCGTGACCTGATCACCCGGATACAGCGACAAGAAACTGCAGGTCGCTGACATGAGAATTTTCGCCGTGGACACCTCGAGTGAATTGACATCGCTTGCCCTTGTTGACTCAGGGGTTGTCATTGGACAAGCAGAACACCACAATGCGCGCGGCCATGTTGAGGCAATTGGCGCCCTTTTCCAGCAGATCCCACAGATTGATGTCACCGAACCTGATTTCGTGATGCCCGATTTGATCGCGTGTGGGGTGGGACCAGGACCTTTCACAGGTCTTCGAGTGGGAATTGCTTTCGCCCAAAGCCTTTCCATGGCCTGGGGCATTCCAATTTCAGGAATTTGTTCACTTGATGCGGCGGCTCGTGCCGTGCGAGCTGCCAGACCCGATCTAGGGGAGTGTGTCGTTGCACTAAACGCACGTCGCGGTGAGTATTACTGGGCGCAGTATTCCTCCGAGGGCCTGCGAATCGGCGCACCGCAGGTTTCGACAAAAGAAGATGTCCTTGCCATGTCTGGAGAGGTCGTTGTTGATGTGCTGCCACATGCGAGCGACCTCGCCCAATGTGTTGGCAGCTCGGAAATTTTGGGGCTTGCGCCCTTGTATTTGCGTGCACCCGATGCTCAGCCTCAATCGCAGCCGGATGCACCAGCATGAATCAACCTTCAGCAACGCAGCAAGTTCTTGAATCGCAGCTCACAATTCGACCAATGCGGTGGTGGGACATTCCATCTGTTGACACCATTGAAGGTGACCTTTTTCCCCATGACAGGTGGTCAATGGATCAGTGGTGGCGAGAGCTTGCCGCGCTTCATAATCACTATTGGGTTGCCACGGTGAACGCCGAGATTATTGGTTACTGCGGGCTGTCAGTGCAGACACCCGATGCTGATGTTCAAACGATGGCTATCGGGACTCCGTGGCAAGGTCGTGGACACGGGAAGGCTGTGCTCGATCACCTGATTGAGTCCTCGAAGAGTTTTGGCGTGCGATTCATTTTCCTCGAAGTGCGTGATGACAACGCACCTGCCATTGCACTTTATGAACATGCTGGATTCACTCGAATGAGTTCCCGTCCTGCCTACTACCCCGATGGAAGTACCGCACTCATTTATCGGCGTGATGACAGGGAAGCGAACCCGACAGCATGACTCGTGAATCAGAACCGCTCGTTCTCGGAATCGAAACATCCTGCGATGAAACTGGTGTCGGCATTGTTCGCGGCCGTGAATTACTGGCAAATGAATTGGCGTCAAGTGTTCTCGAGCATGCACGTTTTGGTGGGGTGGTTCCTGAGGTGGCCAGTCGAGCACACCTAGAAGCCATGGTCCCGACGGTTGAGCGAGCATGTGCTGCCGCGGGAGTTTCACTTAAGGACGTTGATGCAATCGCGGTGACCGCAGGGCCGGGGCTTGTCGGCGCCTTGATTGTAGGTGTCGCATCAGCCAAGGCGTTAGCACTGGGGCTGGGCAAGCCGATTTACGGCGTGAATCATTTGGCCGCGCATGTGATGGTTGACGAACTGGAACACGGACCATTACCTGAACCTGTCATTGGTCTACTGGTCTCAGGCGGTCACAGTTCCTTGATCAAAGTGGAGAGTGGGGCCTTTGACTCACTTGGTCACACGTTGGACGATGCCGCAGGTGAAGCATTCGACAAAGTCGCTCGCTTACTCGGGTTGCCATTCCCGGGTGGTCCTGAAATTGATCGAATTGCTGTACCGGGTGATCCAC
>JALRGY010000054.1 GCA_023253325.1 Candidatus Nanopelagicales bacterium | reverse complement strand
AGGATGAATATTCCTTCACCTAAAGAGGAAGGCCCAGCCAAATGGCTGAGCCGCCTCACAAGGTTTGCTCCAAACAAGCAAATCTTAACACGGGTTGGAGTGATTGCGTCAAGCGTTGCTTTGCGTGAATTGCTCCGGTGGCTGCTCCACATGATCAGAAACTGATTGGTGGTTGGTCAGGTGGTGACGGCTTTGGTCGTCACCACCTCCCTTGTCCACAGGGCTATTTTGCCCCTGTGTTTGTTGGTTGTTTGGCTTTAGCGTTGGTGTTGTTGAGTTTGCTTGTCGTGGCGCTGTTGCCTCTTGGTCCCTGGCCGTGAACCTCGCCTCCCGTGGTGTTGTGCGGGAAATTTGTCGAGGGGAGTGGGGGTGATGGGAAGGATGAACATTCCTTCACCGAATGAGGAAGGCCCAGCCAATTGGCTGGGCCACCTCAAAAGGTTCGCCAAAGACAAGCGAATCTTAATAGGGGCTGGAGTGATTGCGTCAAGTCTTGCTTTGCGTGAATTGCATCGGTGGCTACTCCGCATGATCAGAAACTGATCGGTGGTTGGCTAGGTGGTGACGGCAGTGATCGTCACCACCTCCATATAACTTGAAAGTTGGTTTTCGGGGATACCGTATTTCTACGGTGTGACTCTGCGCATCACGTGACTAACCTTTGGCTATGCGCAAATTAATAGTTGGAATTGCCACTGTCGGTCTCGCTATGGGGGGCTCACCATTCTCGGGTGTTGAAGCTTCTGAGAGCGTTGTCATAGGGGCTGAAAATCATGGCGCCATGGCATCCATGGAGTACGCCACAGAAAAGGGTGTTTTTGCTCGCAATGGATTAAATGTTTCAGGGATTGAGTATTTCCCCGCCCCGGCAAAAGGGCTTAGGGCGTTAGCGGCGGGAGAGATCCAATTCATGTACCTCCCAGCCGTGACGGTCCTCGATGCATATGGCAATGAGGGGATCAATATTCGCATTGTGGCACCGGCGCATGGGCACACTGCTGAGGAAATAGCACAAGCGAAGAAGAATCCGGCATTGGCCGCGACGCTTGACGATGCTGGCTTCTGCGCAACTGCCGGTGTGACCCGTTGGAGGGATCTTGAAGGGAAAACGGTGGGCGTCGCGGCACGAAATGGTCAGGCTGAGGTTACGATCGCGGCGGCGGTCCTGGCCGATGGCGGAGATCCTGGAACAATTACGTGGAAAGTGACCCCGTTGAAAGATGTTGTCGCTTTAATCCAGTCGGGCGAGATCGCTGGTGGACACTCGATTGAGCCTTTTATTAAACAATGCACAAATGCAGGGCTCATTAACTTGGGTTCGGCTCCGTTGAAATTCTTTGACAACGTTGAAACCACTCGCTACTGGGTGACCACCGCTCCTTATGCTGAGGCGAACCCGGAAGCCGTGTTGGCGTTCCAGAAATCCATGTATCAGGTGCATAAGTTTGCTAACAAGTCTGAGGCGAACATGACCACCGTTTTGAAAGGTGAGACAGAAACTGTCGCGCCTACTTACCTGCTTAAAGTGAAGCGCAAGGAAGTCGAGAACATCTCCGCTAAGTTGCTGGCGTTAGGTTTCATTAAACAGCCCGTGGATGTTCCTGGTTTGCTCATGAAGCAATATGCGCCAACTTCGTGATTAAGGGGCGTCCTGAATATCGTGATGGGGCCCATGGTGAGTTGATTAAAGATGCTCTTCTATGGAATGAAATACATCAGGTTAGGCATGAGAAAACCGCGGCCAAGGTACCCGAAAGACATGTCACTGACTTGATCACCGATGCTCGGGCCAATCTCGACACCTGTAGCTTCAATGCCCTTGCGAGCATTCGCCTTATAACTTGAGGCAGGGGTTTTGTCGCCTGTTTGCCTCATGGTGAGTTGTTTCCAGCCACTGATTCCTGCCGCGTTGAGGCACTTGATTGTTTCTTTTCGCTCGGTTTCGGATCGACCGGTTATGAGGAAAATGTTCATGCCCCACCTTTGAAAATCCTTGAGAAGGTTTCGCGTTGTTTTGATTATTGGTAACTCACAGGTAGTTTCCGCGACCATTGAGCGTTCCGGGTCATATGTGAAGGCTGGGGAATTGGTTGAACTCACACTGTAAGAGGAAAACAGGGTGTCGTCGATATCGAACACAGCAGCGGCATCACACGCTTTGACCGCTGCTGGCTTGAGTGAGCCACAGGTTTCTTTGAGCCATGTGCGGGTCCAAGACTTGGCGCTGCTGACCAAGTCACGGCGGTCGCGAGCGACTGCGCCGTCGGTGTAGTAAGCAATCACCTGATCCTTGGCTTCGCTACCAATATCCCATGCTTGAGTTGAATCTAGAGTCGGCAGATTTTGACCGGTACCGATGATGGTCTTGCCCGCCGAAACTTTGGCACCCGGATCAACCGTGACAACCGCCGGGCTGGCCAATGGCATCGAAATCAATAGAGCTGTTGTCAGGGCGAGGACAATAATTCTGAAGGCTCTGCTCATTTGCTGCTCGTATTCAGAATGTTGACGCTGCTGGCGCGTTGAATCGATAGTTGGGCGTCGTTGCCCACGACACAAGATAAAACGTGACCCCCTGCTTTTTTGGTTGGAGTCAAGCCGTGCAGGTGGAGGCCTGGCTGACCAACTCCCAAATAGTCATTGCCTTGACGGAAGCCAACTAGGACCGCCTTGCTGCCTTCAAGATTGAATTCTGTCTGGTTGCCGACAACCTGAGCGAGCGATGGCCACGGCTGTGACTGAGCGGGGACACTGCGAGTCGTGAGTTGAGTGAAGGTACCGCGAACGCGAACCGCGACGATGCCGGCATCGGTCTGAGCGAGCTCGTTGATCGCGGGGATGAGTTGTGAGCACTGGGTGCCGGGGGGAATGGGGCCAGATTTTGTTGGTTTGAACTTGATTGCCTGAACGAACGGGGTGAGTTCCTTACCCGTAATGGGTTCTGGAATTCCTGTTGTCGGGATGCGGTAACCGACACCGCCGACCATGACGAACTCGCCATCGAGGTTATTGAACGTGCCAAGACCAATTGTGTTTCCCGCCGTTGCATCTTGCATCTGTCCGAGCGCGGTGAAGTCGGGCTGCACCAGATAGTCGTAGGTGCCAATCTGCTGGATAGCTGAATTGTCCGCCGCGTTTGCAGTGAATTGCGGTAAGACTGACAGGCTGATGGCGATTGGAATGGCTATAAGGGATTTCAACACCGGTGAACTAGTCATGCCTTCAGTCTAAAGGGGTGTAGCTGGGGTACACATTCGCTCATTCATTTGCCCTCACCAGAAACCCGTGTTCTGATGTATACATGAGATTAATGAGGGGCCCGGCAATCGTGGCGGCCATGGTTGGCTGCGTTCTACTCGCCATTTTTGCGGGCACCGCGACTTCGGGTGCTGCTCCGCGAGTAGATCGAACTGGTGTTATTGCTCAGGACCTCACGTCCCCTTGGGGTTTGACCTTTTTCTCTAATGGAAAAGCATGGATCAGTGAACGCGACACCGGGTTGATAAAGGAAATTGACCCCAGGAAACCGGCAGGTAAAAACACCCGAACCGTTGGGAAAATCCCGGGGGTTGTCTCCGAGGGCGAAGGTGGGCTCCTCGGAATCGCTCTGGCAAAGTCAGAAGCCGAGCTCTATGTGTATTTCACCGCACGAACTGATAACAGAGTCGCGCGCATTCCGATTGTCAATGGACAGCTGAGAAAACCGACAATTATTGTTAGTGGAATTCCCAAGAACACGTATCACGATGGCGGTCGAATCCTGGTTAATCCGAACGGCACGTTATTCATCGCGACGGGTGATTCAGGTGTTCCTGAACTTGCGCAGAACCCCAAGAGTTTGTCAGGAAAAATCTTGCTCGTTAATCGCGATGGCAAAGCAATAGGCCAATCGAGAATTTTTAGTTCAGGCCACCGCAATGTCCAAGGGCTCGCCCTCGATAGCCAAGGGCGGTTATGGGCGAGTGAGTTTGGTAGTAAGAAAGCTGATGAGCTCAATCTCATCAAACGAGGCAAGAATTATGGGTGGCCCATGTGCGAAGGCTCCTGCGATAACTCCAAATTTGTTAACCCGAAGGCACAATGGAGCCCAACATCATTGGCCTCGCCCAGCGGGATCGCAATAGTTGACGACGTCGCCTACGTGGCGAGTTTGCGCGGGAGGGTTTTGTGGCAGGTGCCTCTCGCAAAAATCGCATCAACGAACCCGACCTCTCGGAAGCCAATTGCATTGAATCTTGGAGACCTGGGCCGCTTGAGAACGGTGGAGCAGGCACCTGATGGTTCCCTCTGGTTAATAACGAGTAACACTGACGGTCGCGGGGAGCCAGCCTCACGTGATGACAGGATCTATCGGTTAAACGTCACGAATTAACGTGTCCGGATCAGTCCCCAGGTAGTGAGACTTTTCCTCGCCCGGAAGTAACCACGAGGCCTTCTGTGATCAGCGATTGAAGTGCACGGTCACATTGGTCTTTATCTGAGGCACCCTGACGAATGACGTGGACGCTTTGTGGAGCATGGTCCAGTCTCAGAATTTTGAGAATGCGACCACGTTCAGCTCGGTCACTACCAAGGTATTTTACTTGGGTTTTTGGTTTCGCTGTGTTGTCAGGTTTGCCCATCATGTTCCACTGACAGGTGGCTTCTAACGGGCAGATTGAGCATTGCGGGGTTTTTGCCGTGCAAACGAGGGCGCCAAGTTCCATGGATGCCGCGGCCCACATCGGTGTCGTCTGCGCATTGAGTTCCCGAGCGATCAGCGATTGGACAAAGGAGCGTTCGATGGCACTGGGACTCGTTGTGGGGTGGGCTTGGCCCTGCCACGCGCGGGCAATAACTCGGCGCACGTTGATATCGAGCACGACGGTTGGTTGCCCAAACGCAAAGGCCAAAATTGCGTTTGCGGTGTATTCACCGACTCCTGGGAGTGTGATGAGGGTTTCAAAATTATTGGGAACCTGGTTGTTGTGATTCTGGGCAATATTTTGGGCGCTCTGGTGCAGGCGCGTTGCGCGACGTGGATAGCCCAGATTTGCCCACATTCGAAGGGCATCTGCAGGTGAAGAATCGGCCAGGTCCCTTGGAGAGGGCCACCGCTCGAGCCACTGGGTCCATGCGGGGAGCACGCGCTTGACGGGGGTCTGCTGAAGCATGAATTCGCTGACCATGACGCCCCAGGGATCGGTATCTCGCCATGGCAGGTCCCGTTTGTGGGTGGTAAACCACTGAATGACGGTTTCTGGGCTTGGCACAAGGGGATCGTTTCATGTTTGAGGTTGGTCCGCATTACTCTGGAGTCGTGAGCTTGAATCCGATCGGCCCCGAGGCCCCCAGCGTTTATTGGGTCCGTCGCGCTGCGACGATCGTGATTGCACTCACCTTGATCATTGCCCTGGCATGGGTCGCACGGTCGGTATTTGGCAGTGACAACGGTGCTGCACCCGAGCCGGTTGCAAGTGAGACTGAGGGATCCACTGACCCGAATACAGACGCTGCGGCAGCAAACCTCACTCCGGTCAGCACCGATCCTGTTGATTGCGTGGATGCTGCCGTTAAGGTGGAAGCTAATACCGATTCGGGGACTTACAAAGTGGGACAGCAGCCCAAATTGACCCTGACCATTGAGAATACGGGTTCAGTTGCCTGTCTGCGCGATGTTGGACCAAAAGCGAATGAACTTGAGATTGAGTCCGGTGGGTATCACGTGTGGTCGAGTGATGACTGCGGGGCAAATAAAAAGACAAAGGTGGTCACGCTCGAACCGGGTGACAAAGTGGCCTCGACCATCACTTGGAGCGGTCAGCTCAGTCAGAAGGGTTGTCCCGATATTTCCAAGTCGGCGAAGGCGGGACGGTACGTGGTGATTGGCCGCAATCTTGATGTGACCAGTGATCCCACGCCCTTTGCGTTAACCAGCAAGAAATAGAGCGTCATCAAAGGAGTCCGTTCGCAAGCGAACTCGATTAGATCCTCATGTGCATCAATTGTCGGTTTTGTGCCGCGACAATCCCGGACGCTAACCACAGTTGCGCTGAACAGAAGCAGAACAGATAGAGCCACGGAGGAATCCGCCAGCGCGATAACTAGCAAATCGGGCGCAGTTAGAAGTCCGGTTTTGTGGTGGGTGCTTGCGATGCCCGACCGACCGCCGCAATGGCCTCGGCGATGTTGGATACCGGGTGGGTCGATATTCCAGAAACACTGATGTTGGATCCCGCTGGAATGATTGCATCGGTGAAACCGAGGCGGGCGGCTTCACCCAATCGGCGTTCGAGGCCGGTCACTCGGCGAATGTCGCCAGCAAGTCCCAATTCACCGATTGCGACTAGACCGCTGGGGAGTGGAACATCCTTGACGCTACTGACAATTGCTAACGCCGTTGCCAGGTCCGTTGCAGGTTCGAGTAGTCGCATGCCACCAACGGTTGCAACGAAACAATCCGCGGTTGAGAGTTTGAGGTTGGCGCGACGCTCAAGGATTCCCAGCATCATGGCGGTACGGGATGAATCAAGCCCACTGGTAACTCGTCGCGGTTGCGGGGCACTCGATGGTGCAATGAGTGCCTGCACTTCAGCAACAAGTGGTCGTTTTCCTTCAACGGTGATGGTGACGCAGGTACCCGCAGCAGGCGTGCTTCGATCTCCCAGGAACAGTCCGCTGGGATCAGGTAATCCGTGAATGCCGTCCTCGGATAATTCAAAGCAGCCGATTTCATCGGCTGGTCCGTAGCGGTTTTTGACCGCGCGCACGAGCCGGAGCGGACCATGACGATCGCCTTCAAATTGGAGCACAACGTCGACCAGGTGTTCTAGTGATCGTGGACCCGCGACGTTGCCATCCTTGGTTACATGCCCCACGAGAACCGTGGTCATGTTGCGGGCCTTTGCGGTTGCGATGAGTGTCGAGGCAACTTCTTTGACTTGGGTAACACCACCGCCAACACCATCAATGTCACTGCTCTGGATTGTTTGGACTGAGTCAACGATCAACAGGGAAGGATTTGACTCTTCAACATGACCGAGTGCTGCACCAAGATCTGTCTCAGCGGCAAGAAGCAACGTGTCGCTCAAAGCATCAATGCGCTCTGCACGCAGTCGGACTTGGGCGGCGGACTCCTCACCTGTGATGTAGAGGACCGTATTTCCCTGGTTGGCCCATTTGGCGGCGACCGTCAGCAGGAGGGTTGATTTGCCCACACCGGGTTCACCCGCCAGCAGCAGGACTGCTCCGGGAACAAAGCCGCCCCCGAGAGCCCGATCAAACTCGCTGATTCCGGTGCTACTGGATTGGGCCTGGGTGACGTCAATGGCGGTAATTGCAGTGGCGGGGGTCGATGACCTACGGGCTTGAGTGGTGCCCTTGGCTGCCCCGACTTCCTCGACGCTGCCCCATGCCTGGCATTCACCACAGCGGCCGGCCCATTTGGGGCTGGACCAGCCACATTCAACACATCTATATAGAGGTGCTTTTGCGGCGGCTTTTGCCATGGGGAGCCTTTCAGTTCTGTGGAGCGTCAGTTCACTTGTGGGTCCGCCGGGTGAACGGACAACGCAATTCTGGCAGCATCCTCTGACTTTCTACCCCGCTGATTGAATGCTGTGAGTAATTCTTCCCGCTGAGTGCACAGTTTGACCAGTTCAAGATAGGCGGCCTCACCGATTAGAGCCGTGATTTCATCCTTGGAGTTGATGTACACGGGTTCACTTGCGGTGTGGGCCTCGGTGTTCCCGGTGCAGTACCAGTCGAAATCGTGGCCGCCTTGACCCCACCCTCGACGGTCATATTCGCCGAGGACCACAACGAGGCGTTCGCGACCATCTTCATGCTCGAGGTTTTCGTAGCTGCGACGAAGTGGAAGTTGCCAGCACACCTCGGGCTTTGTCTCTACGAAAGAGACACCCTCTTGCTCGGCCAGATGATGCAGGGCACAACCGTAGCCACCTTCAAAGTCAACTGAATTATGAAAAATACAGGCGTTGTTGATGACCCTAGTTTTTTCTGCGCCATCTTCGGTTTCGATCCATCCCTTTTTGCCTTGACCGAGTTCGTAGTTTTCCCACAATTCAGGTGTCAATTTCTTGACCCAGGTGCGAACGCGCTTTTGATCCTTTTTTTCTGAGAAGTGTGCTCCGTGAACACAGCATCCAGCATCAGGACGAGAGGCATCAATGCCTTTACACCCTCGGCCAAAAATGCAGTTGTATTTGGAGGTGAGCCACGTGAGATCACAACGGATCAATTGGTCGTTGTCTGCTGGGTCAACAAATTCAACCCACTGGCGCGGAAAATCAAGGGGAACTTCAGGCACTAGGCGAGCCTAGGTCAAGAAAATGTTGGGCAAAGCAGCGGTGTCGGTCTTCGCTGGTTCGCATCGAGTAGCGTGAGCCCGTGCGATTGGGAGTGTTAGACATCGGTTCGAACACAATTCACTCACTAGTGGTCGATGCCCATCATGGTGCTGCGCCCATTCCTGCACGTAAATTCAAAAAAGAACTCAGACTTGCTCAGCACGCGGATGGGCAGGGTCGCATTTCGCAGCCTGCAATTGATTCGCTTGTTGAGTTCATTGAGCAAAGCCAGCAAATCTCCGAGGATCTAGGCGTTGAAAGAACAATTGCTTTTGCTACATCGGCAATTCGTGATGCCCCCAACAGAGATTCCTTGGTCACCGAAATTGAGCAGCGTACGGGTGTTCATGTGGACCTCTTGAGTGGTGAGACCGAAGCGGAGCTCACTTTCCTTGCTGCCCGCAGGTGGGTGGGATGGTCGGCCGGCAGGCTGATGTTGCTCGACATTGGTGGCGGTTCTCTTGAAATCGCTATTGGAGACGACGAAGAACCGGATATAGCCGTTTCGGTCCCGATTGGTGCTGGTGTCATGACCAGGCAGTTCATCAAGTCCGATCCTGCAGAACCAGATGACATTCGCGCCTTGCGCAAACATGTCCGAGCACAGGTTGCCTCGGTTGCCGGCTCTGTGCTCAAGGGAGCGTCCCCCCGAGTGGTCGTGGCGACCTCCAAGACATTCAAACAATTGGCTCGAATCGCGGGTGCGGCCGAGTCGGGGGCGGGAATTTACATTGATCGGCAGCTATCACGCGAGGACCTGACGGCGATTGTTGGTGAGTTGACCCCGATGACCGATTCGGAGCGACGAAAGATTTCCGGGGTGTCCGTGGGCAGGTCGCCCCAGATGTTGGCCGGTGCCCTTGTTGCGCAGGCTGCCCTTGACCTGCTTAATGTGGATACAGTGCATATTGGACCCTGGGCGTTGCGCGAGGGAGTAATTCTTCGCACCCTAGATTCCATGTAGCAAGGAGTTCTTCCTTGTTAGGAATGTGAACTTGGCCAGTCAGGATTGAGGGGAGTCGATGGTGGAAACACAACCATCTAGCGTGGTTGGCGCACTCTCTGGTTTGACGGCGACTCAGGTTGCTGAGCGCGTAGCTCGAGGCGAAGTCAACGTTGCACCTGACCCAAACAGCCGGAGCCTTTCCAGCATTATCAAGTCCAATACCTTGACATGGTTCAACTTTCTCATTGGTTCAATGTGGATTGTCATGTTGATTGTGGCACCGTGGCAGGACTCACTATTTGGTTTCGTGATTGTGGCGAACACGTTAATCGGAACCACTCAGGAATATCGCGCCTCGCGCACGCTGGCCAAACTCGCAGTCCTCGGTGAAGCAAAACCGGTCGTGCGCCGTGACGGCATTGACGTCGAAGTTGCATCAAAAGACGTGGTGCTAGGTGACCTAGTGGCCTTACGCACGGGTGATCAACTCGTTGTTGACGGCGTGATCGCTCAATCACAAGGACTTGAAATCGACGAAAGCCTGCTCACCGGTGAAGCAGATCCGGTGGACAAAAATATTGATGACACCGCCATGAGCGGCTCATTTGTTGTTTCTGGGTCCGGTTATTACACGGCAACGCGCGTGGGTCGGAATTCATTTGCCGCGGGGTTGACCGAGCAAGCCACCAAATTTCAAACTACGGACTCTGAATTGCGTGATGCAATCAATAGATTTATTCGTTACGTGTCCTACTTCCTTCTACCCGTTGGACTCCTGCTTCTCGCATCACAACTCTTCAGGGCAAAGCTTCCTTTTGATGAGGCCATCCGAGGGACTATCGCGGGCGTTGTCACCATGGTGCCTGAGGGACTGGTGCTGCTGACATCGATTGCGATGGCAGTTGCTGTCATTGATTTGGCGCGCAAACGAGTGCTCGTGCAAGACATGCCCGCGGTTGAAGTTCTGGCGCGCGTGGACACGGTGTGTGCTGACAAAACGGGAACCTTGACAGAGCCGGGCATGGCCGTTCAAGAGATCGTCGACCTCGGTGGAGCTGAAGGATCAGCAAAGCAAGCTCGCGACGCGCTGGGTGCATTAGCCGCCCTTGAGGCAAACCCCAATCCGACCCTGTCCGCGATTGCGAAATACTGCCCGTCACCGCAGTGGGAGCCAACTTCCTCCGTTCCGTTTTCCAGCGCCCGCAAATGGTCGGCGGCATCTTTTGCTGACCACGGAAACTGGATCATCGGGGCACCAGAAATGGTGGACCCACAAAACTCGGTAATGCGGGAGCGTTCTGACACCTATGCATCAACAGGTGCTCGAGTCCTCGTCCTCGCAACTTCACCATCTACCGTCTCCGCGGATTCACCTCTTGACCAGGTGACCTGTGTGGCACTGATAGTTATCAGCCAGACATTGCGAGCGGATGCCTCCCCGACCGTTTCCTATTTCCTCGATCAAGGGGTAAACGTCAAGGTCATTTCGGGCGATAACGCTGAAACGGTCGGCGCCATTGCCGGGTTAGCGGGAGTCCCAGGCGCCGACCATCCCTATGACGCCAGGAATTTGCCCGCAAATACGGCAGAAGTTGCGCAGGTGCTCGCGACCGAGAACGTATTTGGACGGGTATCCCCGGCGCAAAAGCAGAACATGGTTGAGGCCCTGCACACCCGAGGCAAGACGGTGGCCATGACCGGCGATGGTGTCAATGATGTTCTTGCCCTCAAGAGTGCAGATCTTGGAATTGCCATGGGATCGGGATCAGGGGCAACGCGGGCGGTTGCGCAAATTGTTCTGCTGGATGATCAATGGTCGGTCATGCCGAGTGTGGTTGCCCAGGGACGCAAAGTCTTGGGCAACATCGAACGCGTTGCTGATGTTTTTCTGACCAAGAGTTTCTATGCAATGATCATCAGCGGCGCAACAGCCGTGTTTGCCGTCGCATTTCCTTTTCTTCCAAGGCACTTAACACTTATCAGTGCATTGACCATCGGGATCCCAGGGTTCTTTCTCGCCTTGATGCCCAACACTGAGCGATTCAGGCCTGGTTTTTTCAATCGAGTGCTGCTCTTTTCAATTCCAGCAGGTGTGATTGCTGCAGTAACAGCATTTACCAGTTATGGAATCGCTCTCTATTTTAGTGAGCCGACATTTAATGCTCAGTCCGCTGCAACAATCACGTTATTCATAGTTACCATCGCGGTGCTCTTGCAGAGTGCTCGACCTCTCAATCCAATTCGACTCTCCATAGTGATGGCGATGGTCGCCATGTTTATCGGCGTGCTCTACATCCCGTACTTTTCCAACTTTTTTGCACTGTCCTTGGGCCCTGAGAAATACAGTGTCATCTCTATAGGTGTTGGGTTAGTTGGAGCGCTCGCCGTGTGGATTGCGACCAAGATCACCGATCGGTGGCGCAAGCCCACGGAGGTGAGCCACGCATGAAGTTCGGACTTTCAACCTCGTCGGTTTTCCCAGAATCCACGGCTGCTGCATTTGAAATCGCCGCGATGACGGGCTACGACGGTGTCGAAGTGATGGTTGGTGTTGACTCCATGAGTCAAGACTCGACCGTATTGCGCAATCTTGTGCAGCACTACCAAGTTCCCATCCTTTCCTTGCATGCTCCGTGTTTGCTGATTACCCAGCGAGTCTGGGGAACGGACTCGTGGGGCAAGCTGACAAAAGCGCAAGAAGTCGCCGAACTTGTTGGCGCAGAGACCGTGGTTGTCCATCCACCATTTCGCTGGCAGCGCGATTACGCAAAACGATTCGAGGCGGGAATCGCTGAACTCAACGCGAACACTCCCATCACGTTTACTGTTGAAAACATGTACCCCTGGCGGGCGGGCAAAGGTTCGCTGCCGGCCTATGCCCCTGACTGGGATGTGCGCAAACAGGATTACTCAAGCATCACGGTCGATTTCTCACACACGGCCGTGTCGAGAACAGATCCTGCAGAAATGATCACTGACCTGGGGAGCAGAGTCGAGCACATTCATCTCGCGGATGGCACTCCATCGGGCACCGATGAGCACCTAGTGCCCGGCAGGGGAACGCAGTCTTTGGCGCAGGCCGCCCACACTCTCATGTCCCAGGGTTTCAACGGAACTGTGGTTGCTGAGATCTCAACAAGATCGTGCGGTGACCGCTTGGAGCGAATCGCAGACATTCGTGAGACCCTAGAGTTCGCGCGACAACATTTTTCAAATTGAGTCCGGTAATGCAAAGGGAGCGGTGAGAAGCATGGCAAGTGATCCCAGTGGAATCGTGAATGCGGCACGTGAAGCATTCATGTCATCGGGATATGCCAGAGTGACTCTCAAGTCCATTGCGGCTGCTGCAGGTGTTGCACCAACCGTCGTGACCAATCTTTATAACAATAAAGAAGCTCTCTTTGCTGCAGCAATGTCATTGCCATTTGACCCACAGAAGGCGATCCCCGCTCTCGTTGCCCCAGGCATTGAGGGGTTGGGTGAGCGACTCGTGCGGTCAACTTTGAATTTGGCTGCAGATGAAAAAATTCGCACCGAACTCAGCAAGGCGGCGGGCGCGGTACAAGGAAATGGAATGACTAGTGCATTCGGGGCTATAAAGCCCTTGTCAGATTATTTCCAAACTGAAGTGGTTGACCGAGCCCTTGTTCTTTTGGGTATTCCCGATGCTCGTTTACGTGGAGCGCTCATTAGTTCCTATCTGTCGGGCGTCATCGCCTACCGGTACTTTCTCAACATTGAACCCATTGCAAGTATTGGTGAGGACCAACTCGTGGCCATGATTTCACCGATGGTCCAAAACTTGTTGGATCCGACCAAGCCACTACCCACCTAAAACTCGCTCGGTGTGGCAGGCTGGTCAGGTGAATCACGTGAGGCAGGTCATCGGGGTTATTGGTGCAGGCTCCATGGGTCAGGCGCTCATTGCTGGATGGGTCAAGCAGGATTCAGCTGAACAGGAAATCCTCGCGCTCGTGCGGGACCTGCCCAACTATGAATTCCTCGGTGAAAAATTTGGTCCTTTGGTGCGAGTGACGGATGACCGATCCGAGCTGTTGCGATGCTCCACGATTGTCATTGCAATCAAGCCTCAAATGATTCGAGAGCTCCTCCACGAGTTCACCCCGTTCATCGCGCCCGACTGCCTGCTGATCTCTGTCGCTGCGGGGATAACCAGTGGGTTCATCGAAAATTGTTTCCCGCAAACCCAGCAAGTCATTCGGGCGATGCCCAATACTCCGAGCATCATTGGCAGGGGAGTGACGGGTGTGAGTGCAGGTGCGGGGTGTTCGCGGGCATCCGTTGAT
>JALRGY010000053.1 GCA_023253325.1 Candidatus Nanopelagicales bacterium | reverse complement strand
CTTGCGGTGGGATCTGAAGCCAAGCAGATGATTGGCCGAACCCCAGGAAACATTGTGGCCATTAGGCCTCTCAAGGATGGCGTAATCGCGGACTTCGACACAACAGAGCGCATGTTGCGCTACTTCATTCAAAAGGTGCATCGCCGCAGGCATCTGGCGAAACCGCGGCTGATTGTTTGTGTGCCCTCGGGTATTACGGGCGTGGAGCAACGCGCAGTCAAGGATGCTGGCTACGCAGCGGGTGCTCGCAAAGTTTTTATCATCGAAGAACCCATGGCTGCCGCAATTGGTGCGGGTTTGCCTGTTCATGAACCAACAGGCAACATGGTGGTCGACATTGGTGGTGGCACCTCTGAGGTTGCCGTTATTTCCCTGGGCGGGATTGTCACGAGTTTGTCAGTTCGCGTTGGTGGCGATGAACTCGATAATGCCATCATCCAATACATCAAAAAGGAATATTCACTTTTGCTCGGTGAGCGCACCGCTGAAGAAATAAAGATCGCCATTGGTTCTGCGTTCCCCATGCCGGATGAACCACACGCTGAAATTCGTGGCCGCGACTTGATCACCGGATTACCTCGAACAATTGTTGTTTCGGCTGAAGAAATTCGTAGGGCAATCGATGAACCGGTTAAGGCAATCGTTGATGCAGTGAAGTCAACATTGGATCGCACCCCACCGGAACTTTCAGGTGACATCATGGATCGTGGCATCGTGCTCACGGGTGGTGGCGCTCTGCTCACAGGTCTCGATGAACGACTTCGCCATGAAACTGGAATGCCGATCGTTATCGCTGATCGCCCACTCGACTGTGTTGCCTTGGGTTCTGGCAAATGCGTTGAGGAATTTGATGCACTGCAACAGGTGCTGGTGTCTGAACCGCGCAGGTAGCAGTGCTCTCGCGTCGAACAAAGATCATTTTGGCAACACTCGTTGTTGCATCTCTCACTTTTGTCATACTTGATTTGCGTGGGGGAGATGGTCCCTTTTCCAGTGCGCGTGCAGCTGTGAGTTCGATCCTTGGTGGTGTTCAGCGAGGTGCTGCAACAGTCTTCTCCCCGGTAACGGGTTTTAGCGAGTGGTGGGGCACGCAGGTTGATCAATCTGGCCAGATCAGAGCCCTGACTGACAGCAATGAATTACTGAGCACTCAACTCATTGAGTCGGAGAATGACATCGCTCGAGCAAATGAATTGGACGCGCTGCTCCGAGTGGCCAGTGTGGGTCGGTACAGGGTTGTGCCCGCTGAAGTAATCGCAGTTGGACCTGCACAGGATTTTTCGTGGACGGTCACCATTGATGCCGGAACACTCGACGGTGTCGAGGAAGACATGACGGTTATCAATGGCGATGGATTAGTCGGTCGAGTTCTCAAGGTATACAACAGCACAGCGACCGTGGTGCTGCTCGTTGACCCAGAGTCCTCTGTTGGCGGGCGCGTTGCAGGCTCACAGGAAATTGGCATTGTGTCGGGCACAGGGCGACAGAATTCACTTCAATTCCAACTGCTCGATCCACTAGGTAAAGTAAATGCAGGCGATGCAATCGTCACCTTTGGTTCAAAAGATGGGCGGCCATTTGCGCCTGGTCTGCCCATCGGTGAAGTTGTCGATGTCTCGGGAACCGCTGGCGCGCTTGCACGCGTAGCGACAGTCAGCCCCTACGCCGATGTTTCACAACTGAGTGTCGTTGGCGTGGTCGTGCGACCTCCGCGTGAAGACCCAAGGGATTCAGTGTTGCCGAGTGCACCCGCCGCAGCACCAGCTGGAGGTCCAACTCGGGCGCCAGCCGCACCCCAAACAACGGACCCAGCCCCGGGTGCAACATCGAAACCAGAAGTAGTCCAAGAAGATGAAACAGCAGCAACTCCGGCACCCGCGGAACCTGGGAACTAGGTCAACCAGTGATTTATCGTCAGGGGATTGTTATTGGGACGTGTATTTTTATTGCGGTGGTGGTGGAGTTGACGCTGCTTAGTAGGTTGGGCATTCCCGGCGCTACCCCAGACCTTGTCGTTGTAACCGTGGTTGCCATTGCACTAGCCATGGGCCCATTGCAGGGAGCAAGTGCTGGATTTGCAGCCGGAATACTGATGGATTTATCCCCGCCATCTGACACTTTGGTGGGTGTCAATGCAATCATCTATTTAATTATTGGGTTCATCGCTGGGTATTGGGTTGATCCGCGGGATCGAACCTTGATCATCATTATGGGTATCACGTCCTTGAGCACGGGTGGCGCGGCATTTGCCACCGCTGCCGTGGACACATTGTTGGGGGGATCAAGGGTGAACTGGGCCGAGGTTCCCTGGATCACCCTGAGCGCGGCTTTGTACGGCTTACTGCTCACGCCGATCGTTGTCCCTGTCGTGGGGTGGCTTGTCAAGAAAGTAACACCTGAAATGTCCCTTTCCTGAGGGAACGCTAGGGGGTTAGGCCACGTCAGAGCAGGGTGACCTCTTGCTTGCTTCATGGCGATCCCAGTGTGTGAGAGCGCATATGCGCATAATGGAGCCTCACAAAGTGGGTAAAGTCGTGGATTTCACCCAAGGGGCCAACCCACAAGGAGGTTAGGTGAGCGATCGTTCAAATCTGCGCCTTGCCATCCTTGGGATTCTGGTTTTTTCCCTTTTGGCAACTCTTGTTGCCCGTCTTTTTTATCTTCAGGTGATTACGGGTGAGGAATATCGCGTTGCCGCGGCGAACAACACCGTTCGTGAAGTTGTTGATCCAGCAGTGCGCGGGCTAATTCTCGATCAAGCGGGACGACCCCTAGTTTCCAATAGAACATCCATCGTTGTAACCATTGACAGGCAGGAATTGCGCTCCGAGCCTGATGATGGTGAAAAAGTCTTGCGTCGCTTGGCCAAGATCTTGGGCGTAACGCCTGATTCGATCTCAGAGCGACTCATGCCGTGCGGCACCGAAGGCGCCCCCAAGCCACCAATTTGCTGGAATGGCTCGACCTACCAGGTTGTCCCAGTTGCCTCAGATGTTGATGCGCAAACTGCGCTCACCATCATGGAAAAGCGTTCGGAGTATCCAGGTGTATCCGCAAAACTTGAGGCAGTACGCGAGTACAGCGCTCCCTTCGGAGTAAATGCCGCGCACATTCTGGGTTACCTGGGGCCAGTGACTGAGGAACAGTTGGCGCTGCAAGAGGGCAGTGATGCATTTGATCGTTTGCGCAAGACCGATGTGGTGGGACGGTCTGGTCTTGAAAAATATTACGACGAACAATTGCGTGGAAAGCCAAGCCTGACAACACTTGAAGTGGACACTTCAGGACAAGTTACTGGGACGCTGGATCAGTTGCCTGCTGTTGCAGGGAACTATTTAGTTTCAACGATTGACGCCAAATTGCAGTCTGAGGTTGAAAAGCAGTTGGTTGCGGCCGTTCAGCGAGCACAGGCACAAGGCTACCCGGGCGATTCAGGCGCTGCGGTGGTTGTTGATGTGCGAAACGGACACATTCTTGCGATGGCTAGTTATCCAACCTATGACCCAAGTATTTGGGTTGGGGGCGTGACGCAGAAGCAATACAAGTCACTGATCAAGAGTGATTCATTGTCATCTAATGCTGTTCAGGGTTTGTTTGCTCCGGGTTCAACCTACAAAGTCGTGAGCACCGCCGCGGCAGGGAATGAAGGATATTCTCTGTATTCAAATTACAGTTGCCCTAAAAATGTGAAGCTCGGAACGCAGGTCTTTAGAAATTACGAATCGTCGGCCTATGGTCGAATCAGTTTGGCACGGGCTCTGGAGGTTTCGTGCAACACAGTTTTCTATGGCATTGCTGACCGCATGTGGGAGACAGCCGGTGGTAACGACGCAACTCGTGATTCCGATGATCCCATTGCAGAGGCAGCCAAAATGTTTGGATTCGGGAGTGCGACTGGAATTGACTTGCCGGGTGAGTCTTCGGGCCGGGTTTCTTCCCGCGCATTCAAGGTTCAAAACTGGGAAGCCAAGCGGGAAACTTGGTGCGCAAATGCTGTTGCAGGGTACCCAGAAACTCGAGAAACGGACCCGAAGTTGGCCGACTATTACACGGCTCTGGATAAGGAAAACTGCGCTGACGGTTTCCGCTGGCGCGAGGGTGATGCGCTCAACGCTGCCATCGGGCAGGGAGATACAGCCGTCACGCCGCTCCAGATGGCCATGGCTTATGCCGCTATTGCAAACGGTGGCACCGTGTACGAACCAAGCTTGGTCAAAGCGGTGATGGCCGCTGACGGATCAGTGGTTGAGCGAAATACACCGACGGTTAAGTCAACTCTTGATGTGCCCAAGTCAACAATAAACTTCTTAAAAAAGGCATTGCCAGGTGTGACATCAGATGGTTCAGGCAAGACTCCATTCTTGGGATTTCCTTTGGATCAAATTCCGGTTGCTTCCAAGACGGGATCTGCGCAGGTAACGGGGGATAAAGTGTCCACCTCCTGGTTCGCGTCTTATGCACCTGCGAATAAACCTCGCTACGCCGTAGTCATGATGGTCACCCAAGGTGGCACCGGTTCCAAAACAAGTGGACCCAGTGTTCGAAAGATCTATGAAGCGCTCTTTGGAGTAAATGGCACGAACGTGGACCCGAGCAGGAGTGTTCTGGTTGACGGTGCACCGTCCAAGAAATTGCCAGTCATTCGACCCGATGGCACGCCCGTGACTCCCAAGGGCAAGGAATCTGGCAATGTGATTGCGACAGGAGCGAAAAACTAATGGCACGGTTCTATGCATCTACCGTCAGTGACGCACCCATGACAGGTCAGGCCGTCCACAGGGCCGCCTATTGGCGCGACCTTGACTGGGTTTTGTTAATTGCGGCCGTTGCTCTCACGACACTTGGATCGGTCTTGGTGTGGTCAGCGAGTCGGGCCGATCTTGCATCCGAAAGTGATCCGCAGTCATACCTCAAACGCCACTTGATCAACGTGGCTCTCGCATTGGCATTGGGGTACATCGCATCACGCCTCAATTATCGCTGGCTGCGTGCTTACACCCCAATCCTTTATGGTCTCTCGCTCGTGCTGCTCTTAATGCCTTTTATCCCGGGTGTGGGTGTGACTATCGCTGGAGCCCGAGCCTGGATTGATGTGCCCGGCGGTTTCACCTTGCAGCCATCCGAGTTCATGAAGATCGCCGTCATCTTGATGATGTCAGTGTTGCTCTCTGAGAAAGTGGATATCGAGAGCGAGCCATCCGCTCGCGATGTCCTGCTGGCACTGGCCGTCGCAGCTGTCCCCATTGGAATTATTTTGATTCAAAATGACACGGGAACGGTTCTCATTCTCGGATCCATTGCGGTCTCGATTATTGCCGTGTCGGGCGTTCGAACCCGCTGGCTGGTTGGGTTGATCGGCGGTTCCGTCATGGCAATTCTGATTGCCATTCAACTGGGGCTGCTCAAGGAGTATCAGGTGGCGCGCCTGACATCGTTCATTTCACCAGATGCCGATATCGGTGCCACCGCATACAACGCGAATCAAGCGCGTATTGCAATTGGCGGCGGTGGTTGGAGCGGAGCGGGCTTATTCGAAGGGCCGCAGACTCAAGGCAAGTTTGTCCCGGTCAACGAGAGCGATTTTATTTTCACCGTCAGCGGGGAGGAACTCGGTTTTATCGGCTCATTCCTCCTCATAGCGCTGCTAGCCGTGATCCTGTGGCGCGCAGCGGTTATCGCTTGGAAAGCCGATGATCGTTATGGGCGCCTCGTGGCTACGGGTGTTCTTGCCTGGCTTGCTTTTCAAATGTTTGAAAATATCGGAATGACCCTTGGCATTATGCCGATCACAGGCATTCCTCTGCCGTTTGTTTCTGCGGGTGGGACGTCCATGATGGCTGTATGGATAGCAATTGGGCTGCTGCAAACCGTGCGTTTGCATGAGGCTCGTGCTGCCATGTAGCGGAAGTTTGTGGGTTAGGTAACCTTTCGGCATGACTTCCCAAGCCTTGGATCACCGCCTTCGCGGCGAAAGTGTCTTCAGCGAGCTCGAAATGCTGCTTCCTTTTGTGGGAAAGCCCATCCAATACGTTGGCGGCGAACTTAACGCTGTGACCAAAGAGTGGAACGACGCCGATGTCCACTGGGCCCTCATGTATCCGGATGCCTATGAAGTCGGTGCACCCAATCAAGGCGTCCAAATTCTCTATGAAGTACTCAACGAACAAAATCGCGTACTGGCCGAACGCACATATGCTGTCTGGCCTGACCTGGAAACACTGATGCGCGAGAACGGTGTACCGCAATTCACCGTCGATGCTCACCGAAGCGTAGGCGACTTCGATCTCCTGGGGTTGTCATTCAGCACGGAACTGGGTTACACAAACATGTTGACCGCTCTCGACCTTGCGGGCATCCCACTACACGCTGACCAGCGTGATGAGCATCCGATCGTGATCGCTGGTGGCCATGCCGCATTTAATCCCGAGCCAATCTCACAATTCATTGACGCTGCTGTTTTGGGCGACGGTGAAGAAGCAGTTCTCCTGATCACTGAGATCGTGCGCACCTGGATTCTTGCCGGTCGCCCCGGAGGCCGTGAAGGTGTTCTCCTGGAACTGGCCAAAACGGGGTGCATTTATGTGCCACGTTTTTATGACGTCGAATACCTCGCAGACGGTCGCATTCAACGAGTAGTTCCCAATCGCCCGGACGTTCCCTGGCGAATTACCAAGTTCACATTGATGGACCTCGATGCTTGGCCCTACCCCAAAGCACCACTGGTGCCACTCGCTGAAACAGTCCACGAGCGCATGAGCGTTGAAATTTTCCGAGGGTGTACTCGCGGGTGCAGGTTCTGTCAGGCAGGCATGATTACCAGGCCAGTGCGTGAGCGCAGCATCACCGGCATCGCGGACATGGTGGAAAATGGTTTGTGTAAAACGGGCTTTGAAGAGGTCGGGTTGTTGTCGCTATCCAGCGCCGACCACTCAGAAATCGCTGATGTCGCCCGCAACTTGGCAGATCGGTACGAGAAGACCCAAACGTCATTGTCGCTACCCAGTACCCGGGTCGATGCATTCAATGTTGACCTTGCAAATGAACTATCTCGCAATGGCCGCCGCAGCGGTCTGACTTTTGCGCCTGAAGGTGGAAGTGAGCGAATCCGGCGAGTCATTAACAAGCTTGTCAGCGAAGAAGACCTGATTCGCACGGTGACAACTGCCTATTCGGCCGGCTGGCGAAATGTGAAACTGTATTTCATGTGCGGACTCCCCACCGAGACCGATGAAGATGTACTGCAAATTGCCACCATGGCTCGTGAAGTTATTCGAGCTGGGCGCATTGCCAGCGGGCGCAGGGACATCAAGTGCACGGTGTCCATTGGTGGCTTCGTGCCCAAGCCCCACACGCCATTCCAGTGGGCTGCTCAACTCGACCACGAATCAACTGATTCGCGGTTGCGCAAACTCAAAGAGGCAATCCGCGATGACCGCGAATTTGGCAAGGCCATCGGTATTCGTTACCACGATGGCAAGCCGGGAATCGTTGAAGGTTTGCTCTCGCGCGGTGATCGTCGGGTGGGCAATGTTATTGAGTCTGCGTGGCGTAACGGTGCCCGTTTCGATGGGTGGAGTGAGCATTTCTCCTACGACCGCTGGATGGAATCGGCAGAGCACGGTCTCGATGGCACGGGAGTCGATGTTGACTGGTTCACCATTCGCGAGCGCGAATACACCGAGGTCCTTCCGTGGAACCACCTAGATTCAGGTCTTGATGCCGAATGGCTGTGGGAGGACTGGCAGGACGCCCTCAGCGAGGTTGCCGTTGATGACTGTCGCTGGACTCCATGTTTTGACTGCGGTGTCTGCGATCAACTCGATACTGAGATTCAAGTAGGACCGACGGGTGTTGTCGATCTCCCCATGCCCATGCCTCGACAGTCACAGGTTTTGATCAGCGAGGTCAGCCACGCCGACGGGATAAATGAGACTGCGAGTCAATGAGCAAGCAGACAAAAAACCGACCACCAGATCGTGATTTAGCTCCAACGATTCAGAAATTGCGCCTGCGTTATGCCAAGCGCGGACGTTTAAGATTCTCAAGTCATCGCGATTTTCAACGCGCGCTGGAACGTGCGCTCCGCCGGGCCGATATTCCGATGGCGTACAGCGCTGGATTTAACCCGCACCCCAAAATTTCATATTCAAACTCCGCCCCCACGGGCGTTGCCAGTGAGGCCGAATATGTCGAAATTGGGGTGACCGCAATGTGCGATCCTGACAAAGTGCGCCGCGAGCTCGATGAAGCACTTCCACCGGGACTGGACATTGTTGAGGTTGTTGTCGCCCACGGTTCTGATTTTGCCCACCGGCTGGAGGCCAGCCTTTGGAAAGCTGAGATAGTCGCTCCACGAGGGGAGGTGGAATCGGCGGTTGCAGCAGTCTTGGCCAGCCCGGAAATCACGGTGGAGCGCCTCACAAAGGCGGGTAAGCGTTCATTTGACGCCAGGGCAGGAATCATTCAATTCACGCTGATCGACGGCGAAACAGGTGCCCAAACGGACCAAAACGCGGACGGGTGTGTCATACTCCACATGGTTGTACGGCACATAACACCGTCCGTTCGACCCGATGATGTACTCGCCGCACTGAAGCAAGTGGGGGGACTCGTGCCGCAGAAACCCGTGAGGGTCACTCGCCTGGCACAAGGACCACTAGCCCTGCTGGACGAAGTGAACTACACGGTAGGAGATCCATTCGATCTCGACCGAGTGAGCGCATAGGTCGACAACAAAGTCGACTCAGCGGCGTTGGGCATCATGTGGCTCAACCAGGAAGTCGCAGCTCAAGAAAATTGACGCGCGAACCTGATGGGCAGACCGAGAAGCTTGAAGTAACCGATAGTCACAGACCATCGGATTACTCCACTGACATGTATTTGGGTGTACCCAAGTACGCAAAGGAGCGACCATCATGGTCGATGAAACGGAAAAAAAACCACGTCGTCGGGCTGCCTCGCGCCCCGCAGGCCCAGCCACTGAAGAGTTGCCAATTACAGCGCCGGTGAAGAAGCCCGCAAAGAAGGCCGCCAAGAAGGCGACAAAAAAGACTGAGGCCGCCCCGGTCGAATCACAATCGAATGACTCGGGGTCGCAGGAGACGGCGAGCGTTAAAAAGCCAGCACTCCCGCTTTTCCAAGTAGCCGAAGATGCACCCGCCGCACCCAAAAAGATTAGTGCCCCGGTCAAGGGCAAGGGCCGCAGCACGAAGAAAGCTACCGTTGCTGTCGTTGCAAAAACTGATAACGCCGAATCCACCGAGGAAGCAACGAGCGCCGGATCAACTGAAGGTGATTCAGAAGCCGGTTCGGGTGAGGACGAAGCAAGTCGCAATCGCCGCCGCCGCAGGGGTGGTCGCGGACGCCGCCGCAAAGCCGATGGCACTTCGACTGATTCTGATGAGAATGACAATGACTCTGAAAATTCGGACAATGAGAACGATTCGGATTCAGGTTCACATTCAGAATCTGAGTCAGATGCTGACAGCAGCGAAGACTCAGGTGATGGAGAAGGAGATGGCTCAGGCAACACCAAGCGCCGTCGCCGTCGCCGCAGAGCGGGGCAAGCGGACGATACCGATTCAGATGATCCCAACACGGTTGTTCGAGTTCGTGAGCCCCGACGCAAGAGCGAGGAGTTCAAAGGGTCAACCCGGCTTGAAGCAAAGAAGCAGCGCCGCCGTGAAGGTCGCGAACAAGGTCGCCGCAGGGCGCCAATTCTGACCGAAGCCGAGTTCCTCGCTCGCCGCGAATCCGTTGAAAGAGTCATGGCGATCCGCCAACAGGGTGATCGCACGCAGATCGCAGTGCTCGAAGACGGTGTTCTGGTTGAGCATTACGTCACTCGTGGATCGGCAACTTCACTTGTGGGTAACGTCTATATCGGCCGTGTGCAAAATGTGCTTCCAAGCATGGAAGCAGCTTTCGTTGACATTGGCAAGGGTCGCAACGCCGTGCTTTACGCGGGCGAAGTCAACTGGGATGCAGCTGGACTCGAAGGCCAACAAAAGCGCATCGAGTTGGCGCTCAAGCCCGGTGATCCCGTTCTCGTTCAGGTAACCAAAGACCCCGTTGGTCAAAAAGGTGCACGTTTGACCAGTCAGATCTCACTGCCAGGTCGATTCTTGGTCTATGTCCCTGACGGTTCCATGACAGGCATCAGCCGCAAACTGCCTGAGGGTGAACGCAACCGTTTGAAGGACATTCTCAAGCGAGTTATGCCCGAGGACGCAGGCGTCATTGTTCGCACTGCTGCAGAAGGTGCTCCCGAGGAATCACTGGAGCAAGATGTCCAGCGCCTGCAGGCACTGTGGGAAGACATTGATCAGGGCGGCAAAGGTGCAACACCCCCCGCGATGCTTTATGCGGAACCAGACATTGCCATCAAGGTTGTTCGCGACATTTTCAACGAAGACGTGACCAAGATGATTGTTTCTGGTGACGTCGCCTGGACAACCGTCGATGCCTACATCAGTGCTGTTGCTCCTGATCTGCTGGATCGCTTGGAGCATTGGACTAACCCCAAGGACATATTCGCCGAACTCCGTGTTGACGAGCAATTGCTCAAAGCACTGGACCGCAAGGTGTATTTGCCATCCGGTGGCTCACTTGTTATTGACAGAACCGAAGCCATGACCGTTGTTGACGTCAACACTGGCAAATTCACCGGCCAAGGTGGCAACCTCGAGCAGACAGTCACCATGAACAACCTTGAGGCTGCTGAAGAAATCGTCCGTCAATTGAGATTGCGTGATATCGGCGGCATCATCGTCGTTGACTTCATCGATATGGTTCTTGAAAGCAACAGAGATCAGGTTCTTCGTCGCCTCATTGAATGCCTGGGTCGCGATCGAACCAAGCATCAAGTCGCTGAAGTGACTTCCTTGGGACTGGTTCAAATGACGCGCAAGCGCATTGGTTCAGGTCTGATTGAGTCGTTCTCAGAAAACTGCGAGGCCTGCAATGGTCGTGGAATCAAGGTGTCTCTTACATCCGATCCCCACCACGAGCCCCCGGTCCGCTACCGAAGGCCCGCCAATGCCGTGGACCCCGCAATGGTCGCTGCCAGGGCTCTCGAGCAGGCTCACCTGGAGGAGGCCAGCCATCTCGAGGCCGAGGTCGCTGGTTCCGAGGCTAGTGAGGCCGAGGTAATTGAATCCGAGCCTGTGGAGAATGGGGAAGCCGAGGCGGTGTAGCCCCCCGAGGATGCGCCCCGTATGATTTCGTATTCGGAGTGCGCCCCCAGGGCTCAACCGAGTTTTTCTTGAGTTTCACCATCAAGCAATACCCCCGAGTAATACCCCTAAGAAATACCCGCAAAATGCTAAATGCAACTGAAGGAGTCTGTGGTGTACGCCATTGTTAAAGCCGGCGGTCGGCAAGAGAAGGTCGCAGTGGGCGATCTGGTAGTTCTCGATCGAGTCCCCGGTGCGCCTGGTACTTCTTTCCAGTTGCCAGCAGTTCTACTCGTTGAAGACGGCAAGGTCACCAGTGACGTTGCTGCACTCGCTAAGGTCAAAGTCACCGCGGAGATCATCGATCACCGTCGCGGCGAGAAAATCGATATTTTGAAGTACAAGAACAAGACCGGCTACCGTCGTCGTCAGGGTCACCGCTCTGAATTAACCGCGGTCAAGGTCACCGACATTGCGGCAGGGAAGTGAACCATGGCACATAAAAAAGGTGCGTCCAGCACCCGTAACGGTCGCGACAGTAATGCCCAGCGCCTTGGCGTGAAGCGCTTTGGTGGCCAAGAAGTCAATGCAGGCGAGATCATTGTTCGCCAGCGTGGAACACACTTCCACCCCGGTAAGAACGTCGGTCGCGGCAAGGATGACACCTTGTTTGCACTGGCCCAGGGTGTCGTTGAATTCGGCACCGCCCGCGGACGCCGCGTTGTCAACATTCTTGCTGGAGAATAATTTCAGCACAATGACTTCACAGAAAGGCGGGTCCATTTGGGCCCGCCTTTCGTGATATCCCAGTAGTTCCTGCAAGCAGATTAAAGGAGGTGCACTAGATGGCTACGTTTATTGATCACACGGTGATTCACGCTCAAGGCGGTAATGGCGGCCACGGCTGCGCCTCTGTCATGCGGGAAAAATTCAAACCATTAGGGGGACCCGATGGTGGCAATGGTGGCAGAGGCGGCGACATCATTGCGCTAGTTGACCCACAGGTCACGACTTTGATGGAGTTTCACCATTCACCACACCGCACCGCGAACAATGGCAAACCTGGCATGGGTTCACACCGGCACGGAGCAAATGCCGAGGATATTATCCTGAGGGTTCCTTCTGGCACGGTTGTGCGCGATAGCAATGGTGAGGTGTTGGCCGACCTGATTACTCCTGGTGACACATTTGTCATAGCTCGTGGTGGACGTGGGGGTTTGGGCAATGCTGCTTTGGCATCTCCCAAGCGCAAAGCACCCGGTTTCGCACTCTTTGGAGAGCCAGGCAGTTCGCGCGATGTTGTCCTCGAACTCAAAACTGTCGCCGATGTCGCACTCGTCGGATTTCCCAGTGCAGGTAAGTCCAGTCTGATTGCTGCAATGAGTGCTGCCCGTCCAAAAATCGCCGACTACCCATTCACCACGCTGGTGCCCAACCTCGGAGTTGTCACCGCGGGTGATGTTGTCTACACAATCGCTGACGTTCCCGGATTGATCCCAGGCGCAAGTCAGGGCAAAGGGTTGGGGCTGGATTTTTTGCGTCACGTAGAGCGATGCAGCGTGATTGTTCACGTCTTGGATTGCGCGACCCTTGAACCTAATCGTGATCCACTCACTGACTTGGACACCATTGAAGCCGAGTTGAGTCAATATGGCGGACTGGATGATCGTCCGCGAATCGTCGTATTGAACAAGATCGATGTTCCTGAGGCCCGTGACCTTGCTGACATGGTCAAGCCCATGCTGGAGGAGCGGGGCTACACGGTTTTTGAAATCTCAGCAGTCTCGCGCGAAGGATTGCGCCCACTGAGTTTTGCCCTCGCCGGATTGGTGGAGGAGAAGCGGGCAGCTGACGAGGCGATTGAAATGCCACGAATTGTCTTGACCCCGAAAGCAGTTGACGACTCAGGGTTCACCGTTGTTCGTGAGCCTGATGGATTCCGTGTACGCGGTCAACGTCCTGAGCGGTGGATTCGCCAGACTGATTTTGGGAATGACGAAGCCGTCGGCTACCTCGCAGACAGGCTTGCACGTTTGGGTGTTGAAGAGGAACTCATGAAGGCCGGTGCCATTCCGGGGTGCACCGTCATGATTGGCCCTGAGGAGAATGCAGTTGTTTTTGACTGGTTCCCAGCACTGGGAGATGCCCATCAAGGGCCGCGAGGAAGTGATTCGAGGCTTGAAGTACGGCCGGAGAATTTGGCGTAATGTCAAATCACACATCGAACTCGCCCCGGGAATCTATTTCCCAAGCTCGACGCATTGTGGTCAAGATCGGTTCCTCGTCGTTGTCATCGCGCGAGGGCGGGCTGAAACACAACGCCATTGAGGTTTTGGCAAACGCCGTTGCAGCAAGGCGGGCACAGGGCCATCAAGTCATTGTTGTTTCGAGTGGGGCCATTTCAACAGGTATGCCGGCTCTCAACCTGAGCACGCGTCCCAAGGATCTAGCCACACAACAGGCGGCAGCAAGTGTTGGCCAGGGCATTCTCTTGGCCGCTTACAGCAGTGCATTTCGTGAGCATGGCATCACCGTGGGTCAGGTTTTGCTGACATCTGACGATGTCACACGTCGCAGTCATTACCGCAATGCCCAGCGCACCTTTGATCGATTACTTGATCTGAACGTTCTGCCCATAGTTAACGAGAACGACACTGTGGCCACGGACGAGATTCGCTTAGGTGACAACGACCGGTTGGCCGCGCTGGTGGCGCACGTGACGAATGCAGATGCTCTCGTTTTGTTGTCTGATGTGGACGGCTTGTACGACGGACCTCCGCACAAGGCGGGATCGATCCACGTCCCTGAAGTCTCACATCATTCCGAACTGAATTCCATGCGCATCGGTGGCATTGGGGCCGAGGGCGTGGGCAGTGGCGGCATGGCAACCAAGGTCCAGGCGGCGCGCATTGCATCCGCGGCAGGGGTGCCAACGCTTCTTGCTGCGACGGCAAACATCGAAGCAGCTTTGGGTGATGCATCAACAGGGACAGCATTTGCTGCAACGGGACGCCGATCATCGTTGCGTTTGCTGTGGCTTCAGCATGCAACAACACCCACT
>JALRGY010000052.1 GCA_023253325.1 Candidatus Nanopelagicales bacterium | reverse complement strand
AGCCCATTCGTCAGAGCCAATTCATTCATGTCGGTAAAGAAGAGTGTTGTTGTTCTGGATTACGGCTTTGGCAATGTACGTTCAGCCGTCCGTGCGCTTGAGCATGTAGGTCTAGAGGTGGAACTGACCTCGGATTTCGAGGCTGCCATGGCGGCCGATGGACTTGTAATCCCTGGCGTTGGTGCTTTTGCCGCGTGTATGGCTGGCATCGAGGCCGTCAATGGCCCCGCCCTAGTCGATGCCCGTCTGATTGCTGGAGCGCCGATCCTGGGAATTTGCGTGGGCATGCAGATCATGTTTGACCGTGGAATTGAACATGGGCAGGAATGCGACGGCCTAGGGCAGTGGCCAGGGGCGGTGACGAAATTGCCTGCATCAATAACCCCGCACATGGGCTGGAACACCGTTCAGGCACCTGAAGGTTCCCTGATCTTCAACGGACTGGCTCATGAGTCTTTCTACTTTGTCCATTCCTATGCCGCCCAAGAGTGGGTCATGACCGAAACAGACAAGTATCAAAAGCCGCCACTCGTCACGTGGTGTGACTACGAAACCCCTTTTATCGCCGCAGTGGAAAATGGCCCACTCACCACAGTGCAGTTTCATCCTGAGAAGTCAGGGGAAGCCGGATTGGGGCTCCTGCGCAATTGGGCACTCACATTGACGTGAGGGGCTGCGCCTAGACTTGGGCAATGAATTCTGCTCCTGGATTTGCTCTCCTTCCTGCTGTTGATGTTGCTCAAGGTCAGGCAGTGCGCCTGGTTCAGGGCAAAGCCGGCACGGAGAAGAGTTATGGATCACCCATTGATGCTGCCCGTTCCTGGGTAAGTCAGGGTGCGGAGTGGATTCACCTCGTTGACCTTGATGCGGCATTTGGCACAGGATCCAATGCAGAGTTGATTGCTCACGTTGTTCATCAGGTCAGAGATTCCGTCAAAGTTGAGCTTTCGGGTGGAATCCGTGGCACCGATAGTCTCAAAGCGGCCCTCGCCACGGGTTGCACTCGAGTGAACCTTGGCACGGCTGCATTGGAAAATCCTGATTGGACGGCCCAAGTAATTGCAGAGCACGGCGAGCGGATTGCCGTAGGCCTCGACGTCAAGGGTCACACACTCGCTGCGCGGGGCTGGACCACCGAGGGTGGCGATCTGTGGGAGGCGATCGGTCGACTCGATGCCGCAGGGTGTGCGCGCTACGTTGTCACGGATGTTCACAAGGACGGCATGATGCACGGTCCCAATATTCACCTTTTAAAGGAAGTTGCAGCGGTGACCAGGACGCCGATAATTGCTTCGGGTGGAATTGCTCACTTGGAAGATCTGCATAAGCTGGCTGAAATCAAGGGTATCGAGGGTGCCATTGTTGGTAAGGCACTCTATGAAGGGGCTTTCTCGTTGGCAGAGGCACTTGTCGCTGTTGAGGCGCGCTACGACCCCTATCAATGGGGACCACCGCAACCATGATCGCGACATCATGTGCACGCATGTACTCGACGGCGTGAGGCCCCCGTTATGACTTTGGGTGTACGCGTCATTGCATGCCTTGACGTTGATCAAGGTCGCGTGGTCAAAGGTGTTAATTTTGAGGGCTTGCGTGATGCGGGTGATCCCTGCGAATTGGCACTCAAATACAGCAATGAGGGTGTTGATGAGTTAGTTTTCCTTGACATCAGCGCTTCCCATTCTGGTAGGTCCACAACTCTCGATGTTGTACGTCGCACCGCTGACACCGTATTTATTCCGCTCACGGTCGGTGGGGGAGTTCGTAGCGTCGATGACATTGATTCACTACTGCGTGCAGGTGCGGACAAAGTTTCGATCAACACAGCTGCAATTGTGCGTCCAGACTTACTCATGGAAGCTGCCGAACGCTTTGGCTCACAGTGCATCGTATTGTCCATCGACGCACGTCGTGAACCCGAGATGCCCAGTGGCTTTGGTGTGACTACACATGGTGGGCGCCGCAGTGCTGGCCTCGATGCGTTGGAGTGGGCGCAGACGGGCGCCGCACTCGGAGTCGGAGAAATATTGCTCAATTCGATGGATGCAGACGGTATGCAAACGGGCTTCGATCTCGAGTTGATTGAGGCTGTTAGAGCCATCGTGAACATTCCGGTAATCGCGAGTGGGGGAGCTGGACGTCTCGAGGATTTCGCTCCTGCGGTTCAGGCGGGTGCCAATGCGGTGCTCGCAGCAAGTGTTTTCCATTTCGGGCAGCTGACTTTTGAATCAATCAAGAATGACCTGGCGGGACGCGGGATCCTTGTTCGCGCGATGCAGGTTACTGGAATGGATGGACCATGAAGAACAATGAAGGTATGGCCACGTCAGAGGTTTCTGACAATGAGTTAATCGAATCTGTAACCTTCGATGCTCAAGGGTTGGTCCCCGTGATCACTCAAGACTCAACATCCGGACAAGTTCTCATGCTCGCCTGGATGAACCGTCAGGCACTTGAATTAACGCTGGAAACAAGAAGGGGCACCTATTTCTCCCGGAGCAGATCTCGCATTTGGGTTAAGGGTGAGGAATCAGGCAATGTGCAAGAAGTCATTAGCTTGAGTCTGGATTGTGATGGAGACGCCATAGTCATGAGCGTTCAACAGCAAGGCCCAGCCTGCCACACGGGTTCCATTACATGCTTTTCGCGAGTGCGGAATGTTGGGAGTGATCCTTCTTGATTGCCAACGGCCAACTCTCTATCGAACTTGATGAATTTCGGCTTAAGGCCCAAACCAGTCGAGTGATTCCGGTGGCAATGCGAATCATGGCCGATCATTTCAGTGCCGTGGGTCTGTTCAACGCTTTGTGTGGGGAACGCCCCGGCACGTTTCTCCTTGAATCAGCGGAAGCGGGAGTGCAATGGTCTCGTTATTCGTTTATCGGTGTCCACAGTGCTGCGATGTTGACTGAGATTGAAGGCCAGGCACATTGGGTGGGTCGAAAGCCAGAAGGGCTCCCAGAATCAGGGCTCGGCATCGAGGTTCTACGTCAGACCCTGGAATTGCTATACACGGACAACACATTCACTGATTTACCGCCCTTGACCGGTGGCATGGTGGGTTACTTGGCGTATGACGTTGTCCGCCACTGGGAGAATATTGGTCAGTCAACTTCGGATCAACTCAATATTCCTGAACTGGGATTTCTCCTTGCCACCGATATGGCAGTGGTCGATCACCTTTATGGCACTGTCACGCTTATTGCTAACGCTATCAATTACGACAACTCGGCCGAGCGGGTAGACGATGCATACGCCGACGCTGTTGATCGTTTGTATTCGATGGCTGAACAAGTTTCATCGAGCGCACCAATGGCGGCGGCAATTGTTCATTCCCCCGCGGAGACCAAGGTGGAGGGGGATGCAACCTTTATCACCAAAGTTGAGACCATCAAGGAATACATTCGCGCAGGAGATGCATTCCAAGTCGTTCTGTCGCAGCGCTTCAGCGTGCCTTGTCGGGCTCCGGGTCTTGATGTTTATCGAATCTTGCGCTCGACCAACCCGAGTCCCTACATGTACATCCTCCGAATGCCAGACCCAACCGATGTGAATAGAACTGCCTTTGAAATTGTCGGTTCCTCTCCGGAGGCACTGGTAACCGTCAAGGCTGGACACTGCACTGTGCACCCGATCGCGGGAACTCGATGGAGGTCTGAGGATCCTGATGTGGATCAAGCATTGGGCCAAGAAATGCTGGCAGACCGCAAGGAACGTGCTGAGCACCTGATGCTGGTGGACCTCGCCCGAAACGACTTGGGTCGAGTTTGTGAAGCTGGGAGCATTCAAGTACACGACTTTATGCATGTTGAAAGGTATTCACACGTCATGCATTTGGTGTCCACTGTGACAGGAAACCTCAAATCTGACTTACATTCATTTGATGCGCTCAGGGCAACTTTTCCTGCCGGCACCCTGTCTGGCGCACCAAAGCCAAGAGCCATGCAAATCATTGAGGAATTGGAATCAACACGCCGCGGTCTCTATGGCGGCTGCGTCGGATACCTGGACTTCGCGGGTAATCTCGACATGGCGATTGCAATTCGAACGGCATTGGTCAAGGACGGTATTGCACATGTACAAGCGGGGGCTGGGGTGGTAGCTGATTCTGTGTCTGAAGCAGAGAATGACGAATGTATGAATAAGGCCAAGGCTGTCTTGCGGGCCGTAGCGAGTGCAGAGTCTTTGACGCACAATGTCGGGATCTCTAGATAGTGTCTCGGGCCAGACAGTTTGTCGTCTTCATCACCCTGCAGTGCGTTGCGGCACTTGGCCTCCTGTGGGTCAGCGGTCAAGTATGGGAAAGCACGCTGGCAGAGGTCATCGCGGACAACATTGGAACCGAGTTGCAAAGTACCGGTGGGGAACTGAATCCTTACTTATCAGCCTGTGCCCTGATTTCACTGGCAGTCGTGGTTGGCGTCGTGGCAACAGGAAGGTGGGCGCGGCGCTTCGTCGCGGGAATCGGTGCCATAGCCACGGTGGTAGCGGCGTGGAGCCTTCCTCGGATGTCAGAAGGCAACATACTGAACTGGCAGCTCGCCAGTGGCCTGTTGATCTTTGTCCTGCTACTGACCAATGGCGCTGCGCTTCTGACAAGTCCGGCCTGGCCGTCCATGGGTGCCCGGTATCAGCGAACCAAACTCAAAGAGCCTGCTGTTGATGTCTGGGGCTCTTTGGACCGAGGAGTCGACCCGACAATTGATGGGTCTGGGGATTGATGGGCCCGAGTGTTGTCAAAACACATCAGGGCATCTCTTTCACGTATCGCCCATGATTAGATAGGCCCATGACAAGCAGCAACCACATGTCCTCTGATCTCCCACACGATGACCATGGCTCAACACCCGCAGCTTGGAGTGCTGTAGTCATCATCACGCTGGCATTCGTGCTCGGCACGCTAGCCATTATTTGGGGGAATTGGATACTCTTCTGGGTTTCGGTTGGACTGGTGGTTGTCGGCGGGATTGTTGGCAAGGTCATGAGCATGATGGGTTTCGGCGGGAAGAGCGCTGATAGTTCAGCCCATTAGTTCCATGCGCACTCCCGGCTCCATGCGAGTACTTGTCGCGGAGGACGAATCAGCCATCGCCGATCTCATTTCGCTTTATCTGGGCCGAGAGGGCTTCTCGGTACAGATCGCAACCGACGGCCAAAGTGCCCTCGCGGCAGCTACCAATGAGAACTTTGATCTCATCATTCTTGACGTTGGACTTCCCGTCATGGACGGGACGGAAGTGTGTCGTCGGCTTCGAGCCGATGAAAACTGGACGCCAATTGTTTTCTGCACCGCCCGAGACGATGAAATCGACCGCATCTTGGGACTCGAACTGGGCGCAGATGATTACGTCACAAAACCATTTAGTCCTCGGGAACTTACGGCGCGAGTCAAGTCCATTATCCGCCGAACAAAACGCCAAGGTGAACATTCAAATATTTTGCACATTGGTCAGGTACGCATCGACACGGAAACCCGGCGCTGTTGGGTTCATGACGGTGCAATCTCGCTCACCGCAATTGAGTTCGATGTATTGGCGTACCTTTTTGCCAGCCCCGGTCGAGTGATTACCAGGGAGGAGTTACTGGAAAATGTCTGGGGATATTCAGAATCCTTAGGCACGCGAACGGTTGACGTCCACGTTGCGCAATTGCGAGCCAAACTAGGCCCGCATGCACCGATTCGAACTGTTCGAGGAGTCGGCTACGGCGCTGAGGTTTCTGATCCGCAGGGAATCGACCCATGAGTCCTGTTTGGAGTGAGCGATTCCGAAGAGTGAGCATCGTAACTCCAACGGTTTTGCTCACAAGTCTTGTAGCTGCAATCGCAGTTCTCATTGCAGGTTTCGTTTCATACCCATTGATTGTGGCTAGTTCAGAGCAAGTTGGGCAGCGCAATCTGGCGCAGTTAGCCAACGTGACCGCTAATGCTGTTGAACGCAATGCGGGTGCAGGCAGTCTGGACCCTAACCTGATCTCCACTCTCCAGAGGGAATCCATTTCGGCGTACCTGTTCGGTCCGGTTGATGCGGCCGACATCAGTGCTGATGACCTTCCATCAGGATTTGGTGTCGCAATGGCTCGCAAATTATTGGATGGTCAAGAAGTTTCCGCCCGTGTCGCCACTGCGGCAGGTCAATTGTTGTTCGAGGGACGCCCATTGAGTTTTGGTGGCGCCGTCTTGCTCGTTCAGCCGGTATCAGTTGCTGGGGCAAGCGCGGCTTCGGTCATTTACAGACTCATCATTGCTTTGCTCATAGGACTCGTCATCGCGATTCCTTTGGGTTACCTGGCAGCGCGTCGCCTTGCACGACCACTGCGCAGGGCTAGCGAGACGGCAGTGGAGTTATCACTCGGGTCGCGCGGAATCCACATAGAACCCGAAGGCCCGCGTGAAGTCTCAGATATCGCAATAGCTCTTAATTCCCTAGACCTGGCTCTGGAATCCTCAGAAAGTAGGCAACGTGAATTTTTACTCTCGGTTTCCCACGAACTGCGAACACCTTTAACCGCGGTCAAAGGTTATGGGGAGGCGTTGGCTGACGGGTTGATGTCTGCCGCTGAAACAAAAAATGCGGGCGAGATCATTTCGCGCGAAGCCGCCCGATTGGACCGCTTGATCAATGACCTGCTGGACCTAGCGCGACTTGGGGCGGTTAATTTCACCATTGATCCATCACAGGTTGATCTTGAGGAATTTGTGTCGAATACCTGCGAGGTTTGGAGTTATAGGTGCTCGGAGTCGAATGTTGATTTCATCTCACACCCGGCTCCTCAAACAAAAATAATTGTTGATTCACTGCGAGTCCGGCAAATCATCGACAACCTCACGGAGAATGCCTTGCGCGTGACCCCAGCACATGGGCGAATCGAATTAGTTGTGCAACTGGTGGGCGCAAACCTGCAGCTTGCTGTTTCTGACTCAGGGCCAGGCCTCAGCGATGAAGACATGACTATTGCTTTTGAACCAGGAGCGCTTTATGAGCGATACAGGGGTGTTCGTCCCGTCGGCACGGGTCTGGGATTGGCTCTGGTTGGCAGACTTGCCAGCGGTTTGGGTGGGAGTGCGAGCGTGCAGTCATCGGAGCTAGGTGGCGCAAAGTTTGAGGTTTGCATCCCTGTCGAATTGAATCCCGAGTTTTAGATTTCACAATCA
This sequence comes from Candidatus Nanopelagicales bacterium, assembly GCA_023253325.1. GTDB lineage: Bacteria > Actinomycetota > Actinomycetes > S36-B12 > S36-B12 > UBA4592. The sequence goes on along the minus strand of JALRGY010000052.1, from coordinate 7,340 downwards.
TGAAGAACCTCAGTGAGCGGAAGCCTCCCACTGATAACGGCAAACATCTGGGAATAGCAGGCCTGGTGACTGGTGGCGTGTTGCTTTTTTCAATTAATCCAAATCTGGGCGTTTACCCACCGTGCCCAAGCCAACTTATCTTCGGGCTCGACTGTCCATTGTGCGGCGGACTCCGCGGAACCTATTCACTGCTGCATGGTGATTTTGGCGGCTTGGTTGATCACAATGCACTGCTCGCGGTTCTCTATTCATTGGGTTTCATGTGGGTTCTCTTCGGCATGGTCAAACGCCTGTCATTTGTGCCAAATTTCGAGATTCCGGCCAAACACCGGTCAGCTTCATTAATTACCCTCGCGGTCATCCTGGTGGTGGCCATGATGTTCTTCACCATAATCAGGAACGTCACCCCCTATTGGGGTTCGGGACTCGGGTGAAATCCTGAGGAAGATACTCTTGAATCGTGACGGTGCTCGATGACATCATTGACGGAGTTCGTGAAGACGTTGACTCCCGCATGGCTCAGGTGCCACTGGATGATTTGAAGGAAAAATCCCTACGTGTCAGGGAAGCACAAGATGTAGTTTCTGTTTTTCGTGGCGAAGATGTCTGCGTCATCGCTGAAGTTAAACGGTCGAGTCCGAGCAAGGGCCCTTTGGCTGAAATACCTGATCCCGCTTTCTTGGCTGGTGAATACGAAGCAGGTGGGGCACATTGTGTAAGTGTCTTGACCGAGGAGCGTCGTTTTGGCGGAAGCCTCTCTGATCTCATTGCCGTGCGCGCCGCGATTGAAATCCCGGTGTTGAGAAAAGACTTCATCATTAGCAGCTATCAACTATGGGAGGCCAAAGCCCATGGCGCTGACATGGTCCTGCTGATCGTCGCCGCCCTGGAGCAGTCCGCACTTGTCTCACTTATTGAAAGAACCCATAGTCTGGGGCTGACCCCACTCGTCGAGGTACACGACGAAACCGAAATCGACCGAGCGATCGACGCAGGGGCCATCGTTATTGGCGTGAACTCTCGTAACCTCAAAACCCTCGAAGTAGACAGGAACACTTTCGCTCGAGTGGCTGATCGAATCCCTGCCTCCTGCGTCCGAATTGCTGAATCAGGTGTTCGGGACCATCATGACCTTATGACTTATGCAGATGCAGGCGCCGACGCTGTTTTGGTGGGTGAAGCACTTGTGACCGGGGGCAACCCTCGGGCAGCGGTCAATGAACTAGTGACAGCCGGTGCACATCCTGCCTGTCGATCACGAGGCCGTTGATGACTACGACCGAGTCAACCGACAGTGTGCGCGAAGGATCATTACCGGGTCACTTTGGACCTTACGGTGGCAGATTTGTCCCTGAGGCTCTCACCGCAGCGCTCGATGAGCTTGATGCAGCGTTTCGAGCCGCGATACTTGATCCAGTATTCACAGCGGAGTTAGCGCGTCTGGAACGTGACTACACCGGACGTCCGTCTCCGCTGACGCGAGCGAATAGGTTCGAGGAATATTGCAATGGTGCGCGTGTTTATTTGAAGCGCGAGGACCTCAACCACACAGGCTCACACAAAATCAATAACGTATTAGGCCAGGCGCTTCTCACGCAACGCATGGGGAAAACACGAGTGATCGCTGAGACGGGCGCGGGTCAACACGGAGTCGCTACCGCGACTGCTGCAGCCCTACTTGGGCTGGACTGCACCGTGTACATGGGTGAGGAAGACACCAGGCGTCAAGCGCTCAACGTGGCTCGCATGAAATTACTTGGTGCTGAAGTCGTGTCCGTGACGGCGGGAAGTAGGACTCTCAAGGACGCCATCAATGAGGCCATGCGCGATTGGGTGTCTACCGTTGATCAAACCCATTACATGTTGGGAACAGTGACTGGGCCTGCGCCCTTTCCTGAACTGGTCCGCTTTTTTCATTCGGTTATTGGGCGTGAAGCCCGGGAACAGATCCTGGCGGTTGAAGGACGCTTGCCTGACGCGGTCGCCGCGTGCGTCGGTGGCGGGTCGAATGCGATGGGACTTTTTAGCGGATTCATCGACGACCCCGAAGTTCAATTGCGAGGCTATGAAGCTGGGGGAGATGGTGTAGATACTGGTCGCCACGCTGCACGTTTTGCCGCGGGAACACCCGGAGTTTTGCATGGTGCTCGGACCTACGTCATGCAGGATGAATGGGGACAAACAGTGGCCTCGCACTCAATTAGCGCTGGTCTCGATTATCCCGGTGTTGGTCCTGAGCATGCCTGGCTGCACGACATTGGTAGAGCGGTCTATGAACCCGTCAATGACGCTGAGGCAATGACAGCATTTTCACTCTTATCGCGGACTGAAGGAATCATTCCTGCCATAGAGACTGCCCATGGGCTTGCAGGTGTTATGCGATTGGGTGCCGAACTTGGTCCCGATTCGGTCATCATGGTCAATCTTTCAGGACGTGGTGACAAAGATGTTGCCACAGCTGCACGGTGGTTTGGCATTGACTTGGGCGATGTAGTCAGCGCCGAACTCGCTGAAGGGCGCTAGAGGCCACCTACTCATGAGCGTGCAACGGCGAACAATCGCGGACTCTTTCAGCAAGGCCAAATCCGAGAATCGCGCACTCCTTATCGGCTACCTCCCCGCGGGGTACCCAACGGTTGAAGGGTCCATTGAGTTGATTCACGCCATGCTTGATAACGGCGTTGACCTCATTGAAGTTGGACTCCCGTACTCAGACCCACTCATGGATGGCCCCGTAATCCAGGAGGCTGTCAGTGCTGCACTAACTGGCGGGGCAACAACCGAAACTGTGCTTGATGTCGTTCAGGCGGTCAGCGATCACGGTGGGCTTCCGGTCGTCATGAGTTATTGGAACCCAATTGAGCGCTACGGTGTCGAGAGATTTGCTCAGACACTGTCCGAGCGCGGTGGTGCGGGCGTAATTACGCCTGACCTGACCATCGAGGAAGCCCAGCCCTGGCTTGAGGCGGCACATAAAAATTCCATCGACCCGATATTCCTGGTTGCTCCTTCATCATCAGAAATCCGTATCTCACAGGTGAGTGACCAGACGCGCGGATTTATTTATGCTGCCTCAACCATGGGTGTGACAGGTGCCCGCGACAATGTCAGTTCCATGGCCCCAGAACTAGTGGCTCGAGTGCGTACGAGAACAGATTTACCCATTGCCGTCGGCTTGGGTGTGTCCACGGGTGCACAGGCCGCTGATATTGCCGCCTATGCCGATGGAGTGATTGTGGGGTCTGCCTTCATTAAGGCGGCTAACCAAGGTGGAACGGCGGCTGTTGCTGAATTAGCCGCGCAATTGGCACAAGGGGTCAGGTCGGCAGTTCGATAGCCCCACGCTTATCCTTACCGCAAGAGCTTTGGACGCACATCCGTGACCTGAACCAAATGGTTTGCCCGAAAAATATCTATCGGACTGGAGTGAAATTATGAGCGAGAGCGCAAAGAACCGTCGGCAAAAGGCTGCTGAGGCGCGCGGCGCTGCTGCATCGGCTGAGAAGCGTCGTGAACGCCTCGTTCGCATAGTCGGTGGAGCAACGGTTGTTGCGGTCATGGTTGGCATTGTTGGGGTCGCTCTATACGCTTCTAATCAAGAATCGGGCAGCAGCAGTGCGGGCGGCGCCATTGTGGATCCTGACCCCAATGCGGCCCTTCCCATTGGTGTCTTTGGTCCAGACGAAAGTGTGCCTTTTGGTGTTCCTTACGGAAACGCCAGTGCTGATGCACCTGTACTTGAGCTCTGGGAAGACTTCCAGTGTCCATCATGCGGCGCACTGGAAATTGCAAATGGCGCAGGAATTGAACAGTTGGCGGAAGAAGGAGCAGTGCAGTTGGTTTATCGCCCAACAGCATTCCTCGATAGCAATCTCGGCAACGATTCGTCCCATCGGGCTATTGCTGCCTGGGGTTGCGCGATTGACCAAGGCAAGGTTAAAGAGTTTCACAACCAGGTCTATGCAAACCAGCCAACTGCAGAGGGAACAGGTTACAGCGATGAGCAACTTCTGGCTTTCGGTACTCAATCCGGAATCACCGGCGATTCGCTGCAAACGTTCAATCAGTGCCTCACCGACGGCACGTACCTAGCGTGGGCTGCCAATAGCACCGAGCAGTTCTATAACAATCAAATCCCCGGAACGCCGTCAGGATTCCTCAATGGCGAGATTGTGGGTTCGGAAATTCTGGCTGATCCGCAAGGTCTTGTGGACTTTGTTGCATCGAAAAAATAAGTCGTGACTTCAAGTTACGCGGCCACTTGGGTGGGAGCGTCAATTCCAAGCCCCGATAACGGGGTATGGAGTCTTGGGCCGGTGCCCATCAGGGCATATGCACTCGCCATCGTGCTCGGAATCGTGGTGGCCATCTGGCTAGGTAACAAGCGATACGTGGCACGTGGCGGTAAGCCCGGAGTGATTCTCGACATCGCCATATGGGCCGTGCCTTTTGGCATCATTGGTGGTCGCCTCTATCACTTGGTGACCGATTGGCAGATCTACTTTGGCAGCGAAGGCAAAGGGCTGATCGCGGCGCTACGAATCTGGGACGGTGGTCTGGGAATTTGGGGCGCTGTCGCGCTGGGTGCTCTCGGTGCCTGGATAGGCGCACGACGCACGGGTGTGATGCTCCCTCCGGTCGCTGACGCGATTGCACCTGGCATTGCACTGGCCCAAGCAATTGGTCGGTTGGGCAATTACTTCAATCAAGAGCTATTTGGATCACCAACAGACCTTCCTTGGGGTTTGGAAATCGCGATCGAGAATCGGCCTGCGGGCTACGAACAATTTGTGACTTTTCATCCAACATTTCTCTACGAAGCCCTCTGGCTGGTGGGTGTCGCCCTCCTTGTGATTTGGGCGGACCGGCGGTTCCACATGGGCCACGGGCGAGCGTTCGCACTCTATGTATTCCTGTACACGCTCGGTCGAGGCTGGATAGAAATTCTCCGAATTGACTCAGCAAATCAAATCCTCGGAATACGACTCAATGTCTGGACGTCGATCATTGTCGGATTAGGAGCCCTTTCGTACCTCGTCATTTCGTCGCGTTTGCGTCCGGGGCGAGAGGAACACCAAGAATTGAACAGGGAGCAGGAGAGAGTGGGCCCGCAGGACAGTGATCCAGAGGAGATCGCGAGTGCGACCAAAGACTAGCCCCTGACTCGCAAACCGTGAATCTTCAGGTAGTCTTCTCTCGGGCCAACGTCGTCCCAGGATTTACTACTCCCTCTTTTTTGGGTGTAGTCGACGACGTCTAGGAGCCTTACATGTTGGATCGCGCTGACCGTGCTGCAGCTTTTGAGCAGTTTTCTACCGCACCTAAAAGCCAGGGTTTATATGACTCGGCGATGGAACATGATGCGTGCGGGGTTGCATTCGTGGCAACCCTTAACGGCGCTCCAAGCCACGACATTGTGGCAAAAGGACTCTTGGCGCTTACAAACCTTGAACATCGCGGCGCCTCGGGGTCGGAGCCTGATAGCGGCGATGGTGCTGGGATTTTAATTCAGGTTCCGGATGCATTCTTAAGAGCCAATGTTGACTTCGAGCTTCCTGTAGCAGGTTCCTACGCTGTTGGCAGTGTCTTTCTCGACCCAGAACATGCTCTCGACAGTATTCGTGAGATTGATGTGTTGGCCGAGCAAGAAGATCTCACCGTTATCGGCTGGAGAGAAGTTCCCACAGACCCGAGTCTGATCGGCGAAACAGCAAAGTCCTGCATGCCCGCCTTCTGGCAAATTTTCATCACGGACAACCAATCGAAGGGGATCGATCTCGATCGGGCTGTTTATGGATTTCGCAAGATAGCGGAAAATGAACTTGGAATATTCTTCGCTTCTCTGTCCAGTCGCACCTTGTTATACAAGGGAATGTTGACAACCGGCCAACTTGCTCCTTTTTTCCCTGACTTGACCGATGAGAAGATGGCTAGCGCTCTAGCACTTGTTCATTCTCGTTTTTCAACGAACACTTTTCCGTCCTGGCCCTTGGCGCATCCGTACCGACTGATTGCTCACAACGGAGAAATCAATACCGTGAGGGGCAATCGAAATTGGATGACCGCACGGGAATCAATGTTGACCTCCGAGATTATTCCCGGCGATATGACTCGGCTGTTCCCAATCTGCTCGCCCCAAGGCAGCGACTCTGCATCCTTCGATGAGACACTTGAGCTTATTCATCTGGGCGGCCGTTCATTGCCACATGCGGTCTTGATGATGATCCCTGAAGCGTGGGAGAACCACGCGGACATGTCTGCAGAACGCAGAGCCTTTTATGAATTTCATGCGACATTCATGGAGCCATGGGACGGTCCTGCAAATGTCTGCTTTACCGATGGCACTGTCATTGGATCAGTCCTTGATCGAAATGGCCTGCGACCAGGACGATTCTGGGTCACAGATGATGGTCTTGTTGTCCTTGCATCTGAGGCAGGGGTTCTCGACTTTGACCCCAAAACAATCGTTCGCAAGGGTCGAGTGCAGCCGGGCAAGATGTTCCTGGTCGACACGGCAGCGGGCAGAATCATCGAAGATTCTGAAATCAAGGATCAACTCGCTGCAGAACACCCATACCAAGAGTGGCTCGAAGCGGGTCTCATTCATCTCGACACGTTGCCTGAGCGTGAACATATCGTTCACACCTACGAATCAGTTACCAGGCGCCAGCAGACTTTTGGTTATACCCAAGAAGATCTGCGTTTAATTCTGGAGCCCATGGCCATTTCAGGCATTGAGCCCATCGGTTCGATGGGGACGGACACTCCGATTGCGGCATTGTCCGAGCGCCCCCGCATGCTTTTTGATTACTTCAGTCAACTTTTTGCCCAAGTGACAAACCCGCCCCTTGATGCAATCCGTGAAGAAATTGTCACCTCACTGGGCAGCATTATTGGCCCTGAAGGAAATATGCTCGATGCCGCTCCTGGTCACGCGCGGCAGGTGGTGCTTCCATTCCCTGTAATAGACAACGATGAACTTGCCAAAATTCTGAACATAAATGCGGATGGAAATCTACCGGAATTTGGGGCGGCCAGAATCAAGGGCCTCTACAACGTTGGTGGAGGTGGCTACGCGCTAGAAAAGCGCCTGTCTGAAATCTTCAACGAAGTTGATGCACTGATCAGGCAAGGCAAGCGATTTATCGTTCTGTCCGACCGTGACAGCACGGCAACCATGGGACCAATTCCATCGTTATTGCTGTGTGCGGCTGTTCATCATCACTTGGTGCGAACCAAGAATCGCACCATGATCAGCCTGTTGATCGAGGCCGGTGACGTACGCGAGGTGCACCATGTGGCCTTGTTAATTGGCTATGGCGCTGCAGCCATTAACCCGT
>JALRGY010000051.1 GCA_023253325.1 Candidatus Nanopelagicales bacterium | reverse complement strand
TGGACACCCGTTCAGGTTACCAGCGCTTGGCCTCGGTTGGGTATTTCTCGGGTTAGACCCACAAAACAGCGGTCTCAAGGGACAGGCGTGGGTTTCGAGGGAAGTTCCCGCCTTCAGCCACGTGGCCGAGATTGACCGCATAGAGGGATTTAAAGGAGGTCCCCTCAAAGAATTCGGCATCGAGGCCCGCAGCATCGAGGCCCGACATGGGTCCAGCATCCAGTCCTACCGCACGGGCGGCGAGGATGAAGTAGCCAGCTTGCAGGATCCCCATCTCTCGGGCCGCCAGCGCCCGTTGGGTCGGATCCTGGAAATTGTTCTTGGCCAGAGGATTATGTGGCAGAACTTCGGGTAGGTGTTCATGAAAGTCTGTGTCATAGGCAAGGAGTGCCACGACCGGGGCCGACTGGGATTTGGCGCGGTTGTAATCGGCCAAATGCGGGATAAGTCTGGCTTTGCCCTCGTCGGTTCGAATAAAGAGGATGCGCAGGGCTTGGGCGTTCATGGGCGTTGGGGCGAATTTCATCAACTCATAGATCTCGATGAGTTCGGCATCACTGACCGGTTCGTCCGTAAAAGAGAATGCGGTGTGGGCATCAGTGAATATTGTTCTTTGGTTCATGCGTCTACATTAATGGTTAGTTGAATATTCAACATCTCGGGTACCGTGGAAATACGGTACCTGCGTGATGCAATCTTCAGTAGCCTTGGCCAAACAAGTACAGTGTGCTTGCATTTAGCTTGTGACACCGATCTCGCAATGACCAAGGGAGTACCTCATGACCACTGTTGTTTCCATTCACTCATTCCGTGGGGGCACGGGAAAGAGCAACACGACATCCAACCTTGCTGCTCAACTCACAGCAATGGGTCATCGCGTGGGAGTCGTGGACACGGATATTCAAAGCCCCGGCATCCACGTGCTTTTCGGTTTCTCTGACGATTTAGACAACACCCTTAATGACTATTTGTGGGGCAAAATCAAAATTGCCGATGCCGCCCACGAAGTTACCCACATCATTTCCCAAGACACTCCCGTTGCCGAGGGTGGTGCACTCTTCCTCATTCCGTCCAGCATGAAAGCTGGCGACATTGCCCGGGTCCTGCGAGAGGGTTACGACGTTGGAACACTCAACGATGGATTCCGTGACTTAGCGCGTGATCTCAGCCTCGACTATCTCCTCATTGACACCCACCCGGGTTTGAACGAAGAAACATTGCTCTCCATCACAATCAGCGATGTTCTCCTGCTCATACTCCGCCCCGATCGCCAGGACTTCCAAGGAACCGCCGTAACGGTGGACGTTGCTCGCAAGCTTCAGGTGCCCAACCTGTTCCTCGTGGTCAACAAAGTTCCATCAGGAATTGATACCGCGGATCTGCGGGAGCAGATGAAGACTGCCTACTCCGCAGACGTTGCTGCGATTCTTCCACTCTCTGAAGAAGTTGTTCAAAACGCTTCAGGTGGCCTGTTCTCACTCACCAGCCCTGATCACGAATGGTCCGCCCAAGTCCGTGAAATCGCAAAGGCAGTCACCCAATAGCAAGTTGCACAACGGCGTGGTCGGGCGGCACGTCATAGTGGTCCAGTAAAAAAGCACTGGCCCCCTTACGTCCCAACTCGATCAAGCTATGTGCTGACATGTTGTAACCAACGAGTGTCATGTCAAAAAATTCCAAAGGTTCATGATCACGCCAATGCATTCCATGGAATGGCTCGGAATAGGTAATAGGAAGGGGTGAGAATCCCCATAATGCCCAGCATGGAAGTAATGCAGGCTCAGACTCTGCAACCACGCCAGCGCACGATGCCCCGAGATCGAGTGCAACGAGTTCTACCGCGTGTTCAACCAACAGGGTTGAGACCTTGGTACCTGCGACAAGGCGACCTTGAAATTCTGGGTGGACGGCAAGAAAGTGGATCAGTCCAACCTTGCGTTCCCTGTTCGAGTGGACAACTACGAATCCCGCGGGGATTTCATCAACCACACAAAGTAGTTGGTGGACAACGCATTTCTCGCGCTTCCTTGGGATTCTGGCATTCTCGCGCAGTTCAGCCAATACATGCGAGTGCTCCGGGAATGCTTGTGCATGCAACTCAAGGAGTTCTTCCAAGTGCGAGGCATCATTCACTCCGGCAAGCTCGATCACCTGTAAGTTATTGCGCACCTGCACACCCTAGCTCCATCTCACCACATCAGGACAGGACTAATCCATGAGAGAAGTACCGCCGCCCGCAGCAAATGGTGACGATGACCCCTGGGGTTTTGTGACAGAGCGCGTCAAACGCGATCCAGTTACTCCTGACATCAACGACGATAACTCCACCACGACCGAGTCAACAAAAGGCGCCAGACTCAATGATGCGGGCACTGAAAGTGCAATGCAAGCATTACGCCGTCGTGCACGCCCCCTTGCCATTGCTGCTGCTTTGGTCTATCTCTTCGGTTTGATGACCGAGGTTGTCATTGCCAGCAGGTTCGTGTCTGAATTGGGTCCAATGGCCCTCGTCATTATTTATCCCCTCGGTGCAGTCGGATTGATTTCAATAGCACTTGTGCAAATAAAGTGGATCGATCGAATTCCCCGCGCTCGCGCATTCAAATTCGTCACCCTTGGTTACGGCGCCGCATTTGTCATCGGCTTAATCTTCGTTGCCATTCCGTCCACGACAGTCTGGGGCACTGGTGCCGTTTGGTTGATCGCCGATCAGTTGAACTTCTTGCTTCCACTCATTGTCTGGGCGCTTATTGGCGATCTCTTCAACGCCGGCGAAGGGCGCAAGATTTACCCCTGGATCACCACCTGGCAATACGGCGGCCAACTCGTTGGTCTAGCCATCCCCGCACTCGCGCCTCTGCTCTTCATTCCACTGGGAATCCCCCTGCCATGGCTGCTCATTGTTTGCCCCGTAGGCATCGTTGCACTTGGTTTTCTTCTGCCTCGAGCGTTGAAGGATCGTTCAGTGAGCCGTGGACATGGACGAGACGAAAGCCTCGGTGAATCCTTCCGGTCAGCATGGCAGTTTGTTGGAGGTGTCAAAGCGTTTCGCGCCATGTTCGTGACATCTATTTTCGTTTTCATAGCGGGCATGTCCCTTGAGGCATCCTTTGTCAGTTCAGCTGACCGAATATTGGGTGACGCTGCCAAATTACAAATTGTCTATGGTGGGACCCTCGTCGTTGTATTCGCAATCGCAACAACGTTGCACCTTTTTTACACAACCAAATTATTGGAACGATTCAATATTCCAGGCTCACTTATGGTGCTGCCCATTTTCACGATCTCCGCAGCAATTGTTCTCATCGCTGGACTAGCTTTCGATTTCTTGCCGGTTCTCATCATTGGCATTATCGCCTGGTGGGTGCCGCGCTGGAGTATCGATGAAGTCGCTCGCCGCGCATCATTGGCCCTCGTCCCGGACGAAAAACGGGCCCGCGTGTCATTCCTTGTCGATCTCGTGCCCTTCGCGTCAGGACTGTTGGTCGCCGGTGGCATAACGTGGATCGTCTCAGCCCTAGACCTGCCAATCGCCGCCCCCGTTATTGCACTGCCTTTTGCCATCGGGGCGCTGATTGCAGCTCAATTCATGCGCAAAAATTGGCAGGAATCGCTCCTTGACCCAAGTCTGAGACGACGCAAGCGGCTATCCGGCTAGCAGGTAACTGCTAGGTGGTAGCCAGTCCGTCATCGTCGGAGGCTGATTCCTTCATGCGACTACGCATCGTTTGAGCCCGCTCAGCAATTCCGGCAAAAAAGTCAGACTCAAGGATCTCTGCAACTGCCGCTTCCTTTTTGCTTGAGTCAATTTCGACTTTGAGCCGGGTTACTTCCTGGGTCAGTTTCTTCTCACGGGATTGGACCTTTTCAACCATCAGCGCGAATCGTTCACCCAGAGTCGCTAACTCGTCAGGTATCAGCGTGTCTGTCACCGAACTCAAGTCAATGTCGTATTCACCATCAGCGATACGGGTCGTTACTGCTGTCAGCCGCTTAAGAGGGCGGGTGAGCCAGGTGGACACCAACAACACCAGAGCCAACAGCACGAAATAGCTGATGAGCAAAATCGGTACTACAACCGCGATCGCGCCTTGACGCGTCTCATCAACGTAGGTCAATGGGTAGTCGATGCCGAGACCTGCGACAACTTCGCCCGCTTGATTCGTAATAGGCGTGTACGTTGAGATCCACCCACCATTTGTGTCGTAGTAGGGCTCCTCATTGGTCGTAGCAGTGAGACCTGCCACCATGTTGTTATAGGTTGTTTCACCCACGACATCACTGACCGGCTGGCGATACTGCACGGTGAAGTTTGGGTCTGGATCAAGCGCAGACCACGACGTCAGCCATAGCAGGTTGCCCCCTTCAGGATCCATGAAATATGTGTAAGGGCTTGACTGGGGAACTATCTCACGAATTTCCATGAGCTCGGAATTCAAACGTTCATACTGTTCAGCACTGGGACCAGACTGGAGGAATGGGTTGTTTGTGTCCGGCTCGGGCACACTCACCAAGATTTCTTGCATGGATTCTGCATCTAACTGAATTGCTCCACCCACTGCAGTTTCCTTCAACTGCTGAACAACTTTCGCCTGTGCTTCATTGGTGACATAAAGAATAATGAAGTAAGCAAGCACGCTAAAAATTAATGTGAACGCGAGTGTAAACGCGGTTACGAGCTTTAGTCTCAGGCCTAGTTTGAGTCTTTTTTTGGTTGATTCCGACCCAATGGAACTTTCTGAACTCATGTCTGGTCCCCATCTTCCTTGTGTCGCCTACGAAACTCCTCCGCCTGGCTCTGGATGTTCCTGAAGTATTCAGTGTCGGTTATCTCAGATACCGCTGTTTCAACCTTACCTTTATCAATCTCAACTCGAAGTTTCGCAACCTGCTCACGCAATTTGCGTTCGCGTTCAACGATTTCCACACCAATATCCCGGAACGTTCGAGCTAAATCTCCCACCTCGTCATTACGTTGCGCTGCAGAATCCAAAATCGTTGGATCAAATTCACCGTTCGCAAGATCTTGAGCCGCCTGCGTGATGCTAGAAACCGGGCGAACGATTCGGCGACTGATGATTAATCCACCTGCCAGTCCAATGATCAGCACGATGAAGCCAACAAGGGCCTGTTGTAATGCGAGTGAGAGGCCGGGGGCATTGAGTTCGCTCGCAGGGACCGCTGACACCAATATCCATTCCAGCGGAGTGAACGTTGAAATATTGATTTCCCACGCTTCAGTTTCTCCATTGCGCAAGGCCACATCAACAGACTGTGTGACCAGCTCACCATCTTGAGCCGGGGCCATGGCCACGATATTGCTGGACAATGCTCGCCCTTGATCTGAATTAGTGAGCACTGTTAAATCCCTGTTACTAGGTGAAACCACAACCTCGGAATCACGATTCACGATGAAGAAGAAACCGTCATTACTAAACGTAACTTCAGAGAATGAAGTTGCCAATACATCTTGGACTGCCACGAGTCTCTCCTGCGCGGCCGCATCAATGTCATCAACATAAACGCCAGTTCCAATTATCCAGTCCCACGGTTCGTAATGAAAGACATATCCGATTTTGGGCTTTGGTTCAGTTTCATTGAGCCTGACCCACTTGTAATCAAGGTATCCACTGCCCTCATTCAGCGCGATGTCCCTGGCCTCTCGAAGGACATATTTGCCATCGGTATCCTGCATGTCAACGAGATTCTGACCTTGGAACTTGGTGTCCGGGTGCGCGATCGCCGTCATGTCTCTGTTGTAGGTGAAGAAGTAATCGTCATTACCAAATCGAACATTGCGCAACATGTTTTTTGCACGCTCTTGGGCATTGACCTGAGAAATTTGGCCCGACTCGACCGCTCCAACAAATTGATCAAGGCCTGATACCAGGGGCTGACTTACGTCCTTTAGTTCTGCCCGCCGTTGTTCCAAGGCAGCTTGACGGACTGCTTCAACATTGTCATATTCGACTGAAATCAAAGTTGCAACCGATGTGTGAATGTTGCTCACAGATTCACTGGACTCATTGAACATTGCCGTTTGCACACTGCGAAGGGAGAAGGCAATCGTGATTACTGCCGATGCCCCCAATAAGACGGCAATCAGGAGTGCGAGTCGTTGCGTCAGCGTGAATCGCTTGTTTGCAAGTTTGTTCACAGTTAATTCAAGCCGCCAATGCGATCCAAGATGTCAGCAGCACCACTCTTCACCGCACGCTTTTGCACCACAGAAAGCATGCCATCGGATTCCCTGACGGCGCCGTCTTGCCGCAATAGGTCAAGAGCCTTGCGCAGTTCAGTTGGCTCCATCTCTGGGAGTGTTTCTTGGAGTTGAGCCTGCGACAACGAGCCTGCCCTCAGAATTGCTGAGACAATCTTGCGTTCCTCTGGTGTGCGGTCCAGCATGCCTGACATGCCCGCAGAGATTGCGCCTCGGCTCAGGCTCCGCACGACGACATCGTCAACTGCGGTTGCATCCTCAGCTCGTTTTTCCCCCATGGTTAAACGTAAGTCACCACAATGCATTCCTGGAGCAAGTACAGCAACCCTGCGGGAATTTCCTTCGGCGTCCCTGGTTGCTATTTCCACATGACCGGAAATCACAAAGATCACTCGGTCTGCGGGATCTCCTGCCCGGTAGAGAGGCGTGCCCGGCGCAAAACGTTCGGTGACCAATTTGGCATAGAGGGATTCTCCTGCGTCATCGCCCAAACCAAGCACACTCAGATCCACATCGGTGGTGAGCAGTCGACTTTCCCAGAGTCGGGAGTAGGCAGTGTCAGCAACGAGCAACTCCTGGTGTGTCCCCACCTGAGTTCCTCGAGAGTCCACGAAAATCAATCGTGATACTTCGTGGGCCACATCAACATCTCTGGCCGCAAGAACAACGAGGCCAATTTCTCGGGCTCGAATATTCGCAATCAAGGGTAATGCTGTGTCGCTATCAGCCAACGCAAGAATGGGGCCGATAAAAAGCACCTCGGGGTTGGCAGCAAGTGCACACGCCAGCTCCAGCCTCTGGCGCTGATTGACCGTCAACCGATTACCGGCAGGGCCAATTTCTTCAAAGCGTCGGTCAACCAATTCAGGCAACCCGACGGCCTCAAGAAGTTCGCCCACATGCTCCTCAGTGATGTCGGCATCCATCGCCCGAAGAAATGACATGGGCGAGGCATTGATGGTGAGTGGCTCGGCTGTGACATGTTGAATGTGCGGATTAACGTGTGGAAGGCGAAGCAGGTGTCCATCGGTGGACATTCGCCAATCTGCTGGATCTTCGCTTCCCGTCAAAATGGAGAGATATGAATCAATATCGACTTCGGGGGTTGTCACGATTCCAACCACTGATCCAGGCTCAACACCTAATGCATCAAGTGTGATGTCAGTGCGCAAGTGATGGAGGTCAACCAGCGGCGGCGGAATCTCACTTTCAAGCATGATCTGATCGATGCGGTTGCGGCTTTCGAGAGCCAACTGCAACGACCTGATCCAGACAGGGAGTGCCTCGAGACCCTTAACCACTGACTCGATATACAACAGTGATGCCGCCACCACCGCGATTTCTTCCTCGCCCACTCCCACGGCAATGATGACGACCACGAACAAGCCTGCAAGTCCCGCACTATGTGCACCAGTGATCAGCCGTGTGGAGAGAACACCTTGGCGGTGCCACGCGTGGGCAAACTTTTCATTTCTCTTGTGGTAACGGGCTTCAATCCACCGAATTAGAAGCAAACCACTAATTGGTTTCGCCGAGGTAACTGCTTCATCAACAACTTCTCCGACGTGGGTGCGGGCCTCCAAAGCCTCCTTATCGGCTTTGAGCATTTCTCGGCCTATGTAGTGCCGAATTACAATGAACAATATGACCGCAATAAACATGGTCAGACCGGCTTTTGGTGCAATCACGGTCAACAGGGACATGCTGATGATTATTCGAACTATTGATGGGATTCCATAGGCGAGAGTTTGTTCAAAGGCCTCCGCGACATTGTCCACATCCGTTGTGTGTCGGGCAACGATTGATGACCGCATGAGGGTTGTAGATCCCTCCGACTTGCCCCTCATCAGGCGATCGAATACCCGCTCACGTAGCAGGGTGCCACTGGTGATGGTTAGGTCATGTGCTCCGAGGTGACCCCAGTGGCCCGCAACAAGTTGCACGACCACCAAGGTGAGAAGAATGATCACCGCGGTGGTGCTCCACTCTCCATGGTGAAGTATCGATTCGACCTGCAGGGGAACGACAGCTTGAGCCGCCAACATCACCGCAAGGAGAAAGATCGTCCCAGCAAAGACTCGAGTTGTCCCTCGCAGGTTGACGCGATACCAACGCCACAGGGCCGCGTACGACGAAGATGAATTTGCCATTAGCTCAGGTAAATGCGAACGGGGATCGTTGTGAGTGTGATGGCGGAATTAGGACCAGCCTCTTGGCAGTTCTGAAGTGGGTCACACACTAGTTGCGAGTTCTCCGGTGTTGTGTAGGCCGCTTCACCCTTTTCCGCCCAGGCAACAATCCACTTTGAGTCAGTCGAACTGAAGTCACACAAGACAGCATCGCCTTCAGTCGTGCACCCATCAAAGGATGCACCAACAACCCAGTTGTCCAAGGCAAAGAAACCTTGCTCTGAATCAGATCCAGCAAAGGCTTGGATTCCTAAAATCTCAATCGGCCGCAAACTCCAGATGTACCAATAGGAACGATCAATGTTGTAGCGGAGGTCATCGATGTACGTGCGAACGACGAAGCCTGCAGCATTAGCACCGGTAATTTCTTGCTTCGGAATATCACCCGGGCCCGCTAGACCGTAGTTCAGCTCGGTATCCCAGAGCGGAGCATCAGGTGCACCCGCGGCAACAAGTGCCTCCTGTGCCTTCTTGATGAGTTGTCCGCGAACAGCAGGGTCGCCCAGACCATCAGGGTATGTGTGGATTGCGAAAACGTCCACCGGCCAACCCAATTTGCCGAGTTCGGCCAGATACTCGGGGTAAAAACGATCAAATGCCGCGGTCAAGCGCAGTGTTGGGGACGGAGCAACAACAAGTGCATTGGGATCATTTTTCTTGATGATGTCGTAGGCTCGTTTGGTCATCTCAGCCATTTCAGCTGGAGTTCCGTTGTAAAAATTCTTGAGGTTGACTTCGTTCCAGATTTGGTAGGCCTCAAACTGTCCCGCGTATTTGGTGGTCACCGTCTCCACCCAACTGTCCCAGTCAGCGAGATCCTTGGGGGCGCCGGCAGCACCCGGCTGCGGGTAGTCAGTGTCCTTGATTTTCTGTGTCGCCCACTCGGGTGTGGTGCCCAAAACGAGCATCACGTTGTTCATGCCTTTGGACTGAGCATTCGCCAGTGCGCCATCAATATTGGCCCAGTTGTAAACGCCCTTTTCTGTTTCAATCTGGGACCAGGCTGTGCCGTTATCCCAGAGGCGAAGTGCCCCAAAAGGTGCAGAGGCCCAAGCACCACCTTCGACACCTTCAATGTGCATGCCAATGGTTGCTGGTGGAATCGCATTCTCTGGAACAACAACGGCCGACTCTGTTGGCGCCTCGGTGGCAGCGGGTTCACCGCTGCCACCTGAGCACGCACTGAGTACTAATGCCCCCGCGACAACCAGAGCGCTGAGCGCTACTGCAGATTTGCTGCTTGTCCTTCGGGTGTTCCGAACCATAGTGGCATATTTCCAATCGTTACTTGAGATCCTGGGATGACGGCCTGGCAGCTATTCAACGCATCACATTGAACAGTCGCTCCTGCAGGAACAGTGTACGTCCCTGAACCCTGTGACACCCAAGCGATGGCCTCTGGGTTGTCGTTATTCCCCAGTTGACACACGTTGGTCCCGGCCACGGTTCCACAGGTGTAATAAGAGCCAGCCAGCCACTGATTAACTGTTTGGTAGCCAACGGCCCCGGTCGTTCCATCCTGCAGGGTAATACCGATCAGATTATTTGCGGGAGCCCAGTAATACCAGTAACTCCGGTCAACGCCCAGCAGGATGTTGTCAAGGTAGGTCTGAGCAACCCACGAGGCTGCCTGGGCACCCGTGATGCTTTGACCCTTGACTTTGCCCGGTCCACGGATTCCGTAGTTAACCTCGGTGTCCCACAAAGCCTTAGACGCTGGAACTTTGGCCTTTTTCATGTCGTTTTGGACTTTTTCGATGTAATCCACACGAGTACCCGGATTTCCCTTGCCATCTGGGTAGGTGTGCACCGCAATCACATCCACTGGCCATTTCGCCTTCTTGAGTGCCTTGAGGTAGGCGGGGAAGAAACGCTTGTACGAACTGGCCAACCGGACGGTGCTACTGGCCGAGACGATCTTGGCGGTTGGGTCATTCTTACGAATGATCTTGGCTGCAGCCTTGGTCAAATCAGCCATCTGCTTGGGCGTTCCAGCCCAGAAATTGGTCAGGTCGGCTTCGTTCCAGATCTGATAAGACTCAATGCTGTCTCCGTAGCGCTTGGTCACGGCATTGACCCAGCTTTTCCAGTCCTTCATTTTGGGAACGGATGCGGCGCCTTTATTGGGATAGGTTCCTTGTTTCTTGTTGGTCGCGGCCCAAGTGGGGGTTCCGCCCAGGACATAGAGGATTTGGACATTTTGCGCATTGGCGTTACCAATTGCCGCATCCATGCCATTCCACCAATAAAAGTTCTTTTTTTGCTCAACCTGGCCCCAGGTGATGCCCGAGTCCCAGAGGCGAATTGAGCCATAGGTCACGCCAGGGTCGGTCCCGACTGAAATTGTGGGCACATGCATGCCGAATGCTGGTTCGGGGAGCGGTCCTGCAGCTTGGGCCGCCGGAAGCGCGATGAGCGAGCTTCCTGCTACCGCGAGCGAGAGGGCTGCCGCAATGATGGATCGACGCATAAAACGTGCCTTTCTGAAAGGTCTATAGGGGGGAAGCGTTCACGTAATCCCTCGAACCTAGACCATGCAGGGGCAAAAATCCTTTAGCGGCGCCGCAAAATATACAAACTTTGGCCATCTGTTTCCTGGCCGTACTCGAATCGGTCAACCGCCAGACCACCAGCGTTCACCAAAGTCTCAAAATACTGCCGTGAGAAGCGGGTGCAATGCAACCGACCCTTCCACTCCAGTGGGCCATACCCTTCCGGGTTTTCATCCCACTCGGGAACATCCTCCTCAACAAAGCAGGTGACAAATGCCTTGCCTGTGGGGGTCAAAGTTCGACCAAGGAGTTCGAGATACCCCGCGGTATCTGCGGCATTCATGTGCGAGAACACGGAATAGGCATAAAAAACATCAACGCTGTGCGGTTCAGCGCTTAAAGTCCTGTCTGGAGAACCATCCGGGTTGTAGCGCTCATTACTCACGTCAACAAAAGTGAATCGGTAGCCGGGACCTGCGAGGTTGGCCTCACACCAGTCGATCAACTCTCGCTGAACGTCGACTCCGTGATAATCCCTGATGGATGGCAGGTGTTCCTTGATCCCAATGGCCAAACGACCAGCGCCACAACCCCAATCGAGCACCGAGGATTCGGGGGTCAGGCCGCACAACTTCTCCAACCGCTTAGCGTCTTTCACGGCGGTACGAATGAACGCCTTGTCGTTTTTAAAGTGCTTGCCGCCCATGCGATATTTGGATGGGGGCAGCGGAGTCTTGGGGCCGAAATTAAACAAGGACACGAGAGCAGACTAGTGCGCGGACATAATATTTATGCTGCTCACCTGCCGCTAAGGGCATGAAATGATCGCGGTGTGAGAGGATCCCGAAATGGTTGATATCGACTGGGCCCAGACCAAGGTTTATGTGGCAGGACACCGTGGATTGGTGGGTTCGGCACTCGTCAGGGCACTCGAGGGTGTCGGAGCTGGTGAAATTATCGGGTGGACATCCGGTGATCTCGACCTACGGGACCGTGAAGCCACCCTTGACGCCATCAATGAGGCAAAGCCTGATGTCGTTATTGACGCTGCGGCTCGAGTCGGCGGAATCATGGCCAACTCCACCTACCCGGTTGATTTCCTCAAAGACAACATGCTGATCCAGACAAACATCATGGACGCAGCCCACGCAGCCGATGTTGAACGTTTCCTATTCCTTGGCTCATCCTGCATCTACCCACGGCATGCGACGCAGCCGATCCGAGAGTCCTCATTAATGACCGGTCCTTTGGAACCCACTAACCAGGCATATGCCATGGCAAAAATTGCTGGGATCTATTACATCGAGGCGTTTCGAACCCAATACAACCGTCGTTGGATTTCAGCGATGCCAACCAATCTCTATGGGCCACGTGACAATTTCAATCTCGAGACCTCACATGTGCTGCCCGCATTTATTCGCAGATTCCATGAAGCCAAAGAGTTGGGTGCCTCGAGTGTGACGGTGTGGGGAACGGGTGCACCCCGCCGAGAATTCCTCCATGTTGATGACCTTGCGCAGGCATGTTTGATGTTGCTCGATAAATATGACTCACATGAAACTATTAACGTTGGTTGGGGACATGACCTTCCCATCAAAGAACTGGCAGAAACCGTCGCTGACGTCGTTGGTTTTCACGGAGACATTGAGTGGGACACCACAAAGCCCGATGGCATGCCCCGCAAACTCTTGGACACCTCACGCATCAACACACTTGGCTGGGAGCCGTCCATCGGTTTGCGTGATGGACTAACAAGTACATACGACTGGTACTTGGAAAACGCTTAAATTCCATGACCGAACCTCGACAGGTTTTTCTCCCTGGCAGACAAGCATTGATTGTGCGCCTCACTGCCCAAGCCGGCCAGCGAGCTGCGCTCCTTGACCTGCTTAATACATACGCCGATGGTTTGGCTGAGGAACCGGGCACCGAAATGTACATGGTTTCAGTTGACCCAGGCGATGACGATCTTGTGTGGCTCTATGAAATCTTTCAGGACGAAGATGCTGAGAACGAGCACCGCAAATCACAAGGTTTCGCCGACCTGATGCACGCACTCCCTGCATTCCTTGAAGGATCTCCTGCTGTCCTACGCATGCAACCGCTCCGCATGGCATTGCAGGAGAAAGTTTTTACTGAGGATTGGACTTTCTGATAACCCGTGTTGTTTTCCTCTAAGAAAACGGCGGACGCTCATCTAATTTAATTGAGCGGCGTCCTGCAAAATTCCAGAGACGGGCAGTGACGTCCTTGTCCTCGGGAGTTATCAAGTTTCCCATCACACGTAGCGCAATTGACATGAGGAATTGCGAGCGCATTCCAATGGGTCCGAATGTTGGCAACAGTTTTGGCACTGTGATCAACCCTGCAAGTCTGCGGGCGATTGAGAATGCGGTCCCGTAATGCGTCAGTAGCTGCTGAGGCCAAACGGTGGTGTAATCCATACTCGGATTAACAATCGTGTTTGCAAACAAATTGGCTGCCAGGTGTCCTGTCTCCAGGCCATAATCAATTCCTTCACCGTTGAGTGGGTTTACGCAGCCAGCGGCATCGCCGATTAATACCCAGTTGGCACCCGCAACATTGCTCACGGCGCCACCCATGGGCAACAACGCTGACCATGGTGCACGAACATCACCTTCAAATTCCCAGGTCTCGCGCTGTTGATCCGCGTAATGCGTTAGGAGACCGCGCAGGTTCACATCAGCGGGGCGCTTATTGGTGGCGAGTGTGCCAACCCCCACGTTAACTTCGCCATCGCCCAACGGGAAAACCCAGCCATAACCGGAGAGGAGTTCGTTGTGCTCACCACGTAATTCAAGGTGACTGGAAATCCACGGGTCATCACTGCGGTGTGACTTGATGTAACCCCGAGCAGCGACTCCGTAGGCCGTTGATCGGTGCCACGTGCGACCAAGTGCGCGACCAAGTTGTGATTTTGCGCCGTCAGCAACGATCAATCGTTTGCAGGAAATCGTTGTTCCATCAGCAAAAAGAACACCAGAAACTTTGTTGCCCTCCATGACAACGTCCTTGGCGCGCATTCCTTCAAGCACGCGAGCACCACTGTCGATTGCAACTTGTCGGATTGCGGCATCGAGCTCAAGCCGTGGCGCAGCGCCACCATAATTCGGCAGATTTCCTCCGGGCCATGGCAAATAAAGTTCTTGGCCAAATCCAGCCGCGCGCAGCCCTTTGTTGTGCGCTCGGCCTTCGAGCCATGGTGAAAGTCCAAGACCATCCAACTCAGCGATCGCACGAGGAGTCAGTCCATCGCCGCAGGGCTTGTCACGGGGGAAGGATTCGGCATCAACGAGCAAGGCATCGAGACCATTGCGGGCGCACCAAGCTGCCGCTGAGGATCCAGCCGGTCCAGCGCCGACGACCAACACGTCGGTCATGATGTTTTCTGCCACGGCACCATTCTGCCGCTGATCACGCCTTGTGCAATCGCGGCGCCGAGGACAATGAGCAGACCGCCTACAGGTTGGTTCCATGTGATGTGTTCATTCAGAAGCAGCGCGCCAACGATGATGGCAACCAATGGGGTCAGATAGGTCACCGTGCTGGCCGTTGTTGCATCAGAAGCGATCACAACTTTGAAGTTCAAGACATAAGCCAGACCGCTGCCCAAGATCCCAAGTGCGGCAACCCCAAGCAGTGGACCCCATTGGAATTGTGCGTTGGTCACTCCCGTGATGGCAGAAATAGGTGCTGTAACCACGAGACCCCAAATCATCATGCCCATGGCCATGGAAACCGGCTTGAGGGGTTCACGAGCAGTTGGCCCCGTTAAGTACCTGCGGACAAATGGA
>JALRGY010000050.1 GCA_023253325.1 Candidatus Nanopelagicales bacterium | reverse complement strand
TGATCTGTCTGTCTATTCCCCGCAGGCTCGGGACCGCTTTGCCGACATGGCACAAATGCTTTCCAATTTGTGTGGTGCCATGTCCGAACCACTCGTTGAACTCATATTGCGCGTAATGCGTGCGAGCGGGATCGATATTCAAAGCCAACTCAATGAGCGCGACCACATTGCAATCAGTGCATTTATTGACCTTGCATCAGACTTCACTGATGTTGACGGCAGGGTCAGCCTGGGTGCGTTTCTCTCGCGCTTGGCCGATATTGACCGATTCGGCATTGAAGTGGACTTTGATCAACCGGTTGATCCACGTGCGGTTCAGTTGCTCACGATCTTTAAAGCCAAGGGCCTCGAGTTCAATCATGTTTACGTTCCCAACATGACCGAGGAAGGCTTCCCCGGCGGTCGCCATCGCGGCAATTGGACCACCGACTCAAGTCTGGTTCCGTGGCCCATTCGCCCCGATGCCCCTGAGGCTCTGAAGAATTTTCCTGATTATTCAAATTTCAATTGGCCGGCACGAGTGCACAAAGACGAATACCTAGGGGAGTTCGCCCAACTGCGAGAACTCGATGCGGACCGTTTGGCCTATGTCGCCTTCACGCGAGCCGAGGATTCCCTCACCATCACGGGTTCCTGGTGGGGTACAGGGCTCAAGAAACCGCGATCACCGCATCCGTATCTGCTAACGGTCAAAGACCACTTTGTGGACGGCGAAGTTTCCATTGCTCAGTGGGTAGACGAGCCGGGCGCTGAGAGCCCTGCTGCCCTCCTGGAATTCAACAACTACCAGTGGCCCGAGGCGGTGCCGGAGGATGTCGTTGCAGCATTGCATGAGCAAAGCGTTTACGTGAAAAATCAGGATTTGGAGCACAATACCTTGAGCCCAATGGAGTGGGTTCAAGTAGAGAGTTGGGTGCACGCTCTGGAGCGGCTGCGCGCGGAGCGTGCTGTTGCGCAGACGGAAGTGCGCAAGGTTGCCCTCCCCGCAAGTATCGGCGCAAGCACCATGTTGCGAGCATTGCGCGAGCCCGAGGAGTTGGCCCAAGACTTGGCCCGTCCCATGCCGAGGCGTTCAAGCCCTGTTGCATCCCGAGGGACATTGGTTCACGAACTCATCGAAAAACACTACACAACCAATGTGCTTTTTGATTATGAGGAACTCATTGACTCACCCGCAGTTTCAGCTGAATCGTCTACTGATGTTGAGCAACTCAAAGCAGCATTCCTGCGCAGTCGTTTTGCTGACATGACTCCCACGGCAGTTGAACAAAATTTCATTCTCAGCATTGGTGGCACACCTGTGTCAGGCTATATCGATGCCGTGTTCCGTGTTGACGGTCGCTATTTGGTTGTTGATTGGAAAACGGGCACGAGTACTCATGTGGATCCCATGCAGTTAGCAATCTATCGGCTTGCGTGGGCTCGCATTAAGAACATCGATTGGCGTGATGTGGACACGTGCTTTGTCATGCTCGCTGAAGACTGCGAAATCACGCCTGACACCGACGCGCTGGTTGAAGAATTAATTGCGCTCGGTTAGTTGTTTTCATTCGGTAGATTCACGGGCTTGGCGGTAGCTGGAGCATCGCCCAATGCTTGTTCAGTTTCAACAATGGCCTCGCCGGCTTCCTCGGTGGGTGTTGGGCGAGTACCAATCCAAGAACGCATGCGAACACGCGCGGGTTCTTCTATCCAACGCCACATGAAGTAAGCGATCACGAAGGACATGACAAGAAGGAACGCAACCGAAATCGCGTAAAGGATTCCACCGTCTATACCGACAGCGTTCATGCCTGCCCGCCACAATCCAAACCACACGAGGTGGGTGATGTAGAGCGAGTAGGAAATAAAGCCGCCCACCACGGCAATTCGCGTTGCAAGAATGTTGGCCATTCCGCGTCGGGCGAGCGCGAGTGATCCGATCCACAGAATCAACAGGGGCACTAAACCCAAGTGGAAGAAGGGAGGCAGCGGCTCGGCATCAGGATCGCTTGCTATCGATGTGGGTTGTGCTGCTGGAAGATTTGACAGGAAAACTGCACCGGCAATCACAAGCAAAGGCAGCACCCATGCCAAGACATCGGCCACCGCATGAACGCGATCAGATGACCGAATTTTGTCAACGATCAGGTAGGTCACCGCACCTGCTGCGAACTCGGTCAAGACTCGATTGGTGGAGCCCCAGTTATCGGTGTAATAGGAATCAGAAGTTCCCATGCCGTAAATGACGAGCGGGGCGAGGAGTGCTACCCAGACCACAGACAGCACTGGGATGGAGAAATGCTTGTGCATTCGCCATAAAACCAAAACCATCAGCGGGAAGAGCAGGTACGCCAGCCATTCCATGGACAGTGACCAAGCAACAAAATTCCAACCGCGCTGTGGGTTGGGACCCCATTCTTGAATCAAGAGCAGGTTCTTGGTGAAATCCCACGGGTTGAGCCAGGTGCGATCAAGTGCATCGCCTGTCACCTTTGCTTGGGCAAAAACGGCGAGACCGGCAACAACGAGCATGACGAGGTGCACGGGATAAATGCGGGCAAGCCGCAGCCACCAAAACTTCAGAGTTTGCGATCCGTGTAGCCGGGGGCCAATTGATTTCATGTAGGTGTAGGTCAGAATGAAACCTGAAAGCGCAAAGAACAAATCAACGCCGAGGCGACCAACGCGCAGTAGGTCCTCAAAAACTGGGATGTGCAAAATTCCAATCGTGTTCAGCTGTCCTTGAGCGTGGTAGAGCAGCACCCAAGCAGCGGCCACGAGTCGGACACCGGTGAGTTGCCTGATGAATGCGTTCACGCGATCACCCTACGGTGCACGGAGGCAAAATTCGGGCAAGCATGCGGTCCGGGCTGAAGTGAGTAGAGTTCCAAGGTGACGACTTCGATCAGGCCACCAGTATTCAGTGAACTTGCACTTTCTCGTGCCGAGGTCGATCGGTTGGCAGAATTGCGCGGAGACTTCGCCCTGATGGACTCATTGCTCCATGATTCAACAACCCGGATCCTGGCCGTTTTGCTAGCTGAGGCACCTGTGGCAACCCATGACGCAAATGCTGCTCTGATTTTCACCCCACTGAGTGAATTCGAGGAACAAACTGAATTCGCTTTTTTGGGCAAGGACACCGATGGCATCGCGTACTTTGCCGGATTTGTCGGTCAGAGTTTCGCAAGCACGTCGCATGTGGGGCAATGGAAAAACCTTCGTGCGGTAGGCGTTGAACTGAGTGCACGTGATGCGGGGCTTCTCGTGAGTGCGGTTGCGCTGGCTAACTGGCACTCCACTCATCAACGCTGCCCTCGGTGTGGTGTTGGGACGGTAATCGCGGAAGCAGGATGGACCCGAAAGTGTCCGGACGACGGTTCGAACCATTTCCCCCGGACAGACCCGGCAATCATTGTCATGGTCACAGATCACCAGGATCGGGCTTTGCTCGCCAGGCAGACCCGATGGCAGCCAGGCTGGCTTTCAGTTCTTGCAGGTTTCGTTGAGGCGGGGGAAAGTGCTGAAGCTGCCGTGGTCCGTGAAGTGGGTGAGGAGTCAGGAGTGGTCGTCGATCCGCTCACCGTCGAATACCTTGCCAGCCAGCCGTGGCCGTTTCCCAACTCGTTGATGATGGGCTACCGGGCAAGGGCCAGTGCTGAGTATCGCAGCGATGAAGAGATCCCACTCACGGTTGATGGTGTTGAAATCGCACATGCCCAGTGGATGAGCCGTGCTGAATTGCTTCATGCTTGTCAGTCAGGCGAGATTCATTTGCCACCAAAAGTAAGCATCGCCCACAGGCTCATTGTTGATTGGTTGGGTGAGCCTTTGCCGCTGGAAACTTCATTTAGATAGTCCTTGGACGGCGCGCCGTGATTAGCGAGCAAGTTGCGCGATGACCTCTGCGATTGGCGGGTTGGTGAGTGTTGATCCGTCGGCAAACTTGAGGGTGGGAACGACTTCATTGCCGCCGTTCACGGATGCAACAAATGCAGCGGATTCAGGGTCGGCCTCTATGTCGATTTCAGTGAAAGAGATATCCGCCCGATTCATCTGCGCTTTGAGTCTTTGACAGTAACCGCACCACACCGTGGAGTACATGATGACACTTTGAGTTGATGGTGCCGTTGAATCAATCATGCGCACAGATTACCGGTGGCTTGCCCACTAGGGTTCGTCGGTGATCAGTATCGTCTTTGGGTTGGCAACGGCCGCACTTTTTGCAACGAGCGGGTTGTTGAATTCAAGGGCATCGAAAATTATTGGTTCGTGGTCGGCTGTTGCATGGACGATGCTCGTAGGACTCATTCTCACAACCCCTTTCATATTTATTGCGGGTATTCCTGATGCTCTGGGTGATAGTTGGCCAAGGCTTGTGGTTGCAGGTGCAGGAAACGTTGCGGGTCTAGTTTTTGTCGGTTTCGCTTTTCGCGTTGGCAAAGTGGGAGTTGTAAGTCCCATCGTTGCGACAGAAGGGGCCATTGCCGCCGTTGTCGCTGCCATTCTCGGAGAAAGCATTCTCCCAATAGTGGCTTTCTTGCTCTTTGTCATCATGGTTGGTGTTGTTGTCTCGGCAGTTGCACCTGACCCTGAACCTTTGGACCACGAGAGACCGGTTGTGGCAGCGTTATTGGCAACAGGTTCGGCCGTTGCATTTGGGCTTTCACTGTTCGCATCGGGCAGTCTGAGTTCGGATCTACCCATCTCTTGGGTGCTCCTACCGGCTCGAATTGTTGGAGTAGTTGTTTTGTTGATCCCTTTGGCAGCGACACGTAATTTGCGAATCACCCGTAAAACGGTCCCGATGGTCATCGGCATGGGTGTGGCTGAGGTATTCGGCCTAACCTGCTTTGCCATTGGTGCTCAATACGAAGTTGCAATCACATCTGTCTTGGCATCCCAGTTCGCACCGATATCTGCCGTTATGGCCTATTTTCTTTTTCGCGAAAAACTGGGTCGTTTGCAGATCACGGGCGTGGTGATCTTGGTGGCCGCAGTGACGTCGTTGACGCTAGTGAGTTGATAACCCCAGATTGTGTGTACACAGGTTTGTCGCATGTGGGTTTGGTGGAGTCAGTGCGACATGCCACTATCGGGGAGTGAACAACGCTGACGGTCGCGACATTCTCGCGGGTCTCGACGACGAACAGCGTGCCGTCGCTCTCGCGGTGTCTGGTCCGGTTCGAGTGCTTGCAGGCGCGGGCACTGGAAAGACCCGGGCAATAACCCACCGGATCGCTTACTCAGTTCATGAAGGTGCCAGCGATCCTGAAAAAACCCTCGCCGTGACCTTTACCAATCGGGCTGCAGGTGAAATGCGACACAGGCTGAGGGAGTTAGGCGTTCAAGGTGTGCAGGTGCGCACATTCCACTCGGCAGCCCTGCGTCAGTTGAGGTATTTCTGGCCGCAACTGTCCAACAGTATTTTTCCTGAACTCATGTCGAGTAAAGCGCCGCTGGTTGCTCGGGCGCTTTCATTCAGCAAAGTAGATTCTGACTCGGCCCTGGTGCGAGATGTCAGCGGTGACATTGAATGGTGCAAGTCCAACATGATTGATTCAGCACTGGTGGCCAGAGCAAAGCGTGATTTCACCATTGACACGGCAACATTCACCAAAGTCCTCGATGCCTATGAGCAGATTAAAAAGGACCGAAACCTGCTGGATTTCGAGGACATTTTGGTGCTGATGGCCGCAGCAATCCGCACCCGGCCTCACATCGAGTCCGCGGTACACGCTGCATACAGATGGTTCACGGTGGATGAATTCCAGGATGTCAACCCGCTGCAGAAAAACCTGCTAGACCTGTGGCTGGGTGAACGCGATGATCTCTGTGTGGTCGGTGATCCCAGCCAGACAATTTATTCATTTACTGGTGCATCATCACAGTATTTGACGCAATTTGTTCAGCAGTACCCAACCGCGACCCGCGTTGAATTGGTTCGGTGTTATCGGTGCACACCTGAAATAACCGCGATGGCCAATGCCGTAATCCACGGTGGACGTGATGCCGTCACATTGAGGTCACAACGTGACAGCGGTGTGCCACCCAAGGTGACCGCCTATGCCGATGACAACGATGAAGCCGTAGGGGTTGCCCAGTCCATCAAGGCGCTGATTGACGGTGGAACACCCGCTGCTGACATTGCTGTGCTGTTTCGCATTAACGCTCAATCGGCGGAATATGAAACAGAACTCTCCCAAGCCCACATACCCATCGTGTTGCGTGGCACCGAGAGGTTCTTTGACCGTCCCGAGGTCAAGAAAGCGATCATGCTGCTTCGAGGTGATGCCAAGAACTCCGCACTCGCCCCCGCTTCATTGACCGAACACGTGCGCGATGTCCTCTCGGGCACAGGGTGGACACCAGAGCCGCCCCGTGGCACGGGCGCGATGCGTGAAAAATGGGAGTCATTGTTGGCGCTGATGACCATGGCTGAGGAGTGCTCGGATTCCATGACATTGGCTGACTTCGTTGCTGAGATTGACCTACGAGCATCTGTTGAGCATGCGCCGGGCGCGAGTGCGGTGACGCTGGCGTCTATTCACTCGGCCAAAGGTCTCGAGTGGCCCGTTGTTTTTCTCATTGGATGCAGCGAAGGGCTACTGCCACTGTCGTACGCAGACACCGATGACGCAGTGGATGAGGAACGCCGATTGGCCTACGTTGGAATTTCGCGTGCGGGAACGGAACTGAACATCAGTTGGGCGAAAGCTCGAACACCGGGTGGTAAATCAACGCGGTCGCTCAGCAGATTCTTCACCGATATTGCTCCCGGGATTTTCGATGGCACACTCGCAGGGATTGCACCTCGGCATGGCAAAGGTTCATTTCTTGCCGGGAGCTCACAAGGCGGCGGAACCCGCAAACGCAGTGGCCCCAAGCCGTGCCGGGTTTGTGGCAAAGCCCTCGTAACACCGGGGGAGCGCACTTTGGGTCACTGCACGAACTGTCCGGTGAGCATTAACGAGTCCCTCTTTGAGCAATTACGTGAGTGGCGCAAAGAGCGGTCACTACAAAAATCCGTGCCCGCCTATATTGTCTTCACGGACGTCACCCTGACCGCGGTGGCCGAGCAAATGCCCACTGATCTGGACGGGCTCTCAGCTATTCCGGGAATTGGTCCCGCCAAACTCACTGAATACGGCGATGAGGTACTGGCTATTGTTGCTGCCGCACTTGATGTTTAGGCGGCGCTTTCAACAAAGCCTGGAACCCATTCGTTGAGTTCCGCGAGTACAGGAACATTCGCATCAAGTTGGCAGAGCACGGCGATACTGCCCAACCAAACGCGGTGGATTAGTGCGTATGACGGTGGCAAATTAATCTTCATGCCGATGGAAAAGTCTGGGTTTCGAACATCGTTAATTCGATTAAACTCGCCGCGAATCCAATCGCGGGTGAAATGGAAGGTCTCATGGCGCGTTGGTTCCACGAATGGTTCAAGGTAATCAAGAACCTGTTGGGCATCAACGTCAATATTCGGTTTGACAAACCCCTCAGCGCGAAGGCCTTCGAGGACTTCATCGGCATTCCCGCTCTGAGCAATGCGCAGCAGGGTTCCCATCGCGGTAGGCAGTCCGTCGGGCAGGCGGGAAACCGCACCGAAGTCGAGTACGCATAACTTGCCCCCGGACGTGAGACGGAAATTGCCGGGGTGTGGATCTGCGTGCAGCAGCCCTGCGCGGGCAGGCCCTGCCAACAGGAAGCGTTCATAGAGCAGTCCGGCGCGGTCACGTTCTTCAACCGTGCCGCTCGCGATGATCTGCGAGAGTGGGCGTCCGTCAATCCATTCACTCACCAACACGTGCGGAGCGGCGGCTAGGACATGAGGAATGTGAAAGTCAGGATCGCCATCAAAGGCAACAGCAAAAGTGCGCTGGCTGTCTGATTCCAATAAATAATCGAGTTCCTCGATCGCGCGCTCTTTGAGTTCTTCCAGCAGGGGCTTTATGTCCAGGCCAGGTATCCAACCTGCAAAGAGTTTGCCCATGCGAATCATTTGATTCAGATCTGCCACGAGTGCTTTGTCCGCTCCGGGGTATTGCACCTTGACGGCGACCTCTCGGCCGTCGTGCCAGGTAGCTCGATGCACTTGACCGATCGATGCCGCAGCGGCTGGAGTATCATTGAATTCAGCAAAGCGCTCACGCCAATCCTCGCCGAGTTCCTCAGCCAAAATTTTGTGGATTGTCGCGGCAGGCATGGGTGGGGCTGAGTCCTGCAACTTGGTCAACATCGCCCGATAGGGAGCAGCGAATTCCTCGGGTAGTGCTGCTTCAAAGATGCTCATTGCTTGGCCCAACTTCATGGCGCCGCCCTTGAGTTCCCCGAGTACCTTGAACATTTGCTCGGCGGTGCGCTGCTGCATTTCGGCAGCAATGGCCTCAGCGGGCTTGCCGCCAACTCGTTTGCCAAAACCCAAAGCGGTTCTGCCGGCGTAGGTCGCGGGCAGGGAGGCCATGCGAATACCGCGCGTCAGGGCATTCTTGGGCAACTCGGGCATGTGCTCATTGTGACCTGTAACGACCGATCGCGCTCAGTCGAGGTGCGTGGGGGACTTCCCCAACTTGCAACCGCAGAGTGGGTGTACCGGCCGTGGAGTGGGAATGAACTGACCCAAGGGCAGCGATGCCTCCCATGCAGTGTCACCCATATCCCACCCGTCCATCCACGCGCGCACGACCAGGAGCGCAAAATGTGCGCTCATAGCGCTGATGTGCGGATCGGTGCAGGCAAATCGTTGAGAGTTGCGCCAGTCAATCGTTCGCTGGGGCATGTTGGGATCGCGATCGCGTGCGTGGAGGTACGCGCAGCGCAAGCAGGAGGTCTCACCTGGGGTAACGAGAGGGCCAATAACCGAACCTCCATGCCGGGCGGCTACATGCAAATGGGTCCTTCGGGTGCCCAATACGTTGTCATGATCGCAAACATCAGGGTGTGACTCGCTAACAAATATGACGCACGCGGCACCTAGCTCACTGGTGGTGACTTGCCAGTTTTCTTGAGTGGCAATCTCTCGCAACTGGTGTGCCAATGGACTAGTGCCAACAATGGCGATGGGTGTTTCTGCCCGGAGGTCAATGAGTTGAGCGATGGCGACGTGGTCAGAATCCGAGTACACCAATTGCGCATGCGTCTGGGCGCTGGCGGTGGGATCGCCAGCCCTTTTCTGGCCCGAGCCTGCCTCACCAGTCCAGCGAGCGAGTGTGGGGAGAGCATGAAGGTCCAGCAATGCCGCGGATTTCAGGCCATGGGAGATCAGAGCCTTGGCGGCGTATTCGATGTGATCAATTTCCTGACCATGTTGTGCAAGGAGTTCTTTGATTGCATGACCTGCACTGCGATCACCGCTGAGTTCATTGAACCAGGCGAGGTGGTGTGAAGAGATTTGAACGGGTATTGGGTAGTCACCGAAAAAGATGGTGTCAGGTGACGCGTGGATGATGGGAATGCGTTTATTGCGCAACGGGTAAATGGTCTCCATGCACACAGGATGCGGTTTCTCACCTGTGGATTGAAAAGTGCAATCCACAAGCTGAACTGATATTGGTCACACTCGCGGATGAACCAGTTATCCCAGGGTTCTCTCGATCAAACCTGCAATGACCCGTGAAGTTACGTGCAGCTGTTCAATGGAAACGAACTCATTGGGTGCGTGGGCAACACCCGCATCACCAGGGCCATATTGAATTGTCGGTATAGACGCTAATCCGGTGAGTAACCGCAGATCTGAACCATAGGGCGCGGCATATGTATCTGGCTCATGGCCGAGAACGAAGTTGTGGGCCGCCCTGACGTTGCGCACAATGTCTGCATTGGGGTCCGTTCGACCGGATGCGAACTGCCCACCCCACCATTGGACTTCAACGGGGTGCTCACGCAACCAGGGATCGGAATTGCATGCAGAGGCAACCGCTGTTTCAAGGGTTACCTTGGCGCTGAGTACATCCTCACCCAGGGCAACGCCATAGCGGCCCTCGGCGATCAGCAGGTCTGGGACGGTTGATGCCCAGTCCCCAGAATGTACCGTTCCGATGGACAGTGGGTAGGCGATATCCCAGCGTGCCATGAGTGGGTCAGGGTTTTCATTTCGCTGGGTTTCAAGTTCGCGCAGCGAGTTGAGAATTGGAAAGAATTTTTCGATGGCACTGATGCCCTCACTTCTGCGGGATGCATGGGTTGCTGCGCCCCTGACAAGCACTCGAAAAGTGAGTGCGCCCGCATTGGCAGGAATGATGGCAAGGGAAGTTGGCTCGGGGATAATTGCTCCTGCAATGGGTGCATCACCATTTAAATCGCCATAGAAGGTGGGTAGCCCTTCACGTATCAGTGCGTAGGTGCCGAGTCCGCCATCTTCCTCGCCTACGACAGGCGCGAAGAGGATGTCCCCACGAGGGGTGAATCCGCCAGCCTTGAGCGTGCGTAGCGCGGTGAGCGCACTAGCCAGCCCACCCTTCATGTCGCAGGAACCGCGACCAATGACCACTTGGTCCTCTGGGTCCGCTGGGTCCCGGGTGGCCAAATATGGATCAAATGGATCCCGGTCCCACGAATCGAGGTCGCCAGGGGGGACAACATCAGTATGTCCATTGATCATGAGGGCGGGGAGATCCCCACGGCCTCTCCAGATACCGAGAACACCGAGGGCCCGAGTGCGAGGAACTTCCATGCCAGGGAAGTCGGACTGTCGCGACAGTTGGTCAATGTTGATCTCCCACCTGTGCACCTCAAGGTCGATGTCCTCGAGTTGCTGCGCCATGAATTCCTGTGCACCTACCTCTCCGGGGGTTCCTCCGAGTGAGGGGATAGCAAGAAGGGGTAGAAGCGTGTTGAGCGTCTGGTCATGCTTGGGGTCCTGCATGGAAATTCGGGTGCTTTCTGAGTTAAAGGGCGCGACCATGGGGTGATTCTGCCGCACGGGTCAGCAGCAGACTTTGAATGTCCGTTATTACCGTTATGCACCATTTTTGGTCAATATTTTCCTCGCCACGCCGTGATCTGGCTGTGCACAGAGCCTAAGGAGGGCTGCTTCTGCCCTATGGTGGAGTCGGCTCACGGGCGAACCGGCCTAGGGCTACGAGGTGGCGACCGCCACCGACCGCATCGCGGAAAGAGCGTCAACAGGAGGGCCCCATGGCCGAAAGCTACACCGGCGAGGCATATTGCGTTAAGTGCAAAGCCAAGCGTGAATTCACCGGACACGTTGAAGAAACAAATGGTCGTCGTTTCGCAAAGGGCATCTGCCCAGAGTGCGGCACCAAGGTAACTCGCATCCTGGGCAAGGCATAAGCCTTCACGCCACAGGCATAAAAAAGGAACTTCCCCACAAATTTAAACTGAGGGCGGCGCGAAAGCGCCGCCCTCGTGCATTCCCATCACGTGTATTACCGTTGAGGCATGTCTCAATTCCCTTTTGGATTCGGTGTGCCGGGCAACTCTGATGACGAGAACAACCCCGCGGGTCAGCCATTTGACATGAACAACCTCGGCGCAATGTTCACGCAGTTTGGCAACATGCTGCAGCAGGCACAAAATGAAGGACCTTTGCCCTGGTCAACAGTGATGCAGGTTGCTCGTCAAGGTTTGGGCGCAGACCCGAGTGTCTCTGACTCAGAGAAGCGCGGGGCGCAGGCCGCAATGGAATTGGCCGACACTTGGCTCGATGCCGCCGTAACATTCCCAGCCAGCAGCACGCCGGTCCAGGTGTGGTCGCGCACCGAGTGGCTCGTTGAGACCGGGCCGGTCTGGCAGCAGGCGATTACGCCCATTGCTGTGACCATGTCTGAGCGCATGGCCACGATGATGCCCGGCGCGGGAGACCTCGAAGGCCTTGAGAGTCAACTTCCTGAGCAACTCAGGGACATGCTTCCCGGTGGAATCACGCCCGACATGATGTCCATGCTCGCGCCCATGATGGGCATGGTCACGCAATTGGGTGCGACGGCATTTGCTTATCAGTTGGGGCAAGCACTGTCTGCCTTGTCGAATGAAGTTGTGTGCTCAAGTGACGTGGGAATCCCGCTGGCACCTCAAGGCGTGCGGGCATTGGTCCCACGCAACATTGAGCAATTCGCGGAGGGGCTCGGAATCGACTCGCGCGACATCATGCTCTACTTCGCTTTGCGGGAAAGTGCCCATCAACGTCTGTTTGATCACGTTCCATGGTTGCGCTCGCGTCTCATGTCCGCCGTTGAAGAGTATGCGCGGTACATGGATGTGAACATGAACATGTTGGGCGAGAAATTCTCTGACGTTGACATGACCAACCCCGAAGCTCTGCAAGAGATAATGGCTTCAGGTGTCCTAGAGCCTGAAGACACTCCTGAGCAACGTGCGGCGATTTCCCGGCTTGAAACATTGTTGGCCTTGATCGAAGGATGGGTTGATGACGTTGTCACGGAGGCGGTTGAAGGAAGACTTGCAAGTTTGCCCCAATTACGGGAGACCATGGGTCGGCGCCGGGCAACGGGAGGCCCTGCCGAATTGACGTTCAGCACTTTGGTCGGGATGCAGTTGCGTCCACGATCTTTCCGCGAGGCGCACACTGTTTTTGCTGCACTTCGTTCGCGCGATGGAATCGCTCAGCGCGATGCTCTCTGGGCTCACCCAGATCTCTTGCCGAATGCGGAGGATCTTCAGGATCCGCTGGGATTCTTGGACAGTGGTGGTGATGACATTGATATCAGCGACATTGATATCAGCGATCTTGATAAGTAGTCCATGCAGCAATTTGATGCACTAGGCCAGTTCGATTTATTTGCCGAGCGCAGTTCCCTTGATTTAATGACGGAGTACCGCGAGTTGCTTGCCAGTGACGCGCTATCGCTGGAGCGGGCGCGGCGAGCGGGCCATTTCACAGCGAGTGCGCTTATGTTCGATCCAGTTAACCGCGAAGTGAATTTACTCATGCATCCCAAAGTTGGCAGGTGGCTGCAATTTGGTGGGCATATTGAAACCAATGATGAATCGTTTGCCGCGGCTGCGCTTCGGGAGTGCCATGAAGAAAGTGGCTACCACGATATTGTCTTAATGGAAATTCCCGTCCAATTGGACCGACACCAGGTCCCGTGTGCAGGAGCACAGAGCGTGCATTGGGATGTTCAGTTCATTGCACTGGTGGATAAGACCTCCACGCGCTCTGATGGAGAGGATTTGCACACCAAATGGTGGTCTGTTGACTCGGTAGGCACCGAGATCACGGATCTTGACCCGAGTGTTCGGAGATTGGTGGAGTTGGCGACTCCCATTACTGGCCTTTAGCAGCGAAACGGGACCCATGGCACAATGGCGAGAGCCTTGAGCCCGAAAGCTCGGGCGTTGAGTTTGCTTGGCTTGAACGGTACTAATCGATTGCAAAGAGTGGAGTTCGCGTGTCAGCGTTGTTGTGGTGGCTCATTCCGGTGGGGGCCGTGATTATTGCGCTAGGCATTGGTGCCTTGGTGAGTTATTTCCGTCGACCAACGGAACACCATGATCTGGGAAAGTTCGCGTCCATGCAGGAGGCAATGAATCGCCCCCATGGGCACGTCCGGATACAAAGGAATCCCGACGATCGTGACTGAATCAGACTTCGGGCACGAATCCGAGCCAGCCGGGGTCAGATCGCAGCGCAGACGCAGTCTGATCGCGTTCCTGGCAAGTGTGGGTGTCACCGTGGCTTTGTTTGCGGTGGCGTTGGTGCTTCCGGTCCCCTATGTCAAACTCGCGCCAGGACCGACATTCAATGTGATCGGACAGTTTGATGGTGCTGATGTCATTTCTATTTCGGGCACCGAGACTTTCCCCACGACCGGAACCCTCAACATGACCACGGTCAGGGAGTCGGGTGGCCCGCGGGGAGGGTTAACTTTTTTTGACGCTGTTGGGTCGTGGTTCAATGCGGCTGATGCTGTCGTTCCCCGTGAACTCATTTATCCCGATGACATCAGCGGCGAACAGGTCAAAGCACGCAATGCCGCGATGTTCAGCACATCTGAATCCGATGCCGTTGCTGCGGCTTTGAATTTCTTGGATCTGCCAATTCAAACTGAAATTGTGGCCACTGCAGTAGTCGTTGATGCCCCGGCTGACGGAATTTTCCAGCCACGAGACCAAATCATTGCGGTGAACGGCGAGCCCGTCAGTGCACCGGGTGATGTTGTCTCTGCCGTGCAAAAAGCCCCTGTGGGTACCGAGTTCACCTTCGACATCCGACGCGCGGCACAGGACGAGCAGATCCTGGTCACATCTGCGGAAAATCCCGATAATGCAGGAGTTCCCTACATTGGAATCTCCGTGGGGGAGTTGTATTCAGCGGATTTTGACATTGAGTTCACGCTCACTGCTGTGGGCGGCCCAAGTGCGGGGCTCATGTTCGCCACCGGCATCGTGGACAAACTCACTCCGGCCGACTTGACGGATGGCAAAGCCGTCGCGGGAACCGGAACCATCAAGCCCGATGGAACCGTTGGGCCCATTGGAGGTATTCGACAGAAGTTAGCCGGCGCCCGCGCTGATGGGGCCGAATTGTTCCTCATGCCGGCGCAGCACTGTGCGGAGGCGCAGGGGCATATCCCCGAAGGCCTCACGGTAGTCCCGGTTTCGACCCTCTCTGAAGCAATTGGTGAGCTGGGCCACTGGGCATCTGGTCTACCGGTTGGAAAATGCCCAGCAACTTGACGTAGGTTGGTCCTGTGACCACCTTGACACCCGAGACCGAACCGCGCCGCAAGGGTGGCGTTCTGCTTCCCACAATCATTGTCTTGGCAGTCATTGTCATTGCCTTCGTGATTTTCACCGGTTTCTACACCGAGTTCCTGTGGTTTGATTCAGTGGACAAAACGCAGGTGTTCTCCATTGCTTTGTTCA